>CAYQDX010000067.1:0-14938 GCA_964416345.1 uncultured Ectothiorhodospiraceae bacterium
TCCCGCGCACCCTGGACTACGTGGTGGAGGTCTGCGACGCCTATCCGCCCTTGCATCCCCTGGGGGCGCTGCTGCGGCAGCGGGTCCTGCCGGCGCTGGCCGCCTTCGGCTCCGAATGAGGGCCGCGCCTTGCTGGCCATGATCCTGGCGGCGGGTCGGGGCGAGCGCATGCGCCCCCTGACCGACCACACCCCTAAGCCCCTGCTCCGGGCCGGAGGCCGGGCACTCATCGAGTATCATCTGGAGGCCCTGGCGGCGGCCGGCATCCGGGACGTCGTCGTGAATCACGCCCATCTGGGAGCACAGATCGAGGCCGCTCTGGGGGATGGGGGGCGCTACGGCCTGCGCATCCGCTACTCCGCAGAAGAAGAGGCCCTGGAGACCGGTGGCGGTATCCGCCATGCCTTGCCGCTGCTGGGCGAGCAGCCGTTCCTGGTGCTGAACGGCGACATCTGGACCGACTATCACTACGGTCGGCTGCCGGTCGAGCCGGCTGGGCTGGGGCATCTGGTGCTGGTGGACAACCCGGACCATCACCCCGACGGAGACTTTGCCCTGCACGGGGGCCGCGTGCTGGCTCAGGGGGAGCCGCGCCTGACCTTCGCCGGCATCGCGGTCTACCGGCCCACGCTGTTTGCCGAGCATGCCCCGGGTCGCTTCCCTCTGGCCCCGCTGCTGCGGGCCGCCATGGCGGACGCCCGGATCGGCGGCGAGCATTATGGAGGGCGGTGGGTAGACGTGGGGACGCCGGGGCGCCTCGAAGCGCTGGATGCGCTGCTGCGGCGCTGAGGCAGGATGTGGCGAGCTATCGACGGGGCCAGCCGGGTGCCGTGGCCGCCGGAGGCGGCGGTGTTTCGCCCGCAGGCCGGGCGCTGAGCCTGCCGCGGCTGCAGGCAGCAGGGTGTAGACTGAGACGCTATGGGTCAGGAGATCAGCAGCAGCTCTTTCAACAAGCAGGATTTCGAGCGCTTCGAGGCGGCGCTGCGGGAGGAGACACGGCGCCTGGAGACCTGGTTCGTGGAGCGACGCTTCGTCGAGGAGGAGCCGGTCGGAGGCTTCGAGCTGGAGGCTTGGCTGGTGGACGAGCACATGCGTCCGGCCCCCATCAACGAGCGCTATCTCGCGCGGCTGGGCAACCCGCTGGTGGTCCCCGAGCTCTCGCAGTACAACGTGGAGCTCAACACGCCCGCCCAGCCCCTGTCCGGTCCGGCCCTGCGCCGTATGCACAATGCCCTGGCCGGCACCTGGCGCAGCTGTCAGGAAGGCGCCCAGCCCCTGGGGGCGCATCTGCTGATGATCGGAATCCTACCGACCCTGGAGGAGCGGGACCTGACCCTGGAGCACATGTCACAGATGCTGCGCTACCGGGCGTTGAACGAGCAGGTCCTGCGGTTGCGCCGCGGCGTGCCGCTGCAGGTCGACATCCGCGGGCCCGAGAACCTGCGGCTGGTGCACTCCGACGTGATGCTGGAGGCCGCCACCACGTCGTTCCAGATTCATCTGCAGGTGAGCCAGCGCGATGCGGTGCGCTGCTACAACGCCGCCCAGGTCCTCTCGGCGCCGATGGTGGCTGCCACCGCCAACTCGCCCTTCCTGTTCGGCAAGGCGCTGTGGGCCGAGACCCGCATCCCGTTGTTCGAGCAGGCGGTCGCCGTCGCCGGCAGCGACTCCCCGCCGCGGGTGTCCTTCGGCAGCGGCTATGCTAAGGAATCGGTGCTGGAGTGCTTCCTGGAGAACCTGGAGCAGGTGCCGGTGCTCTTGCCGACTGCCATGGAAGGCAGCCAGGAGCGCCTTCCGCACCTGCGCCTGCACAATGGCACCATCTGGCGCTGGAACCGGCCGCTCATCGGCTTCGATGCCGGCGGGCGTCCCCACCTGCGTGTCGAGCATCGGGTCGTGTCTGCCGGGCCCAGTGTCCCCGACGCCATCGCCAATGCGGCGCTGTTCTTTGGCTTGGTCCATGCGTTGGCCATGGCGGAGACTCCCCCGGAGACCCGGCTCAGCTTCGCCGACGCCCGGGCCAATTTCTACGTGGCCGCCCGCCAGGGCCTGGATGCGACCCTCAAGTGGCTGGACGGGCGACGATTGAGCGCCCAGGATCTGCTGCTGCAGGAGCTGATTCCAGCGGCGCGGGTGGGGCTTGCCCGGCTGGGCCTGGATGAGTCTGACGCCCGCGCCTACCTGGGCATCATCGAGGCCCGGGTGCGCACGCGCCGCTCCGGTCGGGTCTGGCAGATGGAGCGTGCCGCGGCTTGTGGCCGGGACATGGCGCGCATGACCGCCGCCTATCTGGCGCACCAGGAGCGCAGCCTGCCCGTGCACGAGTGGGGAAGGGGATGCTGACGATCACCGACCAGCTGCCCGCGGGGCTCCTGAGCACGCCCGCCGCGCGCCTGCATCAGGTCCTTGCCGGGCCGACCCTCATTCACCTGCCCGGGCGGCGAGAGCCGCCGCTGTTCATCAGCACCCTGTTGCACGGCAACGAGGACTCCGGCCTGCAGGCCGTGCAGGCCCTCTTGTACCGCTATTCCGGCGGTGAGGATCTGCCCAGGGCCATGAGTCTGTTTATCGGCAACGTGGCGGCGGCCCGTCACGGGCTGCGCCGGCTCGATGGACAGTCGGACTTCAACCGCGTCTGGCGCGGCGGCGACAGCCCCGAGCACGCCATGGCCAGGCAGGTGCTGGAGGCCATGCGAGCGCGCGGGCCGTTCGCCAGCGTGGACGTGCACAACAACACCGGCCTGAACCCCCACTACGCCTGTGTCAACCGCCTGGCGCCGCAATTCCTGCATCTGGCGACCCTGTTCAGTCGCACCGTGGTGTATTTCACCAGTCCCGACACCGTGCAGTCCCGCGCCTTTGCCGGGCTTTGTCCGGCGGTGACCCTGGAGTGCGGCCAGCCGGGCCAGCTCCACGGGGTGGAGCACAGCCTGGGGTATTTGGATGCCTGCCTGCGACTCTCGGAGCTACCCAGCCATCCCGTGGCGGCCCACGACATAGACCTGTTCCATACGGTGGCCACCGTCAAGGTCAAGAATGGGACCCGCTTCGGCTTCGGCGAGGGCGACTTCGATATTCGCTTCGAGCCCGACTTGGATCACCTGAATTTCCAGGAGCTGCCCGAAGGCGCACGACTGGGCAGGCTGCGTCCGGGGGTCGACGGCTGCCTGCTGGACGTGCGCGACGAGCACGGACGCGAGGTCTGCGGGGAGTACTTCAGCGCCGTGGATGGGGAGCTGCGCACCCTGCGTCCGGTCATGCCTTCCATGCTCACGCTCAACCAGACGGTCATTCAGCAGGACTGTCTTTGCTACCTGATGGAGCGGCTGGACCCGAGCCAGCGGCGGAGGCCGAGCGCACCGTGAGCCCGTTGGACGGCCGGGGCGGCGCGCCCCATCTGCTGGTCGTGGTGTCCGCCCACGGCTATGGTCACCTCTCCCAAACCGCGCCGGTGCTCAATGCCTTGCGCGTGCTGCGGCCCGATCTGCGGGTCACGGTGCGCAGCGCCCTGCCACAGGCCCGCATCTCCAGCCGGGTGCATGGGCCCTATGCCTACCGCCAGGAGGCCGCGGACTTCGGCATGGTGATGCGCTCGGCCCTGGCGGTGGATCTGGAGGCCAGCGCTCACGCCTACGCCATGCTGCACCAGTGCTGGCAGCGGCACGTGGACGAGGAGGCCAGGCTGTTGGAGTCCCTGGCTCCCGACCTGGTGCTCAGCAACGTCGCCTACCTGCCCCTGGCCGGGGCGGCGCTGGCCGGGATCCCGGCGGTCGCCCTGTGCTGTCTGAATTGGGCAGACATCTACCGGCACCATTTCGGCAGCCGCCCCGAAGGGGCTCGCATCCACGACCAGATGGTCGACGCCTACGCCCGGGCGGAGTGCTTTCTGCAACCCGCCCCGAGCATGCCCATGCCCACCGTGGTCCGGGGCGAGCCTCTGGCGCCCATCGCGGTGCGTGGCACGGCCCAGCGTGCACGGCTGCGACGCGGCCTGCCCGAGGACGAGCGGTTGGTGCTGGTGGCCATGGGGGGCATCGCGCTGCGGCTGCCGATGGAGGACTGGCCGACGGTGCCAGGCGTGCACTGGGTGATGCAGGCCGACTGGGAAGTGCGGCGGGACGACGTGCTCATCCTGGAGTCCTTCGGACTGCCATTCACCGACGTGCTGGCGGGCTGCGACGCCCTGCTCACCAAGCCAGGCTATGGCAGCGTGGCCGAGGCCGCCTGCAACGCCGTGCCGGTGCTTTATGTGCGCCGCGACGACTGGCCGGAAGAGCCGTTCCTGGTCGATTGGCTGCACGCCCACGCCAGGGCATTGGAGGTGTCCCTGGCGGACCTGGAAGCCGGTCGGCTGCGTGAATCCCTAGAGACGCTCTGGAGCCAGCCGCCGCCGGCTCCGGTGAGTCCCGAGGGTGTCACCCAGGCCGCGAAATGGTTGGCATATTCAACCTTCATCAGCTAGGGCAGCTGAGACTGACGGTACGGCCAGCCACCGCGGCGGGCCTTTCGCCCGAGGCGTCGGGCAGCTCGCCGCGACGCTCAACCCAGTCTCATCGAGATGACAAATCTGCGCCGCGCGCATTGATGTGCATCAATGGGCGGCCCAATCTGCCCTGCTACGCTCGACAGTCAGTCGGGTGAGACCGACCGGGAGAGACCGTCAATGGCCGAAGACAAGCGCGACGCTGCGCCAGCGCCGAAGCTCAACGTGGATATCTCGGACGAGGATATCTACGATGCCATGAGCCATGTGTCCGGATACATCGACATCACGACGGAGGACTTTCACGAGATCTACCACTTGGCGTTCCGCCACGCGATTGAGCGCCTGGTGGGCAGGTTGCGTGCGGCGGACATGATGACGCGCGAGGTGGTCTCGGTCCCTCCTGAGACGATGCTGGACGAGGTGGCGCGCACGATGGCAGCCCGGGGCGTCAAGGGCGTGCCGGTGGTGGATGAGGCAGATCACGTGTTGGGCCTGCTGTCGCAGACCGATTTCCTACGCCAGCTCGGCACCCCGAGGGTGATGGAGTTTCTGGTGCGCTTTGTTGAGCGGGCCGATGAGCTCGGTCACCGCCTGCACGAGACTCGCGCCGACGCGGCTATGACCCGCCCTGCCGTCACCCTCCGCGAGGATGCCTCCTTTCCAGCAATTATCCAGTTGTTCAAGCAGCACCCCGTGAGCCGGGTGCCGGTGGTGGACGCCTCCAGCAGGCTCGTCGGCATGCTCACGCGCAAGGACTTCATGCACGCCTGCAAGCTGGAGACCATCGCGTGAGCTACCTCGACAAGATGCGCGGCACGACCCGGGGCAGTCCCCCGCGGGTCAGCGACAGCGAAGTGTTTTGGTCGTGGGTGGGTGCCATGCTGGGCATCGGCGCGGTCGCGGGGCTCAACCACCTGTACTTCGAGGGGACCGGTTTCGTGCTGATGATCGGGTCCTTCGGCGCCTCCGCGGTGCTGGCCTATGGCGCGGTGCGCAGTCCCCTGGCTCAGCCCCGCAACCTGGTGGGCGGCCATGTGATCTCGGCGCTGGTCGGCGTGGCAGCCTTCAAGCTGCTGCACGGGCAGATGTGGCTGGCCGAGGCTGCCGCGGTTGCCACCGCCATCGCGGCGATGCACCTGACCCGAACCCTGCATCCTCCGGGCGGCGCGACCGCCTTGATTGCCGTCATCGGCGGCGACCGCGTGCATGCCCTGGGCTTTCTTTATGCCCTGGTGCCGGCGGGACTGGGCGCCCTGATCCTGCTGGCAATCGCCCTGCTGGTGAACAACATCCCTGCCTCCCGTCGCTACCCCGAATTCTGGTACTAGCCGCTGATTGCACCTCCCCGGGGACACGTCCCCCGGTGAGCTCCTTCCTACCTTGCGCGGGGTCTGGGATGGTGCCTAATCTAGGCCATGTCCTGCGGAGGCATCGGCCCATGCATTTTCTTGAGCTTCCAGAGGATGTCGACGCCATCCTGCATAGTACCTATTTGCTTGCCGCGCTCAGTACCGAAGAGCTCCAGCGCATGAAGCAGCACATGAGGGTAGTTGCGCTGGAGGACGGCGAGCGGCTGTTCGAGCGCGGACAACGGGCCGAGCGCTTCTATTTGCTGCGGGAAGGACAGGTGAAGCTCAGCCGCGTTTCTCTGGACGGAGCCGAAAAGATCGTCGAGATCATCCAGCCCGGCCAGACCTTCGCCGAGGCGGTAATGTTCATGGAGCGTCAACGCTACCCGGTCAGCGCCGCCGCCATCTCTAGCGCCGAGGTATATTCCTTCGACAACAGGGTCTTCCTGCAGGTGCTGCGTGATTCCATGGACACGTGCTTTCGCCTCATGGGAGAGATGAGCATGTACCTGCGGCGCTTTCTCAACGAGATCGACCGCCTCACGCTGCAGAGCGCGACCGACCGGCTGGTGTCCTATTTGGTCGGCCAGCTGCCTGCCGCAGGCACGGACGACACATGCAGCATCGAGCTGCAGGCCGCCAAGAGCATTCTTGCCTCGCGCCTGTCCATCCAGCCGGAGACCTTCTCCCGCATCCTCAACAACCTTTGCCGTGCCGGAATCATCAGCGTCCACGGCCGATGCGTCGAGGTGCACGACGTCGTGCGCCTGCGCGAGCTCGGGAACACTTGAGCTGACCGGGATCAATCCGCCGGGGCCAGCTCTGGCCAAAGCTTGCACACCCTCGGGTCCGCCTAAGGGGTCGACGCTGGAAGGCCCAGAGGATGCGAGCCACTCGAAGCAGGGACGTCACCCTGCCGGGCCCATTGCTGGCGCGTCCAGGGGAGGCGGCCGGGCGACTGGCGCGGGCGAATCCGCGGCCCAGCTGTTAAACTGTATCGGTATCCGTCAATCGAGCACACCGCGGGCAGGGCCGCTCCCTGCGGGGCGCTGAATCCGTCCATCTCTCCTGTGGAGCATGCGTATGGAGCTCTTGAATCTCGCCGCCCTCGGCCTCATGGTCGCGGCGCTGCTCGTGCTGGTGGTGGCTTTGGCCGCCGCGATCGGCCGCAATCTCAAGGTCGGCCGCTTGGTGCGCGAGCGCCTTGCGCGCCGGGTGGCCGAGCTGCCCTTGGCCAAGATGCTGAAGCTGGTCGGAGTCGATACCGGCCACTATTTGCATGGCGAGTATCTGAAGGACGTTCGCCAGCAGATCGACACTTGTCAGTCCTGCGAGCAGACCGAGCATTGCGTCGACACCCTGGACCCCGCGCAGTCCAAGGTCGAGGACTACGCGTTTTGTCCCAACCAGGAATCCCTCCAGCGGCTGCGCAACGAAATGGACGCCGCCGCGGCAAGAGAGCAGGCGGCGAGCGGTCAGGTGTCCGCCACCCGGTCATAGTAGCGCGCGCGGTACAGCAGGCGTTTGGATTGGGCGTCGGCACCGTTGCGGAAGCCGGCGCGGTCGTGCAGGACGTTGTTGCACACCAGCCCCCATCCTGCCTGCAGCGTGGCCCGGAATACGGCCGGTGAATCGCCGTCGAGGATGGCTGCCAGCCGCGCCACGGCCTCCCGGGTGATGGGATCCTCCCGCCAGATCACATTGCGCAAGCGTTTGGTGTAGCGCATGTGCAGCCGTCCATCCGGCCCCACGCGGAATACCGGCCCGGTGCGGCTTGGGCGCAGCACCCGCCCGTCCACCACATTCGCCGGGATGGTCATGGCGTCGGCCGCCATCAGGGCGCGAATGCAATTCGGATTCCGATCCCGCAGCAGCAGGTAGGCCATCTCCGAGTCCATCAGCGCATTGGCGCCGCCTCGGGCCGCCGGGCGCACGCAGTGCAGGATCAGACCGCGAATTTGGGCCACGGGCGTGTTGTAGTAGCCGTCCGTGTGCCAGTGTATGGGCCGGTCGGTATAGGGAATGTAGGTGTCGCGGCTTCCGTCCTGAGCCACCTCCAGTGAGGTAATGCCGTCGTCATCGGCACCCATGCTACTGTCGAGCCGCACCAGGCCCAGCTGGCGTCCCAGCTCCAGGGGGATGTCCTTCGCGGCCTCATCTCCGACCGTGCTGATGTACAGCGCCATGTTGGCCCGCTTGCAGCGCGCCGTCAGCGCCTCCCGCTCTCCCGGCGTGAGCCGCCGCGGGTCCTGCAGCTCGACGATCAGCTCGTCCAGTGATTGCGGCTGGCTGCGCAGCTTCATCTCCCGCCAGCGGGCGTAGGCTTCGGTGGCCTCCGGCGCGAACGGACCGGCCTCGGGCATTGCAGGGGCATCTGGGATCCGGTGGTCGGGCGGCACGGTGGCGCTCCGTCAAGAGTCATCGTGAATCAGGGCGCTGGCTGTCCGCTCCATGCCGGTCGCCGTAGCAGGCGCCGACAGCCGGTGCGGTACCCCGCATGGCCTGACCCAAGGTCGTCAGCTGCTCTGCGAGCATCATGCCCTGAGGCTCAGGGGTGGCCCGCAGCCGGAATGCCGGCGGCCAGGGCTTCCAATGAGCTCTGGCTCCGCACACGGATACGCTTGGTGCGGGCTATCAGCACCCCCTGCTCTTCGAGGCGACTGAGCAATCGGCTGACGGTCTCCACCGCCACTCCCAGGTAGTTGCCGATGTCCCGGCGGGACATGCTCAGGGTGAGCTCGACGGGCAGGCCTCCGGTGCAGGGCGTGCGCCTCTGTATGCTCAGCAGGAACGCCGCCAGCCGGGCATCGCTGCGACTCCTGGCGAACGGTGCGAGAAATCCACGGGCCTGGGCTATCTCTCGGCTCAGCAGCCGGCATATCTGAGCGTGCAGGCCCGGGAGCTGCTGCGCGGCCTCCTCCAACCGATCGAAGGGCACTCGGCAGAGCAGGGTCGGCTCCAGCGTCTGCGCACTGCAGGGATGCTGGTCCAGACCCATGGCGTCCAACGCGATCAGCTCCCCGGGCAGATGAAAGCCGGTGATGCGCATGTGCCCGCCATCGTCCCTCATATAGCTCTTGACGGAGCCGGCGCGAATACCATACACGGCCTGAACGGCGTCGCCGGCCCGGAAGACGTGCTCGCCCCGTGCCAGTGGTGGACACTGCTCCACTCGGCGAGCAGCCGCGGTGAGTCGCTCGACGGCGCCCGCGCCGGGCGCGCACAGCTGGTAGAGCACGCAATGCCGACAGGGAGTGGAAGCGGAGCCCACCCTGCAGATGCTCGAGCTTTGGTCGTTGTCTGCCATCCCTCAGCCGCTGCCGTCCCGGCATGCCGCCGCCATCGGCCCCTCGAGAACGTTCCCGTCGGCCGAGATTGATCGGCAGTCACCGCCGCCGAGGCCGCGGCGGCGCAGGCTCCAGATGAGCTCCGGCATGGGCGGCCGCCCGGCAGCGGGCGCACTGCGACTGACCCGCTCTCGCGTGTACTGGGAGACCCGAAACAAGTGCCTGACTCCTGCGTGGAGGCCGTCCGGCCTGCGCGGCCAGCGCTGATTTAATCGCAGGCGTCGCGGGCTAAGAATGATCTCGATCAAATGGAAATCGATTAGTGACCTGGTCCCGGCGTCGGTCTTGGCCCGGTTCCATGTGCGCTGATGGACCAGAGGTGTCCAGGAGGGATCGACTCTTGCCCATGGTGCGACGGCTGCCGGCTCCGCTGCGTAGTGCTCGACCCAGCATAGGGCGCGGCTCGCCACATCGACAGGCGCAGGCTACCCGATGAGTAGGGGGGAGTGGGTGAGCGCCACTGCCACCATGTAGAAGTACACTCCCTGGGCAGCGAGCCACGCCCCAAGGCGAGTGCGCTTGCTGCGGCCTTGGCGCAGCGCGACGGTGCCTAGGGCGATATAGACCACCAGCGCCAGCACCTTGGCCGTGAGCCAGGGGTCGGCACCCGGGTAGAGCCGCAGCTGCAGGCACAGCAGGATGGCGCTCGCGAGCAGCAGGGTGTCGACCACATGGGGGGCTATACGCACCCAGCCCCGCCGCAGCATGGCGGAGTCGCGCAGCATCCATACGCCCCGGAGGACGAATAGGGAGTAGGATAGGGCCACGCAGCTTACGTGAATCAGCTTGGTCCAGTACATGACGGCTCCGGCGTCTGGAGGTTTGGGGGGATGCCCGGCCCGTCGCTATCCGGGGATGAGCTTGCGTGGCGCCGAGCGGTTTAACCTTGACTCCGGTCAAGCGCGGGGAGACCGGCGCGCACCGGGTCCGTGGTGAAATTTGGCCTTGGCGTCGGTATGATACCGACTCCCAGTCAGACCACAGGCGCGCGAACGCAGTAATATGGGTGACAACTCTCTGAAGCACGGCGACTACCGGCCCCGCATCGCGGCGCTGTTGAGCCTCTACGAGGACAACTATCAGCGCCTGCAGCGGCTGGTGCCCAAGCTGGGCATCTTGGTCGGCAGCGTGGAGGCGGTCGGAGAGCACGGCGCCGCCACGCGCCTGGAGATCGTCGAGCGTTTTCCCTATACGAGCACCATCTGTCTGAGCCAGGAGCTGCCAGCGGGCGCGGGTCTCCGGGTCGACATCCGCATGTGCGTACGGCTCTACCACGATGCCAAGCTGGCGGAAGTGGTCTCCTACCAGGGTGAGCAGCGCTTCGAGCCGCGTTACGCGTATCCAAACCCGCGCATGCGCCAGCAGGACGAGAAGCAACAGGTGAACTGCTTGTTAGCCGAGTGGCTCGAGCACTGCCTGGCCCGGGGCTGCGCATTCACAGACGCCGAGGCCGTCGCCTAGCGTCCCGTGCCGGGTATTATGGGCGGCACCGGGGTCAGGCCGGACACAATGCGGACTAAGCGAGCCATCCTCCGAGTATTGCAGCTGACAGACACCCATCTGTACGCGGACGCCGGGCAGCGTCTCGCCGGGGTGGATACCGCGGAAAGCCTGGCCCAGGTGCTGGCGCTGGCCAGGCAGTACCACTGGCCGCCGGATCTGCTGCTACTCACCGGCGATCTCGCCGAGCAGGCCAGCCCCCGTGCCTACCGGCGTCTATTGGAGACCCTCGGCGATGTCACCATGCCGGTGGGTGCGATCCCGGGCAATCACGACGATCCAGAGCTGCTGGCCGCCTCGCTGGCAGCTCCAGGCTGGAGGACCGCACCACGCATCCTCCAGGGGAGCTGGCAGGTCATCTTGTTGGACTCCACGGTGCCGGGAGCCGTGGCCGGGGGGCTGGCCGCCGATCAGCTGGAGCTGCTGGAGCACGGCCTGAGCGAGCTGCCCGAGCACCATGCTCTGGTAGTGCTGCATCATCCGCCGGTGCCCGTGGGCAGCCCGTGGATGGATGCCATGGGCATGCAGCAGCCTTCCCGGCTGCTGGAGATTCTGGACAACCACCCCCAGGTCCGCGGGCTGCTATGGGGCCACGCCCATCAGGCCTACGACGGCACACGCGGCGGGATTCGGCTCATGGGCACACCGTCGACCTGCATCCAGTTCCTGCCGGGCGCCCTGGAGCTTGCCCTGGACGACCGTCCGGCTGGCTACCGCTGGCTGGAGCTGGCGGCGGACGGCGGGATCCACACCGGCGTTTGCCGGGTTGGCGATCGGCCGGGTCGTTGCTGGTCCGAGCCCCACGGCGGTCCTTCTGCTTAGGAGATCACATGGCACACGCGAAGGTCACACTCACGGAGGGCATGAGATTCAAGGTGGACACGGGCAGCGGCCACGAGCTCACTGTGGACGCCCGGGAGGAGGTCGGCGGCACCGATGGTGGTCCGCGTCCCATGGAGCTGTTGGCCGCGGGCCTGGCCGGCTGTACCGCCATGGACGTCATCTCCATCCTGCGCAAGATGCAGCAGCCGGTGCAGGGCCTGCAGGTGCGTGTCGTCACCAAGGATGCGGAAGCTCACCCGAGGCGCTTCCTCAGCATGCACATCGAGTATGAGATCACGGGTGAGGGTCTGGACGAAGCTCGCGTGCGCCGCGCCATCGAGCTATCCGAGTCCCGCTACTGTCCTGCCACCGCCACCCTGCGCCAGGGTACCACCGTGACCAGCAGCTACCGCATCGTGGCGCCGCAGTAGCGCGCTTTCGTGATCAACCTGACGGCTCCGGGCGCGTTGACCCGAGCGCCGCTCTTCGACCCGAATGAAAGAGAAATCGTCCATGACAGCTATCCCCAGCAGCGTGCTTGCCGGCGCGAAGGGCACTGATGATGCATGGTGAGGGGCTCGCCCTCGGTCCTGGGACACTGGGTGTATCGCTGAGTCTCAGCGGCTGAAGGCAAGTCCCAGGACTGCCCTGTGCAGGGCCAGGACCCCCAGCGTCGCTGCACTTGCATAGCCGACCCACCCCCGCAGCCATTCCGTGGCTGCGCCGGGACGCGCCTCGGATCCCAGGCCCAGGCCCTGAAATACGGCATCGGTCCGCAGCCCCAGGGACACGCCGGTGACGGCAATCCCGACTAGGATCTTCGGCGCTCCCGCGTGGCTTTGGCGGCGTCAGCTTGCGCGGGGTCGGGTGAAACTTTCTGCACCGCGGCATGGTCGGAGAGGGCATTATGAACGCAACGAGAAACCCACTTCGGGCACTGCAATCCCACGGCCAGAGCATCTGGCTCGACTATATCGAGCGGCGCATACTCACCGACGGCACGCTGAAGGCTTGGATTGCGGCCGACGGGGTTTCCGGGATGACCTCGAATCCCGCCATCTTTGCCAAGGCCATGGCGCATACGGATGCCTATGGCGAGGCCATAGCCGCGCTGGCGCGGCGAGGTCTGCCCACCGTGGAGATCTATGAGCACCTGGCCGTGGAAGACGTGCGCAGCGCCGCCGATCTGTTCCGCCCAGTTTACGACCGAAGCGGTGGCCGCGACGGCTTCGTGAGCCTGGAGGTCTCCCCGCTGCTCGCGCGCGACACGGATGCCACGGTCCGCGAGGCGCGCCGCCTGTGGACGCTGCTCGACCGGCCCAACGTCATGATCAAGGTGCCCGGCACCCGTGAGGGCCTGCCGGCGGTGCGCCTGCTCATCGGCGAGGGCATCAACATCAACGTCACCCTGCTGTTCTCGGTGGCCCGATATGCCGATGCTCTGGATGCCTACCTGCGCGGCGTCGAGGATCGCCTGGCCGCCGGCAGGCCGGTGGAGCGCGTGGTCTCCGTGGCAAGCTTCTTTCTCAGCCGCATCGATGCCAAGATCGACCCCCTGTTGGATGCGATCGCCGCCGGTGCCGACCCCGACCGGGCGGACGCTGCGGAGGCGCTTCGCGGCCAGGCCGCCACGGCCAGTGCCGGCGTGGCCTACGGGAAGTTCCAGGAAGTCTGCCGGACCGAGCGCTGGAAGTCCTTGGCGAATCGTGGCGTGAGCCCCCAGCGCCCTCTGTGGGCGAGCACCAGCACCAAGGATCCGGTCTATTCCGACGTCAAGTATGTGGAGGCCTTGATCGGCCCCGACACGGTCAACACCGTGCCCATAGAGACCCTGGAGGCCTACCGCAGCCACGGCGAGCCGGCGCCGCGACTGCTCCAGACCAGCATGGGGGCCGCGGCCAATTTGCAGGGGCTGGCTGCACTGGGCATCGACATCGAGGCCATCGACGAAGTGCTGGAGCGGGAAGGCGTCGCCAAGTTCGCGGATGCGTACGATAAGCTGCTGGAGATCCTGGAGGGACTGCGCTAGCGCGGCGCGCGCGCAGGCCTGCCGAAGCGGGTGGGAGAGCGGTTACAATAGGCGGCTACCGCGGCCGGCGGGCCGCGTCCCGCAGGTGTATCAGGTGCCACGCTCACTGGGATTCCATTCGATGTCCACGGGGCTCGGTCTTGCTTTCCCGGCCAACAGGCCGGCTGCAGCGCTGCGGACACCGATCGGATCCGGTGGGACGCGTGGATTGCCGGTGTGATGGGCTCCGGACGCCTGCACCTGACCACGGTGAACGTGGTGATCACGGTAGCCATCGCCGCGCTCACCGTGAGCTTCTGGGCTTTTCTCAACCGCCCCGAGCAGCTGCCGCCCTGGCCCGCTCGGATCCAGGGTTTCTCCTTCTCTCCCATGCGCTCGGGGGAGGATCCTAGCCGGGGCATCTACCCCGCCGCGGCGGAAATCGATCAGGATCTCGCCATGCTCTCCGATCGCACCTATGCGGTGCGCACCTATAGCGTGTCGTCGACTCTGGCCGAGGTGCCGCGCCTGGCGCGGGCGCACGGCCTCAACGTTGCGCTGGGAGCATGGATAGGGCCCGATGCCGCGGCCAACGAGGCCCAGGTGACCAAGCTCATCGAGCTGGCCAAGGCGAACTGGCGCAACGTGGTGCGTGTGATCGTGGGCAATGAGTCACAGCTGCGCAAGGATGTCAGCCTGGATCAGCTGGGTAAGTACCTGGACCGGGTCAGGGCGGCCGTGCAGATGCCGGTGAGCACGGCGGAGCCCTGGCACGTCTGGCTGCAGAATCCGAAGCTCGCGGACCACGTAGACTACGTGGCCGTCCACTTGCTGCCTTATTGGGAGGGTGTCCCTGTGGATGAGGCGGTAGGCTATGTGGAGAAGCGCTACAACGAGCTCAGCAACACCTTCCCAGACAAGCCGATTGTCATCGGTGAGGTCGGTTGGCCGAGCAACGGCAGGGCGTGGCGTGCGGCGGTAGCCTCCAAGGCCAACGAGGCTGGTTTCCTGCGGCGATTCCTCAAGCTCGCCAGCGACAACAAGTACGTTTACTACGTCATGGAGGCCTTCGATCAGCCGTGGAAGCGCCGCACCGAGGGCGGTGTCGGCAGCTACTGGGGGGTCTATGACGTGGATCGCCAGCCTAAGTTCGCCTTCTCTGAGCCCGTGGTGGACATTCCGGAGTGGCGGGTGCTGGCGGGCGCCTCGGTGCTGGTCGCCGCCATCACGCTGGCGCTGCTGCTGACCGACAGCCGCACCCTGCGCAGCCGGGGGCGCAGCTTTCTCGCCGTGGTGGCGTACGCCGCTGCCACCATGGCAGTGTGGGTGGTCTACGACTTCACGCGCCAGTACCTGACCGCTGGCACCGTGATCGTCGGCAGTCTGCTGTTTATCGGCATGATTGGCGTCATCGTCGTGCTGCTGG
>CAYQDX010000068.1:0-14823 GCA_964416345.1 uncultured Ectothiorhodospiraceae bacterium
TGCAGCGACCCAAACGCTTCTTCGGCGCCGCGCGCAACATCGAGGAGGGCGGCAGCCTGACTATCATTGCCACCGCCCTGATCGACACCGGGTCGAAGATGGACGAGGTGATCTACGAGGAATTCAAGGGCACCGGCAACATGGAAGTTCATCTCGACCGGCGTATCGCCGAGAAGCGCATCTATCCCGCCATCAACATCAACCGCTCCGGCACCCGACGGGAGGAGCTGCTCACCCAGCAGGACGAGCTGCAGAAGATGTGGATCCTGCGCAAGCTCCTGCATCCCATGGACGAGCTGGCCGCCATGGACTTCTTGTTGGAGAAGCTGAAGGCCACCAAGACCAACTCCGATTTCTTCGAGTCCATGAAGCGCTAGCCCGCCATCCACCGGGGAGCCAAGTGGTCTAGGTATCGGCCCCCAGGTTGCGCAGTCGGCTGATTCGGCGATCCACCGGTGGATGGGTGGCGAGCAGCGCACTGGCCCGCTCACCGAAGTTGCGCAGCGGGTTGACAATGAACAAGTGCTGGGTGGCCCGGCTCACACCGGGAAAGGTGGTGGCGCCGGCGGAAAGCTTCTCCAGGGCATGTATCAGTCCCAGGGGGTTGCGGGTCAGGCGCACGCTGGTGGCGTCGGCCATGAATTCCCGCTGCCGGGAAATGGCCATCTGCACCAGCTTGGCCGCCACCGGCGCAAGCAGGGCGAAGACCACCAGCAGCGCCAGCACCAGGATGGCGGCCGGTCCCCCTGCCCGCCCGCTGCGCCCGCGCCCACCCAGGGCGCCGAAACGCAGCAGCCGCAGCAGCGCGTCGCTGACCAGTGCAATGACGCCCACCATCACGCCGACCGCGGTGGCGTAGCGCACGTCCCAGTTGACGATGTGGCCCATCTCGTGGCCAATCACGCCCTGCAGCTCGTCCCGGCCGAGCCCCTGCAGCAGACCCCGGGTGACCGCGATGGCCGCGCTGTGTGGTCGCATGCCCGTGGCGAAGGCGTTCATGGCCTCGGTCTCCACCACGTACACCCGCGGCTTGGGCACCCCAGCGGCAAGCGCCATTTCCTCCACCACATTGTGCAGCTGGGGCTCCCGATCGAGCGGGGCCTCATGCGCGCCCGTCAGGCCCAGCACGATGCGATCGCCGGCCTTGAGGGCGACCACCGACCAGGCGCTGCCGAGCACCAGCATGGCCGCCCCGCCGGCCAGGCCTGCGCCGCTAACGAGCCACACCGAGTCGAGTGCGGTGGGAGGCGGTGTTCCCGCAAACAGCTGAATGGTCCAGCCGGCGAGATAGCCCAGACCGGCACCTGTGAAAATGAGGACGGCTATGAGCCGGCGGGTGCGCGCCTGGTTGGCACGGGCGGCCGCCAGGAAATCCGTGCGCAGCAGCACCTTGTGAGTCGATGACGCAGGCCCGCCAGGGCCGGGCAGGGGCGCGCCGCAGAGTCGGCAGCTCTTAGCCTGAGCGGCATTCTGGGCTTCACACGCCGGGCAACGGACGGGGGAGAGAGCCACGGCCCAAAAGGCTTCCCCGGACTCACCGCAGGCTGACCTTGGGCGCCTCGCGCTCGGTTTCCGGGACCTCGAAATAGGTCGCCTCGCCGAAGTGGAACGTACCGGCCATGAGGTTCATTGGGAAGCTTTGCACCGCGTTGTTCATGGCCATGACGCTGTCGTTGTAGAACTGCCTGGAGAAGGCGATCCTGTTCTCGGTGCTGGCGAGCTCCTCCATGAGCCGGCTGACGTTCTGATTGGCCTTGAGGTCGGGGTAGTTCTCCATGAGGGCAAACAGTCGGCCCAACGCCCCCGTGAGCGCCCCTTCCGCAGGAATGGCCTGCTCCGGCCCGCTGGCCTGGACGGCGCTGTTGCGTGCCTGGATGACCCTCTGCAGGGTCTCCTGCTCGTAGGCCATATAGTCCTTGGCCAGCTCCACCAGGTTCGGAATCAGGTCGTGCCGGCGCTTGAGCTGGACGTCGATCTGGCGCCAGGCGTTCTTGACTTGATTGCGCAGTGCCACCAGGCCGTTGTAGGCCACGACGAGCCACACGACGCCGACCGCCACCGCGCCCATTAACGCCCATCCGACCATGCTCATGCTCCTGTCCAGTGCCCTTATACTGCCGACAGCTTGCAATATTCGGTTGTTTGCCGCAACGCGCTGCGCGGGCCAAGCGGCCTTAGTGTGGTATTCTATTTCTGCGGTTTACCTCGGTCGTGGAGATGGCGCGCAAGCGATGGGCGAGGGATTTGACTTCGACCAGTGGTCGGCCCTGGCGGCCAACGATCCCGACGCCTTCGAGCGCCGGCGAGCCGCATTGCTCGACGCCTTGATCGCACGTGCGCCGGCCCATCGCCAGATCGGCCTGCGGCGCCTGCAATGGCGTATCGATGCGGAGCGGCGGCGCAGCGGCTCGGATCTGGGAGCCTGTTTGAAGCTCTCGAAGATGATGTGGGAGCGGCTGGTGGGTCCTAGTGGACTGCTCGATGCACTGCATGGCCGGCTCGTCGTTGTGCAGCCGCCTACCGGCGGGACAGAGCATGTCGGACCGTCTCGGTCCAATGTGGTTGCAGCTTCGGCCGCGAATCTCCGGCGGCGACCCGGTCCATCTGAAGCCAGCGGGTCGTCGCGGGCGCATCATCGGACGACGGTGCTGTCGCTTCGCCCGCGCTGAGGCTGTTGCCTTGGGGCGGCGTTGCCGCTAAGATATTTCGCCTTTCCGCGGCACCTACCCGATCGGGGGGTCGACAGGGGCGGCGGCGCATCTAGCAAGAGGTCTCACAGATGAAGCCCGACATTCACCCGAAGTACCAAGAGGTCACCGTGACCTGCAGCTGTGGGAACACCTTCGTTACTCGCTCGACGGCCGGGCGAGATCTGCAGATCGAAGTCTGCTCGTTGTGTCATCCTTTCTATACCGGCAAGCAGAAGATCGTGGATACGGGCGGTCGTGTGGACAAGTTCCGTCGCAAGTACGGCATGCGCTAGCCCAGACCGTTTACGCAGGAAGATATGGCCAGAGGGCGCTCCCAGGGAGCGCCCTCTTCATTTTGGGCACGCGCCAAGGCGCATGCGGTGCAGTGTCCGGGAACAATCTTCGTAGAGGTACGCGACATGGGCGATGCACACAAGCAGGCCGCATTGGATTACCACGCCAAGCCGGTGGCGGGCAAGCTGGCCATTCAGATCACCAAGCCCTGCACGACCCAGCGGGAGCTGGGTCTGGCCTACACGCCCGGGGTGGCCGAGCCAGTGCGAGCCATCGTGGCGGACCCCGACGCAGCCTACCGCTATACGCTCAAAGGCAATTTGGTGGCCGTGATCACGGACGGAACCGCGGTCCTAGGCCTGGGCAACGCCGGGCCGCTGGCCAGCAAGCCGGTGATGGAGGGTAAGGCAATCCTGTTCAAGAAGCTCGCCAACATTGACGTTTTCGACATCGAGGTGGCAGCGGAAAGCCCCCAGGCGTTCGTCGACACCGTCGTGCGAATCGCCCCGACCTTCGGCGGCATCAATCTGGAGGACATCGCCGCGCCGCACTGCTTCGAGATCGAGAACGCGCTCATGGAGCGTCTCGACATCCCGGTGTTTCACGACGACCAGCACGGCACCGCCGTCATTACCGCCGCCGGCTTGCTGAACGCACTCGAGCTTCAAGGCAAATCCATACAGGATGTGCGCGTCGTGTGCCTGGGAGCAGGCGCGGCCGGGCTCGCCTCCATGCACCTGCTGGTCGCCATGGGGGCGACCAAGGAGAATATTTTCCTGGTGGATCGCAAAGGGGTCGTGCATCCGGGGCGCGACGATCTGAACATCTACAAGCGGGAGTTCGCCACGACCTGTACCGAGCGCACCCTGTTTGATGCCATGGAGGGGGCCGACGTCCTCATCGGCGTGTCGGGTCCGGGGCTGGTCGCCCCAGAAATGTTGGCGGTCATGGCGCCCCGGCCCGTCGTGTTCGCCCTGTCGAATCCCGATCCCGAGATCACGCCCGAGCTCGCCCACGCGGTGCGGGACGACCTGGTGATGGCAACGGGACGCAGCGACTATCCGAATCAGGTCAACAACGTGCTGGGCTTTCCCTTCATCTTCCGCGGTGCATTGGACGTGCGGGCGCGCAAGATCAACGACGCCATGCAAATCGCAGCGGCAAAGGCCTTGATGTGTCTGGCGCGGGAGCCGGTGCCACCGGAAGTGTTTCAGGCGTACGGCCAGCAGCACCTGGACTTCGGCCGCGAGTACATCCTGCCGCTTCCATTCGATCCCAGATTGGTCGCCAGGGTGCCAGCGGCGGTGGCCCAGGCCGCGATAGACTCAGGCGTGGCGGCGGGGCCGTATCCGGCGCATTACGAGCGGGCCGCCGTCTGAGCGCTGGCCTCCAGGAGCGCCTGGACCGCGGCCAAGGGTGCCCGGCGCATGGGCTTGCCGTCGACCGGGCTGAGGGGCGGCTGCGGCGGACCGTCCAGCGGAAACGACGTGACCTCGATCTCGTGCTCCCCGGCGAGAAAGCGGAAGACGGGGTACTCGGCGCTGCGCTCGGCACCGAAGCGCAGCCGCCGTTGGCCGGTCTCGAAGGGGATCGCGCGGGCTAGAAGGTAGAGGGCCACTTCTTCCGCGGCGCCGGCGAACACGTGCAGGTTGACGCTGGAATGGCGGTGCGCGGTGCCGCGCAAGACGGGACCCACTAGGCGGGGATTGAACTGCGCCAGCAGGCGCATGGCGCCGACGGCGGCCTCCCGCAGCGCCCGGAGGTGGCTGTGGCTGCCTGGGTCGAACAGCCGCTGGTAGTCGGCCAGAGCGGCCTCGACTTCCTGATTTCGTGGCATGCTGCGCAGGTCTTCGACGCCTATGCGCGTCGCGGCTTTGCGCTTGGCCGAGTGGAAGTCGCTTACCCCTTCCTCGGCCATGATGCGTGCAGCCTCTTGAGCAATATGCTGGCGAAGGTGGGAGTGTCTGGGGGCCATTTGCGGTACTCCTGGCACGGGGGCTAGGACAGCTGCTCGGTCACCGTGCGTCCGCTCCAGTCGCGGTCTCGTGCGGCACGTTCTCCGCACGAAAAGTCTCGAAGATGGCGTTTCTCTGCTCTGTGCCGGCGAGCAGACCGCGCTGGGCGTCTATGCTCACGGTGACCAATCCGGGCGACTCCGGCCGGCTGCGCTCGGGCATTCCGGCCAGAGCCTGCTCCATGAGCTGCGATGACCACGGCGGGCTGCAGGCGCGCCACCGGTGCCGTCTCGGCCAGGGTGAGCTCGCCGAGGGCGCGCCCGTAGCAGCAGACCTGGGCCGCCGCAGCCACCCCATTGGCGCGCTGACCCAAATGAATCTTGTTCAGATAAAGCTCCAGGATCTCATCCTTGGAAAGCTCATGCTCGATCTTCAACGCAATAAGTATCTCACTGATTTTACGTGAGTACGTCTTCTCCCTGCCGAGCAAGAAGTTACGTGCCACCTGCATGATGGTGGTGCGGCCGCCCTGCCCCTTCTCACCGCTGTGCGCCAGCTCCACGGCGGCACGCAGCTGTTCCTTGTAGTCCACCCCTGGCTGCTCTAAGAAACGATCGTCTTCCGCGGCCAGCACGGGCTTTACCATCATATCAGGCACTTCCGAGAGCCGAATGAGGCTGAGACGCTTCTCGCCGAACTCCGCAATCAAGCGCAGATCGCGGGTATGGACCCACAGGGGCACCTGCAGGCGCGCATCTCGAATATTCTCGCTGGAGGGCAGGTTCGGCGCGAGATAGAGATAGACGCCGGCGAGCGCGCCCGCTCCCAGTGCCCCGAGCGGCAGCACGGCGTACAGGAGGCGCTCGAGTAGTCTCACGCGATGAATCTGGGGTGGGGGGCACATGGTGGAATCCCGGAAGCGTTCGGGCGCTCGCCAGTATAGTCCCTGGGCCGGCCCGCCGACCATTGCCAAGTCGGCAGATTTTTGTTGACCGACGTTGAACAATGGTTAAGACTAGTATTTAATGTTGTAGAGCATATATGCTATATAACCACATATAGCCGATAGGAAAAAAGAACATGGAGCTGCCGCACCTGTTCAAGAAGAAAGCGCTGCCATTGGTGGGGTTGGACATCAGCTCAACGGCAGTCAAGCTGCTGGAGCTGAGTCGGGCGGGGAACCGGTACAGGGTCGAGAGCTACGCCGTGGAGCCCCTCCCGCCAAGCTCGGTAGTGGAGAAGAACATAGCCCAGGTGGACGCCGTCGGGGAGACCGTCAAGCGAGCAGTCAAGCGCTCCGGCACCCGGGCCAAGTACGCCGCCGCGGCGGTCGCCGGGTCGTCGGTAATCACAAAGACCATCACCATGCCCGGAGATCTCTCGGACGACGAGATGGCGAACCAGATCCAGCTGGAGGCAGACCAGTACATCCCCTACCCGCTGGAGGAGGTCAGCCTGGACTTCGAGGTCATCGGGCCGTCGGAAAAGAGTCCGGACATGGTCGACGTCCTACTCGCGGCCTCACGCAGCGAGAATGTGGAGCTGCGCGTGGATGCGATAGATCTGGGGGGGCTGGCCGCCAAGGTCGTCGACGTGGAGGCCTACACCATGGAGCGAGCATTTGCGCTGGTCGCCGAGCAGCTGCCGGAGCGGGCTCAGGGCAAGACGGTGGCCGTGGTGGACATCGGGGCGACCATGACCACGCTCAGCGTCATGCACGGCCTCAAGGTGATCTACACACGCGAGCAGGTGTTCGGCGGCAAGCAGCTCACTGAGGAGATACAGCGCCGCTACGGACTCTCCTACGAGGAGGCCGGCATGGCCAAGCGCCAGGGAGGGCTGCCCGACGACTACGTGCCCGAAGTTCTCGAGCCTTTCAAGGAGGCGATGGTCCAACAGGTCAGCCGCTCACTGCAGTTCTTTTTCTCCGCCACCCAGTACAACAGCGTGGATTACATTCTGCTGGCGGGCGGCAGCGCCTCGATACCCGGCGTTGACGACTTGATTGCCGCCAAGATTGGGACGACAACGTCGATCGCCAACCCGTTCGCCAACATGTCTCTCTCGTCGCGGGTCAAGGCGCAGAGCCTGAGCAACGATGCCCCGGCGTTGATGATTGCCTGTGGCCTGGCCATGAGGAGCTTTGACTGACATGGCACGGATAAACCTCCTTCCGTGGCGCGAAGAGCTCCGCAAGGAACGGCAGCGCCAGTTCATCACCACCCTCGTGGTGTTCGCGCTCGTGAGCCTGGGTATCTGGGGCTATGTCCACTATCACATGACCAACCTGATGGACATCCAGCACGAGCGCAACGAATTCCTTACCAAGGAGATCGCGACTCTCGATCAGCAAATTAAAGAAATCAAGGACCTGGAGAGGAAGAAGAGCCAGCTGCTGGCGCGTATGGAGGTCATCCAGCAGCTCCAGCGCAGCCGCCCGATGATCGTGCATCTGTTCGAGGACTTGGTGAACGTCATGCCCGAAGGGGTGTACCTCAACCGATTGAAGCATACGGGCTCCTCCATCGCCACCCAGGGCAAGGCGGAATCCAACAGCAGAGTCTCCGCCCTCATGCGCAACATTGAGGCATCCGACTGGCTGACCGCCGCGGTGCTAGGCGTCGTCGAGACGCCGACCAAGGGCGGCGAGAGCACCTTCACGCTGCAGGCGCAGCAGCGCACGAAGAAGCGGGGCGATACTAGCACCGCGGCTGAGGAGGACCAGCAGTGAACCTTGCGGACCTCAACAACCTCGATTTCAGCGACATCGGGTCCTGGCCTGCAGCGGCCAAGGCGATTGCGACCGTGCTGGTGTGCGTGGCCATATTGGGCTCAGCCTATTGGTTCGATACCCAAGATCAGCTGAAGGCCCTGGACAAGGCCCAGCGCCAGGAGGCAGACCTCCGGCAGCAGTTCGAGACCAAGCAGCACAAGGCGGCGAACCTCGACAAGTACCGCCAGCAGATGAAGGAGATGGAGGAGAACTTCGGCACCCTGCTGCGCCAGCTTCCCGGCAAGACCGAGGTGGCGGGTCTGCTCGAAGACATCTCCCAAACCGGCCTGGCAGCGGGGCTCGAATTCCAGCTGTTCAAGCCTGGGAGCGAGATTCCACGGGAGTTCTATGCGGAGTTGCCCATCAACATGAAGGTCACCGGAACCTATCACGAGTTCGGCAAGTTCGTGAGCGACATCGCGGCTCTACCGCGTATCGTCACGGTGCACGACTTCGCCATCGTCCCAGTGGGCGGCGCTAAGAGTAAGAATGCCAAGGGTGAGGAGGGGCCGCCGCTGCTTTCCATGCAGGTCACGGCCAAGACCTACCGTTACATCGAGGAGGAGGGGCAGTGAGCGGGCGAAACACGACACTGTGGCTGACCGCATTGTCGCTGCTCGGCATGCTGCTCCTGCATGGCTGCAGCAGTGACAACCTGGCCGATTTGCGAGCCTATGCAGATCAGGTCAAGAAACGACCCGGAGGGCGCATTCCTCCTTTGCCGGAGGTCAAGCCGTTTCCGTCCCACACGTACGCCATGATGGAATACAAGGATCCCTTCGAAGTGCCGAAGACGGAGGAGGAGAAGGCGGGTCGGGCTCCCGGCACCGGCCCCCAGCCACCCAAGGATCACGTGCCTGAGGCACTGGAGGCCTTCCCACTCGATTCCCTGCGCATGGTGGGGACCCTGGAGCAAGAGGACCAGCTCTGGGCAATCGTTCGTGCGCAGGACGGGACCATCTACCGAGTGCGCGAGGGCAATTACATGGGCCAGAACTACGGGCGTATTACGCACATCTCGGACCAGCAGATGGACGTCAGGGAGATCGTTCCCGATACGCACGACGGGTATATCGAACGAGATCAAACCATCGCGCTTTCTGAGAAGTGAGTCGCGGGATCAGGAGGGGGACTGCAACAATGACCGGCTCGATTTATTCGGCGCTCGTGAGAACACGGCCCGCTCGGCATCTCGGCATGGGACTAAGCGGGTGGGCTGCCGCGGTGGCGGGGCTTCTGCTCATTCTGGGCCTGCAGTCCGCGCGGGCCGCGGCGGCGTCGCTTGAGGCCATCTCCTTTGCTTCCTTGCCTGGTGATCGTGTTCAGCTCGCCCTCACGATGTCGGAGGCTGTGTCCGAGCCGCTGAGCTTCACCATCGACAATCCGGCGCGGATCGCCTTGGACTTTCCCCGGGTGCACAGCGCCGTGGAGCACAAGTCCCAGGCCGTGGGGATTGGCGCGGTGAGAAGCGTCACCGCCGTGGAGGCGGGCGGCCGCACCCGTGTGGTGGTGAATCTGGTGCAGATGGTTCCCTACGAGACACGGGTCGAAGGCAAACAGGTCTTCGTCACCCTGGGGGGTGGAATTGCCGCCAGCGCTGCTATCCGCTCCAGCGGAGACATGGTGGCGCCGGCGGGCAAGATGCCACAGGAAGGGCACAGCATACGCAACGTCGACTTTCGCCGCGGCGAGCACGGTGAAGCGCGCCTGATGGTCACGTTGTCCGATCCTGGCATCGGCATCGACATGAAGGAAGAAGCCGGCAACATCGTGGTGGACTTCATCGACAGCAGGCTGCCCGAGGAGCTGGAGCGGCGCTTGGACGTGGTGGATTTCGCCACCCCGGTCCAGACCGTGGACACATTCAAGAAGGGCCCCAATGTTCGCATGGTGATCAAGGCGACCGGTGATTACGACCACCTGGCCTACCAGTCGGAGAGCCTGTTCACGGTGGAGGTGAAGCCGCTGACAAAGGAAGAGGCTGAAAAAGCTAGAAAGGAGCAGTTCAGTGGGGAGCGTCTGTCCCTGAACTTCCAGAACATCGAGGTCCGCGCCGTGCTGCAGCTGTTGGCTGATTTCACTGGCCTGAATCTCGTGACCTCCGACACGGTGGGCGGCAGCCTCACCTTGCGGCTAAAGAATGTGCCCTGGGACCAGGCCCTCGATATCATCCTGAAGACCCGAGGACTGGCCATGCGCCAGACCGGCAACGTGATCTACGTGGCCCCGAGCGACGAGATCATTGCCCGCGAGAAGCTGGAGCTGGAGACGCGCAGGCAGGTCGAGGAGTTGGCCCCTCTGCGCACGGATTACGTGCAGATCAACTATGCAAAGGCCTCGGACCTGGCGGCGCTGTTGAAGAAGCAGGGTAACACCATGCTCTCCGAGCGCGGCAACGTGACCATCGATGGGCGCACCAACACCCTGTTGGTGCAGGATACGGCCGACAAGCTTGCCGAGATACGCAAGCTCGTCGCGAAGCTGGACGTGCCCATCCGGCAGGTGCTCATCGAGTCGCGCATCGTCATCGCCACTGATGACTTCGCCAAGGATCTGGGCGTGCGCTTCGGGGTGACTAGCACACGCCAGGCAAGCAATGGCAATGTCATCAGCACCACAGGGAGTCTCGAGGGCACGTCTACCATCACTGCTGATGCGATCAGCAATCTACAGTCGACCGGTCAGCCGTTCCCGGTGGCCACCCCGAGTCAGAACAATCGGCTGAATGTCAGTCTTCCGGCAACTCCGTCCTCCGGTCAGGCCGGCAGCATTGCCTTTGCCATCCTTGGCTCCAAATATCTAGTGGATTTGGAGCTCTCGGCGCTGCAGGCCGAGGGTCGGGGCGAGGTGATATCGAATCCCAGAGTGATCACCGCCAACCAGAAGCAGGCCACGATCGAGCAAGGCGAGGAGATTCCCTATCAGGAAGCCAGCTCCAGTGGTGCGACTTCCGTCTCCTTCAAGAAGGCCGTGTTGAGCCTCAGGGTGACGCCTCAGATCACGCCCGATGACAATATCGTCATGGACCTGACCGTGAGTCAGGACTCCCGTGGGCAGGATACGGCTGCAGGCATTCCGGCCATCAACACCCAGCAGGTGACTACCCAGGTGCTGGTGAAGAATGGCGAGACCGTGGTCCTGGGCGGCATATACCAACGTACCCGTACCAAGGACATTACGGGTGTTCCTGTGTTATCCGAGCTTCCTGTGCTAGGAAACCTGTTCAAGTCCACTGGGAGAGTCGACAACAAACGAGAGCTGCTGATCTTCGTGACTCCGAAGATCATCAAGGAAAGCCTGGGCCTCTAAGACCGGCTCCCGGAGCGAAAGGCCGTGCCCCCGCCCGGGGGCACGGCCTTTTTTTGCGCTTGCCGGCGCACGGGAGGGGCGGCACACTTTGAGCCCATGAGCGAGCGCAAGAGCATCTTCCTCGTTGGACCCATGGGCGCGGGCAAGACGACCATCGGGCGGCAGCTGGCGCGGAACCTGCGCATGGAGTTTAGAGACGCCGACCAGGAGATCGAGTGCCGAACCGGGGCCGCCATTTCCCTCATCTTCGACGTCGAGGGGGAGACCGGCTTTCGTGCCCGTGAGCGCACGGTCATCGACCAGCTGACCCGGCAGTCGGGAATCGTGCTCGCGACCGGGGGCGGGGCAGTCCTGGAATCGGAGAACCGTGCCCATCTGTGCTCGCGTGGGCGCGTCGTCTATCTGGCGACCTCGGTGGAGCAGCAGCTGCAGCGCACCGCTCGGGACCGCCATCGTCCGTTGCTGCAGACCGAAGATCCACGAGCACGTCTGGAGCAGCTGATGGCAATACGGGAGCCGCTGTATCGGGCCGTGGCCGACCTGAGCATTGCCACGGACGGCAGGAGCGTGCGCTCGGTGGTGAAGGAGATAGTCCGCGGCCTCGATCGCGCGGGCTGACTCTCCCAGCCGAAGAGCACACTCCTGGGCGACCCTGGCATCGCCTTTGGCGCGGCTCTGGGGTATTCTGGCAAGTCGCACCGCAGCGCTCCTCGGACACTCTCGCACACACGTCCCCTGGACGGTGCTCTACCTGATTCCAACTGCCGGCGGAGGAGCCGTGACCGACGCATTCAACACATTGCGGGTGGAGCTGGGCCCACGCAGCTATCCCATCCACATAGGTCCACGACTCCTAGGCCGCGGCGAGCTGCTGCGTTCCCATATCGGGGGCTCCCAGGTCATGGTGGTCAGCAACGAGACCGTGGCACCGCTTTATCTGGAGCCCTTGCTTCGGGGTCTGCAGGGACGGCGGGTGGACAGCGTGATCCTGCCGGACGGAGAGCAATACAAGACGCTGCAGACGCTGGAGATGGTCTTCGACGCCCTAATGCGCCATCGGCACCACCGTGGCACGACCTTGGTGGCTTTGGGCGGGGGCGTGGTGGGAGATCTCGCCGGCTTCGCGGCGGCCTGTTATCAGCGTGGTGTGGGCTTCATCCAGGCTCCGACAACCCTGCTGGCCCAGGTGGATTCCTCGGTCGGTGGCAAGACCGGCGTCAACCATCCACTCGGTAAGAACATGATCGGGGCCTTTCATCAGCCACGCTGCGTCATTGCCGACATCCGGACCCTGGATACCCTGGATGACCGGCAGCTGCGCGCCGGGCTTGCGGAGGTCATCAAGTACGGGCTCATCGATGATCCGGATTTCTTCGATTGGCTGGAGGCAAACATCGATGCCCTGTTGGCCCGCGACGCTGCCGCGCTCGCTTATGCCATCAGGCGCTCCTGCACCGATAAGGCTAGGATTGTCGCGGCCGACGAGCGGGAGGCTGGCTGCCGGGCACTCTTGAATCTAGGGCACACCTTCGGGCACGCCATCGAGACCGGTGTGGGCTACGGCAGCTGGCTGCACGGCGAGGCCGTGGCCACGGGGATGGTGCTCGCGGCTATGCTCTCGAGCCGCATGGACTGGCTCGCCGCCACCGAATGCGGCCGAGTCGAGCGGCTGCTGCAGCGGGCTGGTCTGCCGACCGCACCACCGCCGGAGCTATCCGCCGCCCACATGCTGGAGCTGATGGCCGTGGACAAGAAGGTAGGAGAGGGCGGTATGCGTCTCGTGCTGCTGCGCGGGATCGGCCGTGCCTTGGTGACCACGGAGGTCGAGCCAGCCGCCCTGGATGCCACCCTGAGCGGGCGGCCCGCCTGATACCGGGACGCGAAGTCCCAGATGACCATGCGCATCTATATGCAGACACTGCCCGCCGAGGATCAGGCTCCCCGGTTCTATCACCTGTTCGTTCAGCAGGATCTGCTCGGAGGGTGGACGCTAGTGCGAGAATGGGGACACCAGGGCATGGCCGGACGGGTCAAACGTGAGCATTTCTCCGCGCTGGAGGCCGCCGAGGATAGCCTGATCAAGCTGCGGGATGCCCAGATGCGGCGCGGCTATCGGGTCGTCTTCACGCAGGGGCAGCGGCAGGTGCCTTGAGCGCGGGCCGGAATCCTGCCGAGACGCCATGACGTCTCGGGCCTTGCAGCTCTGCCGCCCGTTAAGACAGTGCGCCCGGCGCTTGCCACGCTGAGCCAGACGCGCAAGGTGCATCGTAAGGAGCGCCGGGGGAGAGATGCACCGTTTGGGTGCGGCCGTCGCCGGTCCACTCCTCGCCGTGAATGGCCCGAGCCCCCTGCGGCGCGGATCGCTGGCACCGTCGGGCCAGCGGCGCAAACCTTGCATGCTATGAAGGCGCTCAATCCAAGGGAGTCTATGGCACCATGCGGCATTGGGCCCGCCTGCGCGGTACGGCAGGCGGCAAAGCTGCCGCTCTCCGATTGCGCATCACGACTCTTGCGCTGTGAGGGGAGGTCGCAGCCCTGGGGCCGTTGTGCAACCACGGGATGCACGCCGATCGCGCCCATCTCCGCCGGCATCTTGGGCATAAGCCGTCGTCTGTCCTGCCCGAACCCTGATCGCGTCAGTGCCATTGCGACGCTTGACGGTCGGGGCGGGCGCCGCGGGTGGCCAGGTCTCCGCCAAGCAGCCTCACGGTGTGCGGGACGCCGTCGGTAGGGGCACGGAGAGCGGGCAGACTCTCTGCTACCCGATCGCGAGGATGGTAGCCTTTGATTCTGGCGCGGTTTTTTTCTATTGTATGCACCCCGCCTTGTGTGCAATGCCGGTGCCCGCCGCGACTCCGCCTGGCGCTGGATGCGTCCGAGGCCCCAGTCATCGGCATCTGGCTGGCCGACTCCAGCTTGCAAGCGGTCATTGGAATGTATTGTGCGCGTGCATGGGGACACCATGCGCGCGTCATGAGCGTAGAGATGAGGTGACACATGAGCTACCGGGGTTTGCCGCCAAAGCAAGGTCTGTACGACCCGCGCAACGAGCACGACGCCTGCGGTGTGGGGTTCGTCGCCAACATCACGGGTCGTAAGAGCCACGGTCTGGTCCGCCAGGGTCTCAGAATCCTCGAGAATCTGACCCACCGCGGTGCGGTCGGCGCCGACCCATTGGCAGGGGATGGTGCCGGCATCCTCATCCAGGTCCCCGATGTTTTCCTGCGGGAGGAGACGGCCAAGTTGGGCTTCGAGCTGCCGCCGGCGGGTCGGTACGGGGTCGGCATGGTGTTCCTGCCCCGGGAAGAGGTTACCCGCAAGGTTTGCGAGCAGCAGCTGACCAGCCATGTGGCGGCCTGTGGCCTGCGGCTCCTGGGCTGGCGCGATTTGCCCACCGACAATTCGTGTATCGGCGATAGCGTCAAGGCGGTTGAGCCTTTGGTCCGCCAGGTTTTCATCGGGACGGGCCCGGATGAGCCCGACCAGGACAGCCTGGAGCGCAAGCTGTTCGTCCTGCGCAAGCAGGTCGAGCACGCCGTGGACACCTCGGGTATGCCCCACTGCGAGCGATTCTGCATCCCCACGCTCTCTACCCGCACGTTGATCTACAAGGGCATGCTCCTCGCCAACCAGGTAGATGCCTATTACGCCGACCTGAAAGATGAGCGCCTGGTCTCTGCCCTGGCCCTGGTGCACCAGCGCTTCTCGACGAACACATTCCCCTCCTGGGACTTGGCGCAGCCGTTTCGCATGATCGCCCACAATGGCGAGATCAACACCCTGCGCGGAAATGTGAACTGGA
>CAYQDX010000069.1:0-14704 GCA_964416345.1 uncultured Ectothiorhodospiraceae bacterium
CCTAAGGAAGGCGCCTCCCTGGCATGCGATGGATCGGGCGCCGCTCCGCACTGTGGGGCCCCGACGCGAATCCTGGCCTTCGTCACCCATACGGCCTCACTTACGCGGATCCTGCGGCACCTCGGGGAACCGACCCAGGCCCCGCGCGAGAACCGCCCGAATGGGCGGCACCCTTTGACCAGGGCCGGGCATTCGGCCCCGAAGCCACCGAGCCGGCGCCGGCCTTCGAATTCGCCCAGACCCTGCGCTGGTAAGGCCCTGCAACGGAGCCTGTCCCCAATGGGAAGAGCAGCGTTTGCGCAGCTCGCCGGGAAACCCCCGGCCGCCCTCCTTGGGCCGGCTCGGCCAGTCTTCGGAAGTCAAGTGCGCCCCGCGGACTGGCCCCCGTGCGCCGAAGCTCCTGCGAACCTTGACCGCTGCCCGCCCGGGGCCTATGTTTCGATGATGCCAGAGGTGGTTGAGTTTCCAATCCTTCCCGTTCCCGGACCAGGGCGGCGAGAGGCCGCACTCGACGGCTGCCGTACAGGATGAGGGGGCTCAGACATCCACCGGGCGGAAGCAGAATACGAAGCGGCCCCGGCCGAAGCTCACCATCAGGCTGCCGCCGCGATTGCTGGCATAGTCCTGCCAGCCGGGGATGGGGCACTGGAAGTGGCATTCGGAGACGCCGTGCGGTGATTCCAGGCCACGGTCGTTGTCCCAGAAGGAGAGCAGCATGGCGCCGCCCCGGTCGGCGAGGAGCTCCTCGGCGATGTGGTTGGCCAGTTTGTGGCATTGCTCGAAATTCAGGCCGAGCTCGTCGCTGTCGATGTGCAGGGTTTTCATGGTTGAATTCCGTGAGAGAACTGGGTGGATGATAAGCGTGCCAGGACGCCATCGCCCGGGTGCTGTACAGTAGCGTTTCCGAATATAGGAGTCCCCCATGAGCACGGATGACAAGGTTGCCCTCGCCGAGGCCGCCTATGAGAAGGCGCTGAAATACGAACTGGAATATGGCTGTTGCCCGCAGTGCGTGCTCGCGGCGATCCAGGAGACGGTGGGCGGCATCGACGACAGCGTGATCAAGGCCAGCCATGGCCTCTCCGGCGGAGGCGCCTTGTCCGGTCAGGGTGCTTGCGGTGCCTTGACCGGCGGCCTGGTGGCACTGTCGACAAGACGTGGCCGCGACCGCGACAAGCTGGACCGCGGTCGCTTCATCAACAACTTCAAGAAGGGACACGAGCTGGTTGAGCGCTTCCGCGCCGAGTTCGGCGGTGTCACCTGCGAGGAACTGCAGCATCGCTTCGCGGGACGTACCTATGACATGTGGAACGCCGAGGAGTACAAGGCCTTCGACCAGGCTCGCGGCGACCGCTGTGCGCGGGCGACGGCGACGGTGACCAAGTGGGTGGTGGAGATGCTGTAAGGGCCGCGCAAAGAAATAATCATCTCATCTTGCTGGTCTCTGGCGCCGGCTTCTGCGTTGCGGCAAGCGTAAATAGTCCGGGCTATGCGCCCCTTGCCGCGCTTTGGAACCGACCCCATATGCGGCGCAATCTTGGGACGATTATTTCTTTCCGCGGCCGCATGGAAAAACGGACCACGAGCCTAGCATGGTCGCTGCTGGCGGTCGTGAGGCTCGATTGCCTCCGATAACGACACCTCGCGCATGGGGCATCACGCGAGAAAGATCCGCTCCAGGGCACTGCGAGAGACATTGCCAACGCGGTCTTCGGCTTCGATGAAATAGCGCACATCGCCGATGCCGACGGGCAGGTCCGCAGTGACGTAGTGAGCGGTCCGGGTCGCACCCGTCTGACACGGGTACGGTCCACGATCGGTCAGCGCAATGTGCCGCTCTCCCGCGTCGCTGCGCAAGTGCAGCGTGACACGCGCGAGCCCCACGATGTCGTAAACGAAGCTGTGCACGCTGGCTTGGCGCGGCGCATCCTCCAAGCGTCCTTGCCCCCATTGCTTGCCGCCCGGATTTTCCGGCGTGACCCACGGCGGGAAGATGGTCGGCCCCGTTCGGTCGGCGCCACTGCCCGCCAGGCGCTCGAGCTCGGCGGCGCCGATGGCCAAGGCGCGGTTGGCCGCTTGGGTGACCTGCTGATCCCAGACAGTCTGACCCGTCCAATACCAATAGTCGCTGGCCTCGGCCGTGAGTAGCAGACGCATCATCTCACCGAGCAAGGGGTGGTCCGGCTCGGCATCTTCCAACGTGTGAACCGCGTTCTGCAGCGCCGTGAGCACTGCCCAGGAGTTGAGATCAGGTGAATAGGGCTCCCGGTAGCGGCTGAACCACTTCATGAATTGCGGGTCGCCGTTGTCGGCGCCGCTCCACGAGCCCGGCTCGATATGCACCGCGCGCTCCGGATCGGGCGGAAAGCGCTGGAGGTAGTCCGCGATTCCGATCAGCTCGAAGCGCGAATCCTGCTTTAGCCACTCGAGCATGCGCGCCGTGTTGTGCCGGTAGTAGCTCTCGGCCCCGCCACCGTGGTTGTCGCCGTCCGAGTGCAACAGCAAGAACGGTGGGTGCTTGGGATCGAGCCCGCCGTGGTGAAGCAGGTGTCGATATAGTTGCCCGAGGACGTCCGGGTACTGCAGTGCACCGAAACCGCCGCGCGCATCCTCATTGCCGATGTAGCGCTCGGCAGGCACGCCGATGATCGTGTGGGTCACTCCGTCCGGGTCCGTGTACGCCAGGTACTCGGGCTTGAGCAGGCTCGGCGAGATCTCGGAGCCGGTCCAAACGTTGTGCAGCCGCAGCCAGTCGTCGACCGGTGGGTTGACTTGGTCTGCTCGGTTGGGCGGAAGCATCCCTTCGCTCACGCCGCCGTAGCGATACTCCTTGCAGGCACGGGAGCGGTGGATGGAGTCGTAGATGACCGCCTGGATGCCGGCCTGGTTGAGCGCCGGAATGATGCGCGGATGGAAGGCGGTCTCGGGTGGAAACAGGATGTTAGAGGCGGGTACACCGAACGTCAGGGGAATCAGCTCCCGGTGCAGACGGATCTGCCGCACGATGTCCCGCGCCGGGATGAGTGGCAGCAGCGGGTGGTACAGCCCAAAGGCGCTGAGGTCGAGCCGCGGATTGCCGAGGCTCGTCTTCAGCCGGGCGACGGAGCGTAGCTCGCGCGTCCAGTCGGCGAAGCGCCCGCCACAGCGCCCGTGCTCGGCGCAGCGGTCGAGCTGCTCGATCAACGACCCACTCCAGCTACAAGTCAGGCCCGCGTGCGGCAGCGCGGCATCCGCATACTGGCGAACGGCGGCGGCCACGAAATCCACGTAGGGGCCCGCTCGCGAGCCAAAGATCTGATCCCTCTCGCCGTCCCAAGAGCCGCGTTCCACCGCATCGTAGTACGGTTGATGCATGTGCTTGTGGATGCCGAAGTAGAGCCTGGGCTCGTCGCCGCTCGCATGACGCGGCACCGCGGGACGCGCCGCCCGCACCAGCGAGAGGCTGTGGAAGCTCTTGATCCAGTCGCCGCCACCGGCCCGATCGAGCTCGGCCGTGCGACAGCCCTCGATCTGAATCTGGATCTCACCGGGACCAAAGAGGCCGGGTGGGACCTCGGCGAGATACACGTGCGCGCCGCCCGGCTCAGTGGCGGACAGTTTGATCTGCTCGCCCTTGATCAGATGCTCTCGGCCCTGCCCGCGCAGGATGATCTGTGGGAAGGGGATGACCCCATCCGCCGTCAGCTCGATGGTGAAGCCAGGACTGTCATCGACCGGCTCGCAGAGCAGGCGCTCGGGAAGCTGGATCGAGGAGAAGCGCGAGAAAATGTGAGGTGTAGGCATGGCACCGATCCCATGAGGTGAAGGCAGCTGCGTGGGCTTCGCCGTCGCCGTTGCCGTTGCATTTTGGCAGGATGTCGAGGCGAGGGACACTGTGGCGTGGTCGGAACTCCCGCGGAGCTGGTTTGCTCGAGCCCGAGGCGGCCCGCGACATGCGGGGCTGGGATGCGGGCGGCGGCTTCTCGGTGGAGGCCTCCATCCGCGAGGAGGCCGATGAATGTGCGGGACTGGAGCAGTGGCTCTCGTTATTGTGCGAGACCCCATTTTGCCCTAGAGCGCCTGGCGCCACTCCAGGGGCGGGGAGACGCACTAGTACTCCATCCAGGTGATAATTGCGCATCCAGCCGAACGAGAAGCGGTCAGTCGGTAGGCGCGCTTGCGCCCCGCTGGTCGGCGCCAACTTCGACGGGTGCTCTAGGTCGGGGGGACCGGGTGCGACCCAACCGCAAGGTCGGTTTCCAGCCCGGCCCCCCCGGGGCGGTATCTACCCGTGTTGGATGGCCGCGTGGGCCGCGGCGAGGCGGGCGATGGGCACGCGGAAGGGCGAGCAACTCACATAGTCCATGCCCACCAGGTGGCAGAACTCCACCGAGGAAGGCTCCCCGCCGTGCTCGCCGCAGATGCCCACTTTGAGGCCGGCTCGGGTGCTGCGGCCCCGCTCGATGCCGATGCGCACCAGCTCACCCACGCTGTCGCGGTCGATCACCTGGAAGGGGTCCACTTTGAGGATCCCCTTGTCCAGGTAATCGGGCATGAACCCGCCGATGTCGTCGCGGGAAAAGCCGAAGGTCATCTGGGTCAGGTCGTTGGTCCCGAAGGAGAAGAACTCTGCCGTCTTGGCGATTTCCGCGGCGGTGAGGGACGCGCGCGGGATCTCGATCATTGTGCCGTACATGTGCGGGATCTCCGCCACGCCCAGCTTTTCGCAGACCTCGCGGTGCACGCGTTTGGCGATCACGAGCTGATCGTCGAGCTCCGACTTGAGATCCACCACCGGGACCATGATCTCGGGGAAGGTCTTCTGGCCCTCGCGGGACAGCTCGCCGGCCGCCTCCAAGATGGCCCGGAACTGCATCTCGCTGATCTCGGGGAAGGTGATGCCGAGCCGCACGCCGCGGTGCCCCATCATGGGGTTCTTCTCGTGGAGCTCCTCCGCACGCCTGTTGAGCTGCTCGGCCGTGATGCCGAGCGCCTTGGCCAGCTTCTCGCGCTCGTCGGGCCGGTTGGGCACGAATTCGTGCAGCGGAGGATCGAGCAGCCGGATGGTGACGGGCAGCCCTTCCATGGCCGCCATCGTGGCCTTCATGTCCTTCTTCACGAAGGGAAAGAGCTCCGTCAGCGCGTGGCGCCGCTCTTCCACGGTGCCGGACATGATCATCTTGCGCAGCAGGAACCGCGGCTCCTCGGAGCCCTTGCCGTAGAACATGTGCTCGGTTCGGAACAGGCCGATGCCTTCGGCGCCGAAGGCGCGCGCCTTGGCCGCGTCCTCGGGGGTGTCGGCGTTGGTGCGCACCTTGAGTCGCCGCAGCCCGTCGGCCAGGCGCATGAAGTCCTGGAACCGTGGGTTCTCGGTGGAATCCACCATGGCGAGCGCGCCGCCATACACGAGGCCACGGGTGCCGTTCAGCGTGAGGGTGTCGCCCTCACGGTAGGTCTGGCCGCTCACGGAGATGGTTTTTTTATGCGCGTCGATCTCCAGCATGCCCGCTCCCACGATGCAGCATTTGCCCCAGCCGCGCGCCACCAGGGCCGCGTGGCTGGTCATGCCACCCCGGCCGGTGAGGATCCCCACGGCGGCGCGCATGCCCTCCACATCCTCCGGATTAGTCTCCTCGCGCACGAGGAGGACCCGCTTGCCCTGCTTGGTCCAGGCCACCGCGTCGCTGGCGGAAAAGACGATCTGGCCCGACGCGCCGCCGGGGCCCGCCGGCAGGCCCTTGGCGATGGGCTTGGCGGTCTGCTCGGCCGCGGGGCTCACGATGGGATGGAGCAGCTCGTCGAGCTGCTCCGGCTTGACCCGCAGCACGGTCGTGCGCTCGTCGATGAGCTTCTCGGCCAGCATGTCCATGGCCATGTTCAGCGCGGCGGTGCCCGTGCGCTTGCCCGTGCGCGTCTGCAGCATCCAGAGCCGCCCCTCCTGGATTGTGAACTCGATGTCCTGCATGTCGTGGAAGTGCGCCTCGAGCTTGTCCCGGATGTCGTGCAGGGTCCTATAGGTGTCGGGCATCGCCTTCTCGAGGGAGGGCAGGTGCCGGTTCTGATCGTTGGAGGTGGCGTCGTTCAGCGGGTTCGGCGTGCGGATGCCCGCCACCACGTCCTCGCCCTGGGCGTTGACGAGCCACTCGCCGTAGAACTGGCTATCACCGGTGGCCGGGTTGCGCGTGAAGGCCACGCCCGTGGCCGATGTATCGCCCATGTTGCCGAACACCATGGCTTGCACGTTCACCGCCGTGCCCCAGTCGTCCGGGATACCCTCGATGCGCCGGTAGGAGATCGCCCGCTTACCGTTCCAGGAAGCGAAGACCGCGCCGATGCCGCCCCAGAGCTGCTCCAGCGGATCGTCCGGGAACTCCTGGCCGAGGACCTCGCGCACCCGCGTCCGGAACCGTGCGGCGAGGTCCTTGAGCTCGGGCGCCGTGAGCTCCGCGTCGCTCTGGTAGCCCTTGGCCTTCTTCACCTCGTCGAGCATGCGATCGAGCTGTTGGCGGATGCCCTGCCCCTCGGCCGGCTCGACCCCGGCGGCCTTCTCCATCACCACGTCGGAGTACATCATGATCAGCCGGCGGTAGGCGTCGTAGACGAACCGCTCATTGCCGGTCTTCTGCACCAGGCCGGGGATCGTGGTCGAGCAGAGCCCGACGTTGAGCACCGTCTCCATCATACCCGGCATGGATGAGCGCGCACCGGAGCGCACCGACACCAGCAGCGGGTCCGCCGCGTCGCCGAACCGCGTCCCCATTATCTGCTCAACGGCGGCCAGGGCCGTCTGAGCTTGTCCCCGCAGCTCCTCGGGGTAGCTGCGCTCGTGGTCGTAGTACCAAGTGCAAACCTCGGTGGTGAGGGTGAACCCCGCCGGGACCGGGATGCCCAGGCTGGCCATCTCCGCGAGATTCGCACCCTTGCCCCCCAGCAGGTTCTTCTCGCCGGCGTTGCCGTCAGCGCTGCCGCCGCCGAAGCTGTACACGTACTTGGTCATGATCCGCCTCCTCCTGCACCGCGTCGTCACGGCGACTTGGTCGAGGGCGCAAGGCCCCACATCCGACTATGCCGCGATGAGCTTGACGCCCGCGACCCAGCGAAGCAGTCGGTCCACCGCCGCCGTGATAGACAAACAATTCAACCGTTCTTAGTGGGTGAGAGCTTGCGCCGAACGGCTCCACCGGTCAAGCGCGAGTCCGATAACCAGGCAATGCTGGGGCCGACAGGTGACCGGCGGATGCCGAAGGGGACCGGCGCGGCTTTGTGAGGGGAGGCGGCAGTCAACCTGAACCGGCATGCAGACGAGGCCCCTTCGAGCGTCGGGGAGGACGGACAGTTCGCCTGAAAGGGTCTAGTCGTGGCGTTCCGGGTAACGGTCTGGTGGCACTCCGAGACAGGCTCCAGCCACGCCTACGGGGGAACGATCCGCTTGTCGTGCGCCGCGCCGACCCGCTCCAGCACCTCCGTGGCGAGGGTCTCCACCGGCTTGTCAGTGACGCTCACTACCGGATAGCCGTGGCGCCGGTAAAGGGCCGCGGCCATCTGCAGTTCCTGTTGCGCCGCGTTCGCGGAGGTGTAGTCCGACGGTCCAATCTGTCCCAGGCGCTTGGCCCGCTCCCGGCGGTGGGCCATCAGGTGTGCGTGCTCGATGGTGAGCCCCACCACACGGCCCGGCTCCAGCGTCGTCAACTCCTCTGGCGGCGGCAGGCCGCTCACCAAGGGTACGTTGGCGACCTTCCAGCCGTGCACCGCTAAGTACATGCTGAGCGGCGTCTTGCCGCAGCGGGAGACCCCCAGCAGGACCAGGTCGGCGATCGCCAGATCCTCTGGCCCGCGACCGTCATCGTGGGCCACGGTGAATTCGATGGCCTCCACCCGATCGAAGTAGTCTTGGCGCTGTTCGCGGAACAGCCCCGGCCTGCCCAGGGGGACGCGGCCCGTCGCGGCGCCCAGGCACTCCAGCAGGGGGCCGGTCAAGTCTACGACAGGGACGCCGCGCTGCACGGCCTCTCGGGTCATCGCCTGCCGAGGAAGCTCGGCCAACAGGGTGTGCACCACGATTCCACCGGCCGCCTCGGCCTCTGCCACCACCGCCTCTACGGCCTCCATAGTCCGCACCTGCACCCGCTTCTCTATTGGCACCTGCACGCCCGGGAATTGCGCAAGCACCGTGCCCAGCAGCAGTTCGCCGCTGGCGCCTGTACCGCCGGACACCAGGAAAACGGGGGGCAGCACCGAGGGCGCCCCGCCCTCGCGGGACTCATCAGGTCCGTCGGCCATCGTCACACCCGGCGCCATGGCCCTATTCTGCCACACCGGACGAGCGCCGTGCCCCCTCTTATCGCACCGGGGTGACGGCCGGCGTGTGTGCTCGGCATACTCCACAAGTAGGCGACGGGCAGCGCAGCGCTTCCAGCCGTGCTCTCACCCGCGCCGGGTCCTCCGGCCTGGGAGGAGACGTTTGCCCAGAGTCCGGTCTTTGACCCAGCGGCACCTGTGCCTGAGCCTGCCTTTGATCTCTACCAGACCCTGAGCTGGCAAGGCCCTGCAACGGAGCCGTTCCCCAACGGAAACGACAGCCTTCCGGCAGCTCGCCAGGAACCCCTTCCACCGTACCCCGCTTGCGGCGGCTCGGCCGTCTCCGAAGGCACCCTGCGGACGGTACCCCTGTGCCGCACCTCCCCCAACCTTGACGGCTGCCCGCGCGGGCATTACATTTTTGTCTCGGGGCATATGCAGTTGAATTTCCTAAACTCTGTACTCTGCCGCATTCCCGATGACCAAGAGCTATAACTATCGATGAACCACTGGCCCGCGGAGCAAGCCCCCCTGAACGAATGGAGTAGAATTCCCACCTGTCTGGACTATCAAGCCTTCGTTCGTGCTGTCCCTACGGATCTGTCAGACGCCGCCTACCACCGGCTGACCGAGGCCTTGAGAGACATGGGCAGGGTGAAACAAGAGCTTCTCGGCGTGATCTACGTCGAAGCGGCATGGGGCGTTGTAGTGATCCCACCGGCTGGATTTCCAGAGATCAGGATCAATTTCTATCACGCCACGGACCAGGCACAAGTCGAACGAATACTCCGTGGAGTCGCCAGATTGTTGCGGACGGCAATACACGAGAACTCATCGAGTCACGCGAACTGAATGGGGAGGATCGCCGCATGGCCGAAGCAACAGTTGATTATTGGACCATCACACCCACCGTGCTCTTCGATTTCATCAACGAAAACCGGCGCCAGTTGAACCGTTCACCGATCGATCACGGCACCATGAGCACCCGCCTGACTCTCAAATGCAATATCGTCGCCCCCGGAGTTTTCGACTTCAGCGCCCCGCAACTCAAGCTCAACGCCGAACAGATCCAGGCCCTGGAAGGCATCGTCAACGATCAATTCGACCTTTATCTGGAGAAGGTTCTGATCCGTCGTTGTACCGCGCAAGCGGACGCATCCAAACAAAGCACGCCCAAGGCACAGACGCCCGCACCAGCACGATTGGAGGAACCCCAGTCAGGGGGCATTGGCGCCAAGATCAAACGCCTGTTCGGCATGAACTGAGCACTCACGCCTGGGGAGCGCAGACATGAACGTAGAGATCACCCGCCACCACGGTCAAGCATTTCTCGGGGGACTCAGCCGGGTTTTCCACTGCAACCACTACAACGCCTATCTGCAGATGGCCGTCATGCTGTCCGAGGGCATCAGCGGATGCGACCCTCGCAAACTGCTCACCGAGGCGGTTATCCCTCTGGTACACCACCTTCGGGATGAAGGCTACAGCGCCAACGATCTGAAAGAGGAATTCGCATTCTGCGGCTTCGGCAAGCTGCGCTCCATGTTGAGGGGGGAATGGGTCACACCGACATCCCATTACGGCCAGGCCGCGATCATGCACGGCAAGAAGGAGCCCAGCTGCTTTTTCACCTGCGGTTACATCGCCGGCATCGCTGATCAGATTGTCCGGGAAGTCCAGTGCAAACAACAGGGCTCGCCGGTGGACTGGTTCAAACCGGAGGGCGACGTGCCGCCGCAGGAGGGCTTTCTGCGTTTCCGCCCCGTGTACGCCGAAGCCCCGCCGCGCTTCGGTTTCGACGGCGGCCAGGCGTTTCAGACCAACATCGACGAAGATGGCATCATCCAGGCCGTCGCTGGCCTGCCGCTGTATGGCAAAAGCGGCGTTGATGATACCGGGCTGATCGATGCGTTTGGCGTGGTGTTGACCAATCATTTTTCCGACTACTACAACTACATCTCCTACGAGACCTACTTCGGCATGATCAAGGGCGGCCAGCCCGTTAACCACACCCGCGACGTCTTCGTGCAGGGCGGCCATATCTGTGCCTTCAATACCTTTGGCGGCATCATGTCCAGCCCGGAGTGGTATCAGCTGGTCGCGCCACACTGCCGGGATGTCAGCGACTGGCTACACGGCATGGTGGCGGTGATCAACGCCCTGGGCTGGGGTGTCTGGCGGGTCGAGGCCATCGATCCGGGGCACCGCTTGGTGATCCGTATCTACAACTCCTACGAAGGCATCGGCTTCCGCCGCATCTACCCGCGTAGCAGCGAAACCCAGTTGTCGTTTCTCAATATGGGTGCGGTACAGGGTCTCGCCCACCTGTTCTGGAAGATCGACATCCGGGAACGCCCGACGCTGGGCCACGAATTCTACTCGACGGTGTTCAATAACCCGGAGAACCGTTTCGACGTCCAACAGACGCATGCCATCGCTACCGGCCATGCGTATGATCGGATCGTGGCGGAGAGAGCCAACTAAGGGCCGCGCAAAGAAATAATCATCTCATCTTGCTGGTCTCTGGCGCCGGCTTCTGCGTTGCGGCAAGCGTAAATAGTCCGGGCTATGCGCCCCTTGCCGCGCCTTGGATCCGACCCCATATCCGGCGCAATCTTGGGACGATTATTTCTTTCCGCGGCCCTAATACCGCATGCACTCTCTTATCATGAGCCCGCACTGAGCCGCCTCGTGTGAGACCGCATCCCACGCGTCTGAACCAGCTAATTGGACGCGCGCGTGACCCGCGGGGCCGTTCTGAGCAGCCTGTCACCAGTTGGGAGCGGCTGACGTCCTATCCCTTGCGGTGGCGCAAGTGCACTTCCGCGGCCGAAAGCGGGGCATCCGGATGTTCAGGTGTTTCTTGATCCCTATCGGAGGTTGCAGCAGGAGCTCACAAAACCAGACCATAGTCGTATGAATCTGGCACCAGATCAACTGCTTGCGAAGAAACGGATCGGGCGTCTTCCAGATGGCCCGCAGTCTTTGCGCTCTGGCGTGGACGCGAAACTCAAGCCACTTAACGGCCAAGAACATCTTCCATGGGGAGAGATGCTTCTGGGCCAGAACCTGGTGTCGGTAGTCCCACTTGCTGAGGTCATCATGGACTAGGGGGAGTCCTTTGACCTGTTCACCATATTCCGTCCAGTTGTGTGGGGTGACATAGGTGACATTCATGAAATCGCCATCGTAGTAAATGAGCTGGTCGATGGCCGTCTTGAAGGTCTGCCAGGTTTCGTCCCTCAGGCCCACGACATGGGCCACAATGGAAAAGATGCCGTGTTTCTTCAGCAGACGGCAGGCCTCCAAGTCCTGCCGGGGCGTTGAGTTCTTCTTGATTCTTTCTAGCACTTCCGGCTCTGCCGATTCGATGCCTAGCAGGACATATTGGATCCCCGCCTCTTTATACAGGTGGAGGATATCCGTATCCCTGACGATGTCCGAGGCCCTAATGGAAACGAAGAAGTGCACCTGGATGCGTCGTTCTATGATCTCTTGGAGCAGGCGCCGCCATTTCGACTTTACGGATGTCGGGTTCTCGTCCGCCAGGCTGACAAAGCGGACGTTGTGAGTCCGGTAGAGCCACTCGATCTCATCCGCGACCTTAATTGGGTCACGGTAGCGCCAGCTGACCCAGAAATCCTTCTGACCGCAGAAAGTGCAGCGGTGGGGGCAACCTCGCGAGAACTGGGAAACCGCCGCCCTTCCGAGGCCAAAACACTGATAGTCATCCCAGTTAGCGATCAGCTCCCAGCCGATTCGATAACGATCCAGGTTCTTGATGGGCGTCCGTTGCGGACTGAGCACAGGCTGATTTCCTGCACGGTAAGCGATCCCTTTGACCTCCTGCAGGGAATCTCCTGACTCGATGGCCCGTACGAGCTCAACACTTGTTGCTTCTCCTTCTCCCCTCACGATCACGTCGATCCCGCTCTGTCGTCGGAGGATCTCCAGAGAGTTGAATGTGGGGTACACCCCGCCGTAGACCGTGATGACCTTCGGAAGGGATGCCTTTATCGCGAAGAGCATGCGCGTACAGATCGGGTGGGCGGGGGTCGAGCCGGCATGGCCGGCCAGCACGATATCCGGTGAGAACTCCTTCACCCTCGTCACCACCTTCTTGATGGAAAGGTGTTGCCGCTCTGCATCCAGCAACTTGACCTCGTGGCCAGCATCCAGAAGTGCCCCGCCGACCATCAAGAGTCCGAGGGGGATCTGATGGCCGACGCCAAATCTCGCTGACAGGGTCACATAAGGAGGGTTGATGAGGAGGATTTTTACTGACATTGTTATTGGACCTCAACGAGTGAATCATCGGATAACCCGTCCGCCTGGGCTAGCCTAGGCGGACGGGGTGCACCAACCTCGCCTCCATCCTATCCTTGAAGCCCTCCGTCCCGGGGACGAACCTTCGATTCAGGCCAGGCCGGACCTGACCTAACGGGCCGACGCCGACATTTTATACCCAAACGATTCTGAAAGAACTCGTGCCAGGCTGGCTGGCAGCACTTGGCTGGGTCGGCATAGATCGTGCACTGAGTGAGTACCGGATTCGGTTCGGACCCGGCGTCGTCCATCTCGGCTCACCGAAGCTCCATCAGGCCCCCGTGACCGAGGGCTCGGAGCGCCACGGCGCTCTTTCACCACGCCCGCACGCTTGTGGGGCTGCCCTTCGAGGCCCTGCTCGATGAGCCCGATGCGGAGGCGCTCGAGAAGCTGCTGCGGCCCGCTACGCGATCCCCTCCTCGCTGATCGCGACCGCCACGGCCGGCTGCGACTGATCGGCCGGCGTGACCACAAGCCGCGCCGTGTGCAGGCTCGCGGCGGTCGGACGGAACAGGACCGAGAGCGCCAGGAATGCCCCGCCGGCGAGCGCCACGTCGTTCTACGCGACGGGCCGGCCGGCGCTGTCGCGGAGCTCGAAGTGCGGGGAGACCTGGCCTGCGCCGTCGACGATGCGAAGCGAGCTTCCGGCCACGGTGAGCGTCGCGACGCCGACGTTGTAGACGGTGAGGCTCCGGGTCGAGCCGAGCCCCGGCGGCGGCACGGCGGCCAGCGCCGACGGGTTGAACGCGATCTCTGTCGGCATCACGAGCTGGCTCGACGCCGCCCCGGCGCCGAAGAGATTCACTCGCAGGACCGGGTCGTTGTCCGCGTTGCTCTCGACGACGAGCGTCGCGCGGTGCCCGACGGTGATCATCGCGGCCGGCGTGAACGCGACCGTCACGGTGCCACTCTGCCTGCCCTGGACGAGCGTCGGGGTTGGGCCGTTCAGCGTGAACAGCGCGGCGTCCGGCCCCTCGATGCGGGCCGCCTCCTCGCCGACCGTCACGCTGCCGAAGTTCATGGCCCGCTGCGGGAAGAATGCAAAGTCGGTGGCCGGCGGGGCGTCGCCCGGGCCGCACGTGGTGCGCAGGAAGAACGTAATGAGGCGCCTGTCGAGGTGCACTGCTTCGAATCCGAGCCGCGCGATGTCGGTCTCCGTGCCGAACGCCTTGCGTAGCGCATGTCGGGCGAGCAGGTTCGTGAGCTGCCCCGGCAGGCCGCCGAGAGGCACGCCCTCGTGAGCGGCGAGCTGCTCGTTGGTCTGGTCCGTCGCGATGGTACCAGCGACCGGGTCCACGATCACGAGCAGGAACAACGCCGGGTTTGCCGTCAGGATCCCGCCGATGACGCCGACCCAGGTCAGGACGTCCAGGTGCACATCGACGTCAATGTGCCCGATCCGACCCGATACCGAGCGCGTGTGCCAGACGACCTGCCCGCCGGCGATGAACGGCGCGACCTCGAAGGTGAAGACCGACGGCTCGGTCGACTCGCCCGCGAACCCAATCCCAGAGCGCTCGCCCTCGACGCGGATCCCGGGGAGATCAACCTGGAACCGGATTCCACCCTGCTGCGGCGGCGACGGGCCTGGCGCGAAGGACATCCTGCCCCCCGTCAGGCGCACGTCGTGGATGTCGAGACCGGCCTGCGGCGGGAACAGGCTCGCCGGATCGATGGGGACGTTCAGGAAGTCGATCCCGTTGTCGATGGTGCTCGATCCGTGGACGTCCTTGTGGGCGATGGCCGCCGCCCCGGGCGAGTTTCCGAGGGCCCCGCCGCGCGTTGCGATCCGCGGCGCGAACCCGGTCGAACGGTCGATGTCGACGATCCCGTCTTCGAGCACCCCGTGCGTCGCGCCGAAGCGCGCGAGATGCAACACACCGTTCCCGTACGCGAACCAGACCGCACCGCCGCCGGCCGCGGCGATGCTCGGCGCCCAGTGGAAGCAGCTCACCCGGCTGAACCCGACCACGTCGTCCGCGAGGCCGGTCGGGGGCGGCGCATTCGCGACCCCCGAGACGCTCGCCCGCGTCCCGCGCCCGACCTCCGTCACGTCCCAGCGCCGGAGCGAGCTCGGCGTGCCGGCGAGCCAGTGCACCGT
>CAYQDX010000070.1:0-5493 GCA_964416345.1 uncultured Ectothiorhodospiraceae bacterium
CGTGGGCGTTGACGCCGCCGAAGCCGAAGGAGCTGACCCCGGCGAGCCGCGGCATTGCCCTCCCAGCGGCATCGCGGTACGGCGTCCAGGAGCGGCTCTCGCGCAGCAGGTAGAAGGGGCTCCGTTCGAGCTCCAAGTAGGGATTGACCCGCTCGCAGTGCAGGCTGGGGACCAGGGTGCGGTGATGCAACTGCAGCAGCACCTTGATCAGCCCGGCGATGCCGGCGGCGGTCTCCAGGTGGCCAATGTTGGTCTTCACGGCGCCGAGGGCGCACCAAGGCTCGCCGCCATCCGCACCCTCCGGCGCATCCAGCGCCCGGAAGGCGCTCTTTAGGCCGTTGACCTCGACCGGGTCGCCGAGCCGCGTGCCGGTGCCGTGCGCCTCGATGTAGCCGATGTCCCGCGGGTCGATGCCGCCGGAACGGCAGGCCGTCTCGATCAGCTCCGCCTGGGCCCGGGCGTTGGGTGCGGTCAGGCTGTTCGAGCGACCGCCGTGGTTGACCGCCGAGCCTCGGATCACGCCGAGGATGCGATCGCCGTCGGCCTCGGCGCGGTCGAGGCGCTTGAGCACCAGCATGCCGACGCCCTCGCCGCGGGCGTAGCCGTCGGCGGCGTCCGAGAAAGTCTTGCAGCGCCCGTCGCGGCTCAGCATGCCGGCCTTCGAGAAGCCAAGGTGCGAGGTCGGCGACAGCATCGCCATGACGCCGCCGGCCAGCGCCACGCCGCAGTCGCCGGCGGCGATCGCCCGGACCGCCTGGTGCACAGCGACCAGCGACGAGGAGCAAGCGGTGTCGATGAGCTCGCTCGGCCCGTGCCAGTCCATGAAGTGGCTCACGCGCGCCGGCGCCATCGAGGGCAGCAGGCCGAGCAGGGTGTGGCCCTGGACGCCGCCGTCGTCGGCGACCACCCGCGCGCCGTAGTCCCCGGCGCCCATGCCGACGAACAGGGCGGTGTCTGAGCCGGCGAGGGCACGCTTCGGGTAGCCGGCGTCCTCCAGCGCCAGCCAGGCGTGGGTCATCAGCAGGCGCTGCTGCGGGTCCATGCACTCGGCCTCGCGCGGCGAGAGGCCGAAGAACAGCGGGTCGAAGTCCGCCATACCCTCGATGAAGCCGCCCCACTTGACGTCGGTGCGGCCGGGCTCCGAGGGGTCGCCCCAGATCGCCCGCCAGTCCCAGCGCTCCGGCGGCACCTCGCGGATGCAGTCGCGGCCATCGAGGAGGTTGCGCCAGAAGGCCTCGAGGTCCGCCGCCATCGGGAAACGACCGCTCATGCCGATGACCGCGACCGGCAGCGCCCGGCCGGGCGCTGCCGGCACCGCAGCGGGCTCTGCCGGGACGGCCGGCGCGAAACGGCCGTGCGCCGGCAAATGCGAGGCTACGGGCTCGGGCCGCGCCGGCTCGGCGGTTTCGGGCACCGGCAGAGCGCCTCGCTGCTCGGCCAGTAGGTGGCCGAGGAAGCGGTTGACCGTCGCGTGCTCGAAGAAGACCGCCGGCGTCAGCCGGAGCCCGAGATCCGCGTTCAGGCGGTTGGCGAGGTTGGTCAGGCTGATAGAGTCGAAGCCGAAGCCGTCGAGCTCCTCGTCCGGGTCGAGGTCCTCGGGGGCAACGCCGACCAGCTCGGTGATCAGCCCAAGCAGCCGGCTCCGCAGGCTCTCCTCCAGGGCACCCGGGTCGGCCATGGCAGCGACCGCCGCCGGTTCGGCCTCCTTCCGCTCAGCCGCCTCCGGCGCCAGCTGCACCACCACCCGCGGGCCGCCGGCCGCGAGCGCGCGGTAGAAGCAGGCGAGACCCTGCTCCGTGGAAAGCCCCGGCGCCCGAGCCTGCAGGGCGGGGTCGGGGTGCATGCCGCCGTCGCGCCACAGGGGCCAGGCGATCGAGAGGCTGCGGCCGCGTCGCGTCCCGGCGGCGGCCAGCGCCTCGCGGCGCTCGGCCAGGGCATCGAGGAAGGCGTTGGCCAAGGCGTAGTCGGCCTGGCCGAGGCTGCCCAGCGCCGAGACCGAGGAGAAGAGCACGAAGAGCTCCAGGTCGAGGTGGGCCGTCGCCTCGTCCAGCGCCAGCGCGGCTCGCAGCTTCGGCGCCAGCACCGCCCGGACCTGTGTCTCGGTCTTGTTGACCAGCAGGCTGTCGGCGAGCACGCCGGCGGCGTGCAGCACGCCGTCGAGCCTGCCGTGCGCCGCCGTCACCTCCGCAACGGCGGCCTTGAGGGCCGCGGCGTCGGTGACGTCGACCTGGCGGTACTCGGCCCGTCCGCCCTGCGCCTCCAGCCAGGCTCTGCGCTCCCCGTCGAGCGCCGAGCGGCCGAGCAGCACGACCCGCGCGCCTTCGGCCCGCTCGAGGATCTCGCGGGCGAAGATCCGGCCGAGACGCCCGAGGCCGCCGGTTAGCAGGTAGACGCCGCCGGCGCACCACGGCAGGCCAGCCTCGGCTTCCTCCCGGACGGGTTCCAGCGCGGCGACTTCGCGAGCGTCGCTCACGTGCCGGATCAGGCGGTCCTCGGGCTGCGCGGCCTCCTGCGCCAGGATTGCAGCTAGTCGCTCGGACGCTATCGCCGGGTCGACGGCGATGACCTGTACTGGCAGCTTCGGATGCTCGATCCGAACGCTTGCCGCGAGGCCCGCGAGCGCGGTCAGCAGTGCGCCCTCGCCGAGCGCCGGTACGACGAGCTGGACCAGCAGAGGCGTCGGGCGGCGTGCGCGCGCCAGCTCCCGGAGCCGGGCAAGTGCCGCGACCGCGACCTCCTCAAGCCCCTCTCCCGCGACGTGCTCGCCGTCGACGCCGCCCGGGACGTCGAGGCCGCAGAACAGCGCCTGCCGCTGGGCGACGGCCTCGGCGCCGCTTGCCGAAGTGGCGACCCAGACCGGCAGCTCCAGTCGCGGCAAGGCAGCCCTGCCAGGCGCAACGAGGCGGGCGAGGCCGCGCAGACGGACGCAGACCCGGCCGGTCTCTTCGCAGAGGTCCAGATCCAGGCGCTGCACTCGGTTGCCCGGTGCCGAGCCCTCGGCGCTGCGCACCCAGGCCCAGAGGGGCGAGACGCAGGGGCCGAAGGCCTCCAGGCCGGCCAGCTCGAAGGGCAGTGAGCCACTGGCCGCTTCGAAGCCGGCCTCGGCGCGCGCCGCGTCGAGCGCCAGGAAGGCGGCCTGCACGGCGCCGTCGAGCAGGCTCGGGTGCAGGCGGAACGGCCCGCTGCCGTCCAGGCTCTCGGGCAGCACGAGGCGCGCCAGCGCTTCCCGCTCGCCGAGCCGGAGGCGCTCGATGCTGCGCAGGGTGGGACCGTAGTCGGCGCCGCCGGTGGCGAAGTGCGCGTAGCAAGCGGCACCCGTCTCCTCCCTGCCGGTCATGCGCGAGGCCAGCGCCGCAATGTCCAGCTCGGGCGCCTCGTCGGCCTCGAGGGCCTGGACCCGACCCTGGCTGTGCACCTGCCGCTCGCCGTCCGCACCGAGGCTGTAGATCTCGAAGGCGACGTCCCGATCCCCCGGCGCGAGGGCGACCAGCAGGTCCAGGGCTCCGTCGACCTCGACCGGCGCGATCCAGACGACATCCGCGAAGGCGGCGTCGAGCTCCCGGCGTCCCAGGGTCTCGGCGAGCGCGGCGCGGACCATCTCCAGGTGGGCGACGCCGGGTAGCACCCGTCGACCGGCCATGACGTGGTCCCTGAGAAAGAGCTCCTCGCCGGTCAGACGCGAGGTGAAGCGCTGCTCGGCGAAGTCGGAGCTGTTGCGCTGCGCCAGGGGATGCAGGGCCCGCGCGACCGCCGCCGTCCGGCGGACCGGCGGTGCGACGTGCTCGGGCGCGAAGGGATAGGTCGGCAGCACGATGCGCCGGGTCGAGGCGGGCGGATGCAGCCGCTCCCAGTCGACGGCGCCGCCTTGCACCCAATGCCGGGCGATGCGGTCCTGGTCGGCCCCATCGCAGTCGACCTCGGCGGGCGCCGCGTCGGCGACACCGCCGACGACCTCGTCCTCTCTGCCCTCGGCGAAGGCGGCGAGGCGCCGGCACAGCGTCTCGCGCTCCTCGACGACCAGCGCCAGGCGGTGCACCATCGCCTGGCGCCCGACCTGTAGGGTCCAGGCCAGGTCGGCGAGGTCGGGGCTCTCCTCCTCCAGGAAGGCGGCGAGGCGCCCGGCGGCCGCGCGCAGCCGCTCGAGGCTGCGCGCCGAGAGGACGACGAGCTGCGGCCCGGGCCGCCGCTGCGGCTCGGGCCGCACCGGGGCCTGCTCCAGCACCGCGTGGGCATTGGTGCCCCCGATGCCGAAGGCGCTGACCGCCGCCCGCCGCGGGCCCGGCCCTTCCGGCCAGGGCTCCAGCCGATCGGCGACATGAAAGGGGCTGGCGGCGAAGTCGATCCGTGGGCTCGGACGCTCGTAGTGCAGCGTCGGCACGATCTCGCCGTGGCCGAGGCAGAGTGCCGCCTTGATCAGCCCGGCTAGGCCCGCCGCCGTGTCGAGGTGCCCGAGGTTGCTCTTGACCGAGCCGATAGCGCAGTGCTGCCGGCGCCCGGTCTCGCCCCAGGCCTCGGCCAACGCCGCGATCTCGACCGGATCGCCTAGCGCCGTGCCGGTGCCGTGCGCCTCGAGATAGCCGATCGTGGCGGGATCGACGCCACTCAGCGCCAGCGCGCGGGCGATCACCTCGGCCTGGCCGCGCACGGAGGGCGCGTAGTAGCCGGCCTTGTCGGCGCCGTCGTTGTTGACCGCGACCCCCCGGATTAGCGCGTAGATCGGGTCGCCGTCGGCGATTGCGTCGGCGGCCCGCTTGACCAGCAGCACCGCCACGCCCTCGCCGGGCACGAGGCCGTCGGCCGCGGCGTCGAAGGCCTTGCAGCGGCCGTCCGAGGCGAAGTTCAGGCCGGGCTCGTGGAGGTAGCCCGGCGGACCTTCCGGGAACAGCGTGCAGGCTCCGACCAGCGCCTGCCGGGCCTCGCCCGAGCGGATCGCCTGGGCCGCCGCATGCAGCGCCACGAGCGAGGACGAGCAGTTGGCGTGCACGGCGTAGCTGGGCCCGGTCAGGCCAAGCTGGTAGGAGATCGTGGTCGAGAGGGTGCCGGGCTGGCCGAGCAGCCACGCGACGTAACGCTCGGATCCGCCGTGCTCGTCGTCCGGACCGGTCCGGGCGCAGGAGGCGCCGGTCGCCATGAAGACGGCGGTGTCGGGGATCTCCTCGGGCCGGCGGCCGGCGTCCTCGATGGCAGCCCAGGCGTTCTCCAGCAGCAGCCGGAACTGTGGGTCCATGCGCGCCGCGTTGCGCGGCGAGATGCCGAAGAAGCCGGCATCGAAGAGATCCCTGCCCTCGATAGCGTGGCGCACCGGCACGTAACGCGGGTCGGTAATCGCCGCTTCCGGCACGCCGGCGGCGCGCAGCTCCTCCGGCGTGAAGCGCCGGCCGGCGTCGCGGCCTTCGCGCAGCAGGCGCCAGAAGGCCCGGTGGTCGGGAGCGCCCGGGAAGCGGCAGGCGATGCCGACGATGGCCAAGGCGCCGTCGTCGGTGTTCCTCGCCG
>CAYQDX010000070.1:5593-14499 GCA_964416345.1 uncultured Ectothiorhodospiraceae bacterium
AAGCGGCAGGCGATGCCGACGATGGCCAAGGCGCCGTCGTCGGTGTTCCTCGCCGCCGCCGGGGTCTCCCCTGGGGCCGCCGTCTCGGCCGTCCGTGCACCGCCGAGGTGCACCGCCTGCGCGGCGATCGTCGGGTGGTGGAAGATCTCGCTGACCGCGACCGGCCGCCCGAAGGCCTCGCCGAGCCGCTCGGCGAGTAGCACCGCCGAGACCGAGTCGCCGCCGGCCCGGAAGAAGCCCTCGTCGCGGCCGACGGCCTCGCGGCCGAGCAGCTCGTGCCACAGGCCGGCGATTCGCGCCTCGGTCACGGGATCGACCGCGATGCCGGATGCGGGCTCTGGCGCGGGACGGCCGGATACCTCCGGCCGGCGCTCGGCCAGTGCCTTGCGGTCGAGCTTGCCGTTCGGAGTCAGCGGCAGAGCGTCGAGGCTTGTGACGACCTCCGGCACCATGTAGGCCGGCAGCGTCTCGGCGAGGTCCCGGCGCAAAGCATCGGGATCGAGCGACGCGCCGTCGCATGCCTCGCACCAGGCGACGAGGCGCCGGCCCTGGCCGGCCGCCTGCGCCACCACCGCGGCCCGGCGCACCGACGGATGGGATTCCAGCCGCGCCTCGATCTCACCGGGCTCTATCCGGTAGCCGCGCAGCTTCAGCTGGCGGTCGGCCCGGCCCAGGTATTCCAGGCTGCCGTCGGCGCGCCAGCGTGCCAGGTCGCCGGTGCGGTACATGCGCCCACCCGGCTCGGCGGCGTAGGGATCGGCCAGGAAAGCCGAGGCCGTCAGGCCCGGCCGGCCGCGGTAGCCGTGCGCTAGCCCGGCGCCGGCGAGGTAGAGCTCGCCGGCCACCCCGACCGGCTGCGGCGAGAGGCCAGCATCGAGCACATAGGCCTGCGTGCCGGCGATCGGCTCACCGATGGTGATCGGGTCGCCGACCTCCAGGCGCGCCAGGGTCGACCAGATTGTCGTCTCAGTCGGGCCGAAGAGGTTCCAGACCGGCGTACCGGTCTCTTCAAAACGCGCCTTGAGCATTGGCGGCAGCGCCTCGCCGCCGCACAGCACCCTGAGGCCCTCGGCGTTGCGCCAGCCGGCATGGAACAGCATAGTCCAGGCGGCCGGTGTCGCCTGCATCACCGTTGGGCGCAGCCGCGCGATCTCGGCCGCCAGGCGCTGGCCGTCGCGGGCCGTCTCCGCGGGGCAGACCAGGACCTCGGCGCCGACGGTCAGGGGCAGGAAGAGCTCAAGGGCGGCGATGTCGAAGCTGACCGTGGTCACGGCCAGCAGCCGGTCGCCGGCCGAGAGCCCTGGCGCCTCGACCATCGCGGCCAGGAATGCGGCCAGCGCCCGGTGCGGCACGAGGACGCCCTTGGGCCGGCCGGTGCTGCCCGAGGTGTAGATCAGGTAGGCGGGATCCACTCCCGAGAGCACCGGGAGCGCCGCGGGAGGGCTCGTGCCGGCCAGCGCCTGCTCCTCGTCGAGCCGGAGCGTGGGCACCGTCCCACCGACCACCGCGGCCCCCGCGGCGTCGCAGACGACCAGCCTGGCGCTGCTGTCGGCGAGCATCAGCTCCAGCCGTGCCGCCGGGAAGCCGGGGTCGAGCGGCAGGTAGGCGGCGCCGCTGCGCAGAATGCCGAGCAGCCCGACGAGCAGCCCCTCGGAGCGCTCCAGGCAGAGCCCGACGACGTCGCCGCGGCCGATGCCGAGCCCGGCCAGGCGCGCCGCCAGGGCGGTGTTTCGCGCCTCCAGCTCGCCGTAGCTCAGACGGATCTCGCCGCAGCGCACCGCCGGCGCCTCCGGCGTCGCCGCCGCCTGGCGGGCGAAGGCCTCGGGCAGCAGCGCCGGCGCCGTAAGGGCCGGACCCCGACCCCAGTCCGCCAGCAGCCGGTCGCGCTCGGCCGCGCCCAGCAGGGGCAGGGCCGAAAGCGGCCGCTCCGGGTCGGCGACCAGCCCCGCCAGCAGCCTCAGGTAGTGCTCGGTCCAGCGAAGAATCGTCGTTTCATCGTAGAGATCGGGGTCGTACTTGAGGTGCAGCTCGAAACCTTCGGGCGCATCGACCACGTCGAGCGAGAGCTCGTACTCGCCCTGCTGCTGCACGCCCTCTCCGATGCTCCAATCGCCGTCGCCGAGACCGCCCCGCCAGTCGAGGAGCTGGTAGAAGAAGGCGCTCTGGAACACCGGGTCGCGGTCGCTCTCGCCGCCCAGGCCGAGGCCGCGCACCAGCGCCGGGAAGGGCAGCACGTTGGCCATGGCGTCGACCAGGCCGCGCTGCAGCCGCTGCAGCGCTTCCGCCATTGGCCGCGCGCCGAAGCCGGGTGAGCGGATTGGCAGCATCGTGATGAACAGGCCGACCAGATCGGCCGTCGCGCCGTCGCGCTCGTCCAGCGGCATGCCGACCACCAGGTCCTGCCGGCCTCCGAGGCGCGCCAGCAGCGCCTGCCAGGCGCAGAGCAGCACGGTTGACGAGTAGAGCCCGCGGCCGCGGGCGAAGTCCCGCACGGACGCCGCCAGATCGTCCGGCAGCCGCCACACCGCGCTCGCCCCGGCATAGGACCGCTCCGCCGCCCGCGGACGGTCCAGGGGCAGGTCGAGCGGCTCCAACAGCCCGGCGAGCCGCTCGCACCAGAAGGCGAGGCGCCGCGCCCCCTCCGCGCCGGCCAGCCGCTCGCGCTCCGCCGCCACGGCCCGGCGATAGGGCTCCAGCGCGACCGCCGGCACGACAGGGGCAGGCAGCGGCCGACCGGCCAAGAGACAGTCCCAGGCCTGCCGCAGGGCCCCGGCGATCAGGCCGCGGGAGCGCCCGTCGACGACGATATGATGGCCGACGAAGAGCAGCGAGGCGCGGCCCGCGGCCGGCGCCTCGAGCAGGTGGAGACGGGCCAGCGGCTCCCGGCCCGGATCGAAGGGCCGCTCGACTCGAGCGCGCAGCCAGGCCAGCCGCTCGGCGTCGCTCCAGCCCTCGGCAGCGTGCCATTCGAGCGGCAGCTCGGCCCCGGCCTGGACGCTCAGCATCGGCGCGGTTCCCACCGTCCTCACCGAGGCCGCCAGGATCGGCCAGTGCCGGCCGAGCCAGGCCGAGACCGCACGCAGGCGAGCCGAGGCGTCCGCGTCGCCCAGGCGCACCTGCAGCAACAACGGGACGTTGTAGGCCGTCATCCTGGGACGGGCGCGCTGCAGCGCCCAGAGACCCTGCTGGGTCGCGGTCAGAGGCACGGTCGCGGGCGTCGGGTCGGGGCCGCGATCGGATGGATCGGCGCCCGCAGCAGGAGGGTGGTGAGAAATGCGGGCTAGTCGCTCCAGCTCGGCCAGGACCTCGGCCCGCGACAAACCGCCCTGCCGGTAGCGCTCGATCAGCCTGTCGAGGGTCCGGGGCTCGCTCATCGGGTCGTCCCTGCGACGCGGGCCCGCGCCTCCTCGAAGCTGAGCGTGCCGTCGCGCAGCGCCTCCAGGGCGGCCAGCGTGTCGTCAGGCTCGTGCGCCCGAGCTGGCGTCTCGGCGGCAGCTTCGGGCTGCGGCAGGCCCGCCAGCGCCGCGCCGTGACTCTCCGCAAGATGGCCGGCGAGCTGGGGGATGGTCGGATGGTCGAACAGCACCGAGGGCAGGATCCTCACGCCGAGCTCCCGCTCCAGGGCGGCGGCCAGCGAGACCATCCCGAGGGAGGTCATTCCCAGATCGCTCAGGCGGTAGTGGTGCTCCGCTGCAATGAGCGGCCGTCTGCGCGCACTGCCGATCAGGCGGCACAGCAGGGCGGCGGCAGTGGCGGCCGGGTCGGCGGAACTCTGTCCCGTCGGCAGCCGCGCAGGGGCGACCGGGTCGACTTTCGGCCCGGTGTCGGCGCGATTCGCGTCGCCCTTGTGCAGCACGCTGCGCGGCAGGTGCAGCCGCCGGGGCGGCACTCCGCCGCGCCGCGACCCCCAGACGACCGGCGCGCCGGCGACCCAGGCCTCGGCGACGGCGAGCGGCCCGCTGCCGGGGGTCGCGGCGGCGGCGCCCTCCTCCGGCGCGGCAACGCCGGCTCGTGCAGAGGCAGGCAGGGTGCCACCTTCGACGATGGCCTCCAGGGCCGCCGTCAGGCCGGCGAGATCGTTGGCCAGGATCGCGAGGCGGTGGCGCTGCGCGGCGCGTCCGCTCTGCAGCGTCCAGGCGACCTCGGCCAGCGCGGGCCGCGGCGCGGCTGCCTGCAGCCAGGCCAGCAGCCGCGCGGCCTGCTCCGACAGCCGCGCGTCACTCGGCGCGGACAGCGGCACGATCCAGGGCCCGCCGGGCCGCGTGGCGGCGGCCGGCAGTGTCTCCCGCTGCTCGTCGAGGGCGCGGACCACCAGGTGCACGTTGGTGCCGCTGTGGCCGAAGGCGTTGAGCGCTGCCGTCAGCGGCGCGCCGTCCATCGACGTCCAGGCCGCGGTGCGCTCGGCGAGCCGCAGCGCCGAGCCTTCGAAGGCAATCATGGCGCTCGGCGCGGCGGCCCGCAGCGGTCCGGGGATCGTGCGATGACGCAGGGCGAGCAGCAGCTTGATCAGGCCGACGACGCCGGAGGCGGCACCGGTATGACCGATGTGGGTCTTGGCCGTTCCCAGCGTGCAAGAGCCCTGACGGTCCGTCGCCTGCCGGAAGGCGCGGACCAGCGCATTGCCCTCGACCGCATCGCCGAGCGGCGTGCCGGTGCCGTGACCCTCGACGTGGGTGATCCGGTTGGCCTCGACGTCGAAGCGCCGCCAGGTCTCGACCAGCAGCGCCTCCTGCGCCCGCCCGTTGGGCGCGGTGATGCCATTGCTGGCGCCGTCCTGGTTCATGCCCGAGGCCTCGATCACGCCGTGGATCGGATCGCCGTCGGCCAGGGCGTCGTCGAGCCGCTTCAGCACGACCATCGCCACTGCCTCGGTCAGCACCGTGCCGTCCGCGCCTTCGGCGAAGGGCAGGCAGCGGCCGCTCGGCGACAACAGGTCGATCGAGCCGACGTGGCGCAGCGCCTCCGCGGATAGGGAGGCGGCGACGCCGCCGGCCAGCGCCATCTGGCTGGTGCCGAGCCGCAGGCTGTCGCAGGCCAGGTGCACGGCCGCGGCGCCGGCGGAGCAGGCCGTGTTAACGACCAGGGCCGGGCCCTTGAGGTCGAGCAGATACGACAGGCGCGAGGCGACGATCGCATCCGAATCGCCGCTGAAGGAGCCCGAGACGGCGCCGGAAGGCTCGGCGCCGACGAACACGCCTATTGCTTGGCCGGCGAGGCCGCGTGGATCATATCCGGCGTCCTCCAGGGCCCTCCAGCCTTCCTCCAGGACCAGCTGCTGATGGCGGCTCATGCCGGCGAGCTCCGCCTCGGGCAGGTCCAGGAGGGCAGCGAGGTCGAGGCCGTCGCCGCCGTTCAGGAGTGCGCCGCGCAGCCGCCGCCCCTCGCCGGCGAAGGCCGCCGGCAGGTCATAGGTGCCGTCGCGCCCCGCCATCAGGCCGTCCCAGAAGCCTTCCGCTTCCAGGGCGCCTGGCAGCTGCAGCGACAGGCCGACCACGGCGATCGACGCGGTGGCGGCAGAGACCGCCTCCGGCGGCACACTCTTGCGGGCCGGGGGCGTCGCGGTGATCACGACGGGCCTCCGCTCGGGTGCCGCCGCGATCCCCAGACCGAGCGTCCGCAGATGTCCGGCCAGGGCATCGATCGTCGTGTAGTCGTAGACCAGGGTGCGCTCGAGGCTGGTGCCCAGGCGCTCGCCGAGCCGCTTCAGGAAGGCGACGGCCAGGATCGAATCCAGGCCATAGTCCGAGAACGGCACCGAGCCCGAGAAGCCCGCGGCCTCGCCCTTCAGTGTCTCGGCCAGGCAGGTGCGGACCGTGGCGCCGAGGTCGGAGGCCGGCGCCGGCGGGGAAGCCTCAGGCGTCCGCGCCTCCGCTGCCGCCGGTGTTGCAGCCTCGTCCAGCTCGACCACCCCGCGGCTCTCGGCGACGATCACCTGCTGCATCGCCACTCCCGGGTTGTCGAGGATCAGCGGGGTGAAGCGCCGCTCCTGGAGCAGGTGCTGCCAGGTCGCGCTGTCCAGCAGCGGCGAGCCCGGAACGCGCAAGGCCTCGTCCTCGGAGAGCCACCAACCATCGAGCAGGCCGAAGATCAGCGTGCCGATGGTCGATTTGTCGACGCCCTCGTTGACGACCAGCAGGCCGTGCCCGGCCAGGGCCGAGGTCGCGTGGCGCAGGGTCGCCCGCATGTCCGGGGTGGCGTGCAGGCAGTTGGTCGCGATGACGACATCGTAGGCGCCGGTCTCCAGGCCCTGCTCGGCGAGCGGCCGGGCGATGTCGCAGCGGGCAGTGCGGAGCCAGGCCCGGTCTTTGCCGAAGCGCTCTTGCGCCGCCTGCAGGAAGGCGCCGGAGACGTCGGTGAAGCAGTACTCGCCGATCGCCTCGCCCCAGGCGTCGAGGACCGACAGTACCTTGGCGCTCGTCCCGCCGGTGCCGGCGCCGATCTCCAGGATGCGCAGGCGCGTCCGCCCGTCGTGTTCCAGGCGGTGGCGCAGGAAGGCCTCGACCGCGGCCGCGACCTGCAGGTTCAGCGAGTCGGGGTAGGGCCTGCCGGCGTAGAGCCCGGCGACCCGCTCCAGGGAGCCGTCGGGGAAGATCACGTCGGTCGCCCGCACCTTGCCGCTCAGCACCTCCGGCAGGGCCCGCAGGCAGGCGTCGAACAGATCGACGACCGCGAAGAGCTGAGGATCGCCCAGCCACTCGGACCGCCCTTGCTCCCAGTCGCGCCAGGCGGCCTCGATCTCCGGCTCCTCCAGTACCCGCGTCACCCAGAGCCGGCCGTCCCACCATTCGACGGCGCCGGCGGCGGGCAGCAGGGTCGAGATCACCTCCTTCCACCAGCGCCCGTGGCGCTCGACGACACCGGCCCGGCGGCGCAGCGCCTCGATGTCCTCGATCGGACCGGGCCGATCCAGGACGCCCATGCGGCGGAGCTGAGCCCAGAACAGTGCCAGGGCCCGCACCTCGATCTGCGACCAGTCGGGCTGCGGCACCGTCGCGGCCAGTGCCCCGGCGTCGACTCGATCTAGGAAGCGGGGAATCTGCCGGGTCCCGGCCAGCCGCAGGGCCGGTGCCTCGACCGGCATCAGCTCCTGGGCCGCGGGCGAGGCCCTGAGACAAGTCGCCTCGGCGAGCGAGCCGCGCGCCAGCGCGGCGAGGAAGTGCTCGAGGAAGCCGCACAGCTCATCGTCGGCCACCGTCTCGTAGTGGCCGTCGATCCGCCCGGCCATCGCCGTGCCGGCAATGGTGGTCCGCAGGTAGCCCCAGTGGATCAGGCCCAGCGGCAGCGGGCTGCGCCCGCGCAGCGCCCGCACCAAGCTGTCGCTGCCGGCGACCGCCGCGGCATAGGCCGCGGTCTCGCGCGCGGTCAGGAAGGCGAAGGCTTGGACCGACGAGAAGACGCAGAGGAAGTCGGGCCGCTCCGGCTCCAACACTCGATGGACGTTCAGCAGGCCGCGCGTCTTGACCGCGCAGACCCGGTCCAGGGCCTCCTCCGCCGGCCGCCCGGCGGCATCGGCCTCGACCGCCATGGCCGTATGGAAGGCGCCGTCGATGCGGCCAAAGCGCCTGCGGACCTCGGCGACCGCGGCTTCGAGCGCGGCCGCGTCGGCAGCGTCCGCCGAGAGGTAGACCGGGAGCGGCGCACCCGCCCCGGTCTCCGCTGCGACCGCGGCAAAGGCGTCCCGAACCCCCGGGGTGTCGGCCGACCGCCGGCCGATCCAGACGACCTGGGCGCCGTAGCGGGCCATCAGGTGGCGGCTGACGACGCGGCCGACCATGCCGGCACCGCCGACCAGGAGATAGAGGCCGCCGTGGCGCAGGCCGCCCGCCGTCGGCTCGGCGCCCCAGCCGAGCTTGTGGAAGACCTGCCGGAACCGCTCGCCCGCCTCGAAGCGCACCACGCCCCCACGCTCGCTCGGCGGCTCGGCGAGCAGCGCCGGCCAGAGCGAGACCGAGGGCTCGCTGCCCAGAAGGGCCGCGGACTCGACGTCGAGGCTGCGCAGCCGGAAGCGCCGGTCGCCCTGGGCGATGGCATAGCCCAGCCCGGCGATGCCACCGACGCTACCGGGCGTCGGGCCGTCCGCCGTAGAGAAGCGGTCGAGGGTCACCAGATAGAGGTTGACCGGACGCTCCGCCGACGCGGCCTCGCCCAGCACCTCGACGAGCCGCAGCAGGCTGGCCTCCTCGGAGGCCGGCCCGCCGCACAGCCGCGCCGGGTCGGCGCCGGCGGCCTCGGAATCGTCCGGCGCGCCACCGAGGAAGATCGCCGTATCGACGCGCCGGCCGGCGAGACAGGCGGCGAGGCCCTGCGGGTCGTCGCGTCGGCAGCGCCATTCGCTGCCGGAAACCTCGCGCGTGTCGGAGTCGAGCCAGATCTGGAGAATCATCGCATCGGGTCGGCTCTCGCCGTACCAGGCACCAGCGCTGGCCGCGGCTTCCTGCAGCTCGGCCGGGGCCACGATCAGCAACACACTGCTGTGCCCCAGGGCGGGTGCTCGGCTGCCGGCCGGCTCGACCTGCCACTCCGGCAGGAAGCTGTAGCCGTCCCAGGCTTCGCCGGCTGCCGCTGGCGCGACGGAGCGCGCGTCCTCGGGCCGGTGGCACACCGGCGCGAAGGGATAGGTCGGCAGGCTGATCCGGCGCGGCCGCCCGGCCGGATAGAGGCGCCGCCAATCGATCTCCAGGCCGCGCACCCAGAGCGCCGCGAGCCGGTCGACCCGCCCCTCCGCCTGCCAGCGCGACACCAGATCGCCGGCCGCCGCGGCGTCGCCGAAGGCGGCGAGCAGCTCGTCGTTGGGCGAGGCCTCGCCGGCGTGTAGGCCCTCGCGCCGGTCCGCCAGGTAATCGGTGAGGCGCTGCCGCACGGTCCCGAGGTCCGAGGCGACGAAGGCCAGGCGGTGCGCCGTCGCG
>CAYQDX010000071.1:0-13138 GCA_964416345.1 uncultured Ectothiorhodospiraceae bacterium
TGAGATGGTGCGGCGGCAGAAGGTCCGCAGTGGCTCACCTCCTCCAGGGTCACCTGCTCCCGGCCGGCCAGGGGATGGTACACGCTGGTGATGAGCACCGGGTCGTAGCGGAGGGTGGGTACATAGCTGATGTCCTGGGGAGTCTCGATCATAGAGCCCACCGCCAGGTCCACGTCGCCCGCCCGTAGCATGGCAAGCCCGTCCCGTCCGGTGACGTTGTGCAGATGCAGCTGCACCTCGGGATAGCGCTTGTCGTGACGGCTGACGAAGTCCGCCAGCAGATAGAGGATGGTGGACTCCCCCGCCGCAATGTCCAGGGTGCCCGCCGTGGCCTACCCCATGCGCTCGCGGAACGTCTCGGTCAGGTTGTCCGCGGAATCGACGATGGACAGGACGGTCTCCAGGAATATCTGCCCCGCCACGCCCAGCCGGCGTACGCCACCACCCTGCCCTCCGCGGGCTACGACCACATCCTCTCGCCCGTGGCCTGTGAGTTTCTGGTCGATCTGCACGAGACTTTTGCGCCCCGGGTGCAGGGGCTGCTGCGAGCTCGGCGGCAGCGCCAGGCGCGCCTGAATGCCGGCGAGCTACCGGACTTCCTGCCAGAGACCCGGCTCAGCCGCACCTGCACCTGGTGGGTGGCGCCGGGGCCTATGGACCTGCGCGATTGCCGGGTCGAGATCACCGGGCCGGTGGACCGCAAGATGATGATCAATGCCCTCAACAGCGGGGCCAAAGTGTTCCTGGCGGATTTTGAGGATGCCCACTCACCCACTTGGGAGCGTGCGCTCGTCGGCCAGCAGAACGTGCACGATGCCGTGCGGCGCACGATCTCCTGAGTCTCGCCCGAGGGCGGGCGCTACCGCCTGAACCGTGAGACGGCCACCCTGGTCGTGCGACCGCGGGGCTGGCACCTGGCGGAGAAGCACTTCGACGGACACGACGGGACCTGGGTGGCCCACCCCGGTGGCGTGCTCGACGACGGCCGCCGGATCACCAAGGCGATGGTGCACGGCCTGCTCGAGGCCGAGCTCGGCCGGCTGACCGTCCTGGACTCGCAGACCCAGGCCCACTACCGCACCGCCGCAGCGCTGCTGACGGATATCGTCGAAGACCCAGAGTTTACCGAGCTCCTGACTGTGCCCGCCTATCGCCAGCTGCCCTGAGCAGCGGCAGGCAGGCCACCGGCCCTTGGAGCCAGAATCGGTGTTCTGCCGGCTGTTCCACCACTGCTACTACAAAAATCGCAACATCTTCGTGCGCTCGGCGGTGTCCACCGAGCACCTGGAGCTGGAGGTCTCCACCTACGGCAGCTACTACCCGGCGCGGGAGGGCTTCGACCGCACCCTTGGTCGGATTTTGGACAGCTTTGGCTTCTCCCTACCATTCGGCAACCGGTGCCGGGACGTGGCCAACCTGCTGCGGGCGGTGCGCGAGCACATACCGGCCGGCGAGGTTGCCCAGCAGAACTTCCAGCTCTCCGTGCTCAACTGCCCCTTCTACCGCAACAAGGCGGCCTACATCATCGGCAACGCCATCAAGCTGCTTGCGGCGGCCAACAGTTTCCCCGGCGATCTGCTGCTGAAGAACTTCGGCGTGACTCGCCAGGGACGGGTGGTGTTCTACGACTACGACGAGATCTGCTACCTCACCGAATGCCACTTCCGCCGGAGCCCGCCGCCGTCCAATCCGGAGTGCGAGCTGGATGCGGAGCCGTGGTTCTCGGCGGACCCGGCGGGCGTGTTTCCGGAGGAGCTCGCCAAATTTCTGCTCACCAGCCCTCGGGTGCGCCAGGTCTTTGTGGCCCTGCACCGCGACCTGCTGGACCCGGACTATCTGGTGGCAGCGGCAGGACGACATCCTTCGCGGCCGACTCGCCGACGTCTTCCCTTACCCCGAATCCAAGCGCATCGGCCCGGGGTCCTACCCACGGCTTGAGCTGCTGGCAGCCGAGCCTGTAATCCCTCTGGCCGGTGGTGGCTGATAGCCCCCTGCGCTTGCCCTGACCCCATAGATTCTGGTATTCACCCGCCATGGGGGCGGCCACGGCCGGCCACGCGCCCCCGTCACGATTGCTGTTGCCGTTCCCGCTGCGGAGAGCCCCGCCGATGTCCAGACTTGCCGCTGCCGTGCTCTTGCTCGCCGGCATGATGCCGGCTGTCACTCTGCCCACCGACGACGTCGAGGCGCTGCTGCTCGGCGACCACGTGATGACGCTCCAATGGCTGCGGAATCACGGCGGCATCGGCCGGGCGAAGATCCACAACCAGGATGGCAAGATAGTGATCGATGGCCATCAGGAAGAGAAGTACCAGGGCCATCTCAACTCCATGTCGATCAAGGGCACGCTCAGGATTCTCGGGCCGAAGGAGCTGGAATTCGACGGCACCATCGACACCCAGATCAACTACATCAACGGGGGCGCTCCCTACCGGCGCGAGGGCAGGTTTCTGCTCAAGGTCACTGGCAAACGGAAATACTGGCGCATGCAGAACATGACTCAGCCCGACAACGGCTACAAGGTTACCGACTACATCGACCTCTATTTTGAGAAGTTCCGCCAGCGGGCGCCGTCGGCGAGCCGGCACTGAGCCATGGGAATCGAAGTGGGGGGCCTGATCGCCTGGTGGCTACTCGGCCCACGCAACGCACGCATGTGAGCCCTTGCGGCGGTGCCAGGCTATTGGCAGCGACGGCGCTGAGCCTCCTGTCCGCCCTGCCGCACGTCACGCTTGCGGAGCACCAGCTCCAGCAGTGGTGGCGTCATCAGGGTGGTGATGATCACCATCAGCACGACAGATGAGAACATCGGGGCGTCGAGCACGCCCAGACTCTTGCCGATGGATGCGAACACCAGACCTACCTCGCCCCGCGGCAGCATGCCGACGCCCACCGCCAGGCGGCTGGCCCCGCCCCGGGCGCCCAGACCAGCAAGCAGCTTGCCCGCCGTCGCCGCCAGCAACAGACCCACTGCCATGGCCACCACCTTCCAGTCCAGGAAGGTCTCCAGCTTCACCTGTAGGCCCATCAGCACGAAGAAGATGGGCACCAGGATGGCCTCCAGCGGCGCGAACAGCTCCTTGATGGAGTATTTGTGAGAGCGGTGGTCGCCCCACACCTTGAACTGGCTGTCCAACAGCAGCAGGCCGCCGGCGAACGCCCCGACGATGGTCGCCAGACCCACCAGATTGGCGAGCCACGCCAGGGCCATGACGAAGATGAAGGAGATGAACAGCTTCGCCTCCATCACGTCCAGGCGGCGTAGCAGCATGATCAGCAGCCTGATGATGTGGGGGCCTAGCAGCAGCACGCTGGTGATGAAGAGGCTCGCCAGGAGCACGGTGCGCACGATCTCGTGGGCCGCCACGCTGCCGGTGACCACGATGCCTGAGACGATGGCGAGCATCACCAGGCCGAGCACGTCGTCCATCACCGCGGCGCCGATGATGATATGAGCCTCCCGGGAACGCTGCTGATTGAGATCGTTGAGCACCCGAGCCGTGATACCGATGCTGGTGGCACCCAGAGTCGCGCCGAGGAACATGTGCTTGACGTTCTCGGCCTCGGGCAACATGCCCCAGGCAGCCGCAAATCCCAAGGCGAAGGGCGCCGCCACCCCGATGACTGCCACCTGGAGGGAGTCGCGACCGACGGTCCGCAGCTCGGACACACAGGTGTCCAGGCCAACATGAAACAGCAGGAAGATGATCCCATAGCGGGAGAAGATGTCGATGGCCTGGGCGACCTGCAGATATTCTCCGCCGCGGGGGCCGCGCAGCACCGCAAGAAACTCCCGCCCGGCAGCGCCCATGACCTGCTGGGCCGCCTGCTCCCATGGCACCCCGGACAGGGCCAGCGTGCCCAGCTGCAGACAAGCTGTGCCTTCCCGCAGCACGACGATCAGGTCGTAGTGGAACAGATACAGCAGGTTGCCGAGCAGTATGCCGGTGATGAGCTCGCCCAGCACCGAAGGCTGCTTCAAATAGCGTGCACCGTAACGGCCGGCCAGGGCGGCCACGAGAATCAGCGTGACGCCGAAGATGACCGGCGCAATTGGATCGTCGTGGGTGACCACCACGGAGTCGGCAAGTGGCTGCACGGCGCACCTCGTTGCCCTCGGGGCCATACGGTCCCTTGCCTGCGGAGCCCCGAATCTGCCCTCCCTGCCACCGGTCGGAACACGTCCCTAATTCTATTAAAGCATGATAATTTCCTGAATCTCGAGTTTCGGCACCAGCCGCCCCAGCTGGGGCGGCGCATCCGGGCCGTGCGGGTCTGTCCCCACAAGCCCTCAGCCGACCGGCGCTGGCGCCGGTGCGGCCTTGGCAGCCTCCCCGCGAGCCTGCTGGCGCAAGCCCTCCAGCGCCTGCCCGAGTACCTCCGTCTCGTGGTCGCGGGCGTAGACCATATAAGCCGGGTGCCGGAAGCTGGGACCGCCCGCCACCTGGAACAGCTGGCCCGCGGCGAGCAGCGGCTCGGCCATGCGCAGGGGCAGAAAACAGGCGCCGCCGTTGGTGAGAATGAGCTGCACCCCAAGCCAGCCGATGTTCACGATCTGAGGCGGGCGCTCGAGATCCGGATAGGCCTGGCTGTGCTTGGCATAGAAGCCTGGTCCCCATTCCACGTAGACATAATCCTCGCCCGGCACAGGCTCGTCCGGGCGGCTGCTGACCAGGACCAGCCGCTCGTCGAACAAATGCTCCACTACGAGACCGGGGGCGTGGCTCGGCGTATACATCAGGCCGATGTCCAGCGTGCCCTCCACCAGCCGGCGCATCAGGTCCTCTTCGAAGCCGATCTCGCTGCGGATAGATACGTCCGGGGCCTGCCGGCGCATCCAGCCCACCCAGCGGGGCAAGAAGCCGTCCCACAAGGCGATCCGACCCCCGATGCGGATGCTGGCGCGGTAGCGACTGGGCAGACCGACCTCGTGCCGCGCCTGCTCCAGCGTCAGCACCAGGGTCTTGGCGTGTTGGACGAAACGCCGCCCGGCTGGGGTCAGACTGGCGCCGGCGCGGTTGCGCACGAACAGCCTTGCGCCGAGATCCGCCTCCAAGCTCTGGACGCGCGCGCTGACGGTGGATTGGGTCACATGCAGCCGGCGCGCCGCCTCGAGGAAGCTGCCGTGGGCGGCAATGGCGAGAAAGGTGCGAGCCTGCTCGGTATCCATGGCGCTCCATCCACTTTATATCGATACTTTGAATAATAACATGCAATAAATATCGTTTGCCTGCTACATCTCTGGCTGCCTATCATGCCTGCCACACCCCAAGCCAAGGAGACCACGATGTCGACCCAAATTGCTCTCATGGACCGCAAGCGGTCTCTGGGCGAGCTGGCCCGCGACGAGGAAGGCTTTCTGCTGGACTCCGAGGACTGGTACCCGGAGCTGGTCGAGTCCCTGGCCGTAGAGACAGACCTCGCCATGAACGACGAGCGGCGCGAGATCGTGCGCTTCGTGCGCGACTACTATGAGGAGCGCTGCAGCGTGCCCGAGGCCCGGGTCGTGCTGCGCCATATGAAGGCCCTCTGGGGCGAGGCCAAGGCCACCCGCCGCTACCTCTACCAGCTGTTCCCCCGCGGCTACGGCCAGCAGGCCTGCAAGATTGCCGGCATGCGCAAGCCGCGCAAGCTGATGCTGGACGTCTGACCCGGGCGCCCGCGACCCAGCCGGACTCGCCTGCGGTTGCCGCGAGCCCGCCTAGCAGCCTGTCGGACTTGGGAGATCGTAGCGAGCCGAGTGGGAGGGCGAGGACAGTTTTTCGATCGTTTGAGGAGCATAGTGGGCACTATGTGACGAAAAGGATCGGAAAAATGGACCGCACTCCCACCGGCGTAGTAGATCATGCCCAAATCCGACAGGCTGCTAGGCCCGGCCCGCGATCGCACCGTGCCGTTCGATGCCGCCGTCGCGGCCCGGCGCCGTCAGGTTGCTGAGCGCAGCGCCCAGCTCACTGCCCAAATGGAGGCCATAGCGACGTCTAAGGACGCCGTGCTGGTCACCCGAAATACCTTCGACTTCCTTGGTGAAGGGGTGCAGCCGGCGGATCCCTGGATCGTGCAGATGCCTTCCCTTTCGCATGACGTTCATCCGCCAGACAGCTGCATTCGCGATATGATTCCCACGTCGATCTTCGGAGAACAGACCCAGACGTCGAGCCCGTCGTCTCCATCGATGAGCATCGCCCGATGCACGATCGCGCCGCGCCGTCATCTAGCCATTCGACCCGGTGCCAGCAGAGCCCCAATCCGTGGAACTGGACAGCTTCGTAATCTCCGCCGTCATCCTGCTGGCGGCCGCCTCCGTAGCCGTGGCGGTGTTCAAGCACCTGGGCCTGGGCTCGGTGCTGGGCCTACTGGTGGCCGGTGTGATCGTCGGTCCCCACTCGCCGGGACCCTATGTCACGGCCCACGTGGACGACGTACGCAACTTCACGGAGCTGGGGGTGGTGCTGCTGCTGTTTCTCATCGGCCTGGAGATGCGCCCGCGCCGTCTGTGGGCGTTGCGCCGCGAGGTATTCGGGCTGGGCTCGCTGCAAATCCTGCTCTCCGGCCTGGCCATCGCCGCCTATGCCGCACTGTTCCAGGCGTCCTGGAAGATCGCCCTGCTCATTGGCCTGACGCTCGCCCTGTCGTCCACGGCCTTCGTGGTGCAGCTACTCCAGGAGCGCGGCGAGATCGCCAGCCGCCATGGCACCGCTGCCTTCGCCGTGCTGCTGATGCAGGATTTGGCCATCGTGCCTCTGCTGGCCCTGGTGCCCATCCTGTCAGACACCGGGACACTCTCGGCCGAGGTTCCCTTGTGGCAGCAGATCGGCATCGTGCTCGGCATGTTTGGAGTAGTTTGGCTCTTCGGCCGCCATGTGGTGCCCTATGCCCTGGATCGATTGGCCGTCCAGAACAACCGCGAGGCCTTCCTGTTGGTGGTGATGCTCGCGGTGTTCCTTGCCGCCTGGGCCGTTCAGCAAGCCGGCCTGTCCATGGCTCTGGGGGCCTTCGTCATGGGCATGCTGCTCTCCGGCTCCCAATACAATCTGCAGATCCAGGCTCACGTGGAGCCCTACAAGGGCCTGCTGATGAGCCTGTTCTTCCTGGCCGTGGGCATGTCCATCGACCTCGGGGCCATGGGCCAGGAGCCATGGCTGTACGCCCAGCACGTGGTGGTCATCGTCGCCATCAAGCTGGCGGTGCTGTTCCCGCTCGCGCTCGCCTTCGGTCTGTCCCGCGCCGCGGCCGTCCGTCTGACCTTCCTGCTAGGCCAAAGCGGTGAGTTCGGCTTCGTGCTGTTCGGCTCGGCCAAGGCCCTGGGCGTCATCGACGACGCCACCTTCGTGGTCGCGGTCGGTGTCATCTCGGTTACCATGCTGGCGACGCCGGCACTGGTGCGCATCGGTGACGCGTTCGCCACCCGCCTGGAGGCGCAGCCCCAGGGCCCGGAGGGCCTGCGCTACGAGGGCGAAGAGCATCCGCCGGCCCGCCGGGTGGTGATCGGCGGCTACGGTCGGGTCGGCCACACGGTCGCCACCCTGCTGCACGGCAGCAGCATTCCCTTCATCGCCTTCGACACCAACCCGGCCCGGGTCGCCGTGGGGAAGGCCGACGGCCATGCCGTGTACTACGGTGATATCGGCGATCCCGAGCTGCTGCTGGCAGCCCGCGTCGACCAGGCGGCCCTAGTCGTGCTCACCATCGACCACGCCCCGGGCGCCTTGCGTGCCGCCTCCCATCTGCGCAACAGCTTCCCGCGGGTGCCCATCGTCGCCCGGGCCCGCGACCTGGAGACCTGCAGCCATCTCATCCAGGCGGGCGTCACCCTAGCCTATCCGGAGGCGGTGGAAGGCAGCCTGCGTCTGGCCGCCGAGGCGATGCAGCTGTTCGGCGTGCCAGTGGACGACGTGAACCTGCTGCTGCAGGGCGTGCGCAAGGAGAACTACGCGCTGGTACGGACGCCGGAGATGGATGGGGGCAACGGCTGAGCGCCGTTTGGATGACGCCGTAATCGATGCGGAGCACAACGTCGAGCGATGCATCTCGGTCTACTCCGAGAGCACCGGCACACTCGTGAGAAGATTGTCTTGAGATCCTTCGATAATGAGAGGGTCGGCATGAATGTGATGCCGTCTTCGGCTCGCGGCTTTTCACGCGCCCTGGTGATCGCACTTCTGCTTCTGCTCGGCGGCCCCGCCCTAGGGGCGAGCGCGTATACCGTCTCTCATCGCGGCGTGGGCTTCGACGTGTACCGGCTAGACAAGGGTGAAGAGCAAAGGCTGCGATTCTTCTGGAGGCGCGAGGACGGAACGCCCTACGGCAGCATCCATGCGCTGCGGGAGGCCGTGAGTGCCCAGGGCAAGGAGCTGGTGTTTGCCATCAATGGCGCCATCTACTCCAAGCAGCTCACGCCTCTGGGCCTCTACATCGAGAACGGCAAGCGCTACTACCGGTTGAACATGGGCGCCGGCAGCGGGAATTTCCTGCTCAAGCCCAATGGTGTCTTCTACATCACCGACCAGGGCCCGGTGGTGGTGGACACGGAGGAGTACGATCCGAGGTCAGCGGTGAAAAATGCCATCCAGTCCGGTCCGCTCCTGGTGAAGAACGGCCGCCTGCACCCCCGCTTCATCGAGGGCCACGACAGCAAGTACATTCGCGACGGCGTCGGGATGGACCGGAACGGGCGGGTGGTGTTCGCCATTTCCAACGCGGCGGTCAACTTCCATGACTTCGCTACACTGTTCAGAGACGCGCTCGACTGCCCCAATGCCCTATACCTGGACGGAAACATTTCCGAGATGCATGCCCCGCAGCTCAATCGCTACGGCGGCTGGCCGTGGCATCAGTTCACGACCATCATCGCCATCGTGTCGGATCCGCCTCAGGGCTCAGCACCGGGCGCCGCTCCGGGCGATACCCAGCGGGATCGCCACTGACAAGGCGGTGAGACTGGCGGCCGTCAAGAAGGTGGTGGTCTGGCCGAGCCATTGCCACAGGGTGCCGAACAGCACGGCGCCGCCATGGTCCATTGCGCGATGGAATCCAAAGGCTCTGCCGCGCAGATGGCCGGCCGTGGTGGCGGCAGTCATGGCATCGCGCGGCGTGGTGCGCAGTCCCTTGCCGACCCGGTTGAGGAACCGCAGCAGCGGCGTGATCATCTCGCTGGCGGCGCCATTGGGGAACGACACCGGACCGAGGACAACCACGGTACGCGGGAGCGTGAAGAACGCCAATATCCGACTCGGCGATGCCTGCATGGTGTCGGGTGGACCCTGGAGCCCAGGAGTGGGCCTCAGGGTGGGGGAATCTGCACCGGAGTGACTCGAGCTACGAATCCGAGTCGTCCGTATTGGACGCTCAGGATGGTGACGGGCTTCAGAGGAACGTGCCTACCCGACACGTAGCTGATCACACCGGTCACACCCTGGTAACCCTTCAGGCTGGCGAGTGCGGCACGCAGCTTGGCGGGCTCATCGCTGCCGGCGGCCTTTATGGCGGCCAGCAGCAGACCGACCGCGTCGTACCCCAGTGCCGCGAAGCTCGCCGGCACCTCGCTCACACGGCCCTTACCGAAGGCATCGCGGAATTGCACCCCCCTGGCATCGAGGTGTTGCGCCCCCAAGAAGGTGTGGGTGGTGTAGTAGATCTGGTCCACGCCGGAATAGGCAAACCACATCGCATCGCCGTCGTAGCTGTCGCCGCCCAATATGGGTCCTTTGAAACCGGCCTGCCGCAGTAGCGCGGTGCCCACCCCGGCCTCCGTTGGACCCGCGGCCAGATAGACGATGTCTGCATCCTTGACCGACCGGGCTGCGCTGCCGAGCACGGAAGGATTCTCGTAGGGGGTCACCGAAAGGACCTCGCCCCCCAGCGACTCGAAGCGGCTGCGGAAATAGCCCTGGAGCAGCTTGGCATAAGTCATGGAGCCATCGTAGATGATGGAGGCAGTGCGCGCCGAGAGCTTGGTCCAAGCAAACTCGGCGGCGGCGGCAGCCTGCACGTTGTCGGCAAAACAGGTCAGAAACAGATAGTCCGGAATTTCTATGGGAAGTCGCGGCGACGTGGCTCCGGAGGTGAGAAACACCCGCCCTGCCCGCGCCGCCACCGGTGCCGCCGCCAGCACCATGTCGGTATCGGAGAGCCCCAGCACCGCCGCCATCGAGGGGTGCCGGCGCAGCATGCCCGCCGTGCGCTCGGCCAGCACCTGTGGATCGCTCTCGCCGTCCACCAGCACCAACTCGACCGGCCGTCCGAGCACGCCGCCTGCGTTGTTGGCAACGCGCACCGCCAACTGCGCCGCCCGTGCCGCGGGCAGGTCCAGCGGCGCCTGCACACCCGTGAGGTTGTACACCGCACCCAACACCACCGGCTCGGCCGCCCGGACACTTCCGGCGACGAGCACCGCGACGCTCGCGATCCAGAGCAATAGCCGATGGTGCATACGTTTGATTCGTCCCGCCGCAGACCGAGCCAGGAGCAGACCGGCAGTCTGCCGCAATCTTCAGCGCTGCAGCCCGCACAGATCAAGCGCGGCGAGGTTGCTCTGGCTCTGCTGGTTGGCGTAGATGAGCACCTTGCCGGCAAGATCCGGGGAGACCTGGGTTTCCAGCCCACGCTCGGCGGCAATTTGGATGACGAGCCGGCCCAATGACTTGTCTCGCCGGCTGCGCAGCTTGGGGGCCTTGGGGCCGGCCTCCATGTCCACGACCTTGCCGCCCACGGTGATGGTAGATGGCGGCTTCTGGAGAGGCGACTTCGTCGATGCCGTAGGTGCGAGCGCGACGATGTTGATGGGCGCCGAGCCGAGGCCGACATGACCGATCCACACGCGAAAGCGCTGGCCGGTGTCCGTCTGCGCGAAGTGCGGGCGTGGTCGTCGACGGTGAGCTCGATGGTGTCGGACTCCTCGCCAGCGGCGTCGACCGCTCGCACGCGGTAGTGCGGGGATGAGGTTGCATGTAGGCAGCAGGGTGCCGTCGGTATGGATACACCACGGTCAGGCTAGGCCAGCGGCGGGGCGCTGTTTGTGGAACGGTAGCACTGGGGGCCTGACCCCTCCCCTGACCCCTCCCCCCATGACACGGTTGATCCGCACGTTCTTGCCCGCATGGAAGCCAAGGCCAACGCGTAGTTGGTCCTGGTGCGCGACTTCAACGCCCAGCTCCGCGAGCACGAGCTGCCCGGCCACAGCGAAACCTGCTCAATGGAGCTAGTGAGCAGAGCGCTCGCTGAGCGCGCCAAGGCCCAGCAGGGAGGGCACCGTCATGGCTAGAGCACCCTCGGGTTATGACCTCGTCACACAGGGCGGCGAATGCCTGCAGGACGTCTATCTCCACCAGCTGCGAGGTGAGCCCAACCCGGACGCAGACCGCGCGCTCGCAGATGAGCTCTGGAGGGCCAGCGACAACATGCGGACGGTCTTGCTGAGTGGCCTGGAAGACCTCGGCGACCTGGTGGCCTGCGCATCGTTTGCGGACGGTGGAAACGAGCTGGATACAGACTCCGTCGGAAAGGTCGGCTGGCTCGTTGCCGAGATTCCCCGGCTCATCGAGGGCGCGTTGATGGTAGAGGACTGCGCCGGCGCGCTGCGAACGCCCGACAACCCCGAGCCGCCCAGCCCACCCGCCGCCGGCTAAGCCTACACTTCCGAGACCCACAGAGCCCGGCCCCGCGCCGGGCTCTTTCTGTCCGTCCCTGAGACCGCCTGAGAATCCCCAGGAGGCGCGCAGGCCCGAGGCAATGCCAGACCGGGTGCCTGACGTTGTACTGGTGGCGGTCCCACGGCGCAGCTCTGGCTGTCGCGGATGCATCCCGTCCGGCGGGCCACCTTACCACTTTGGCGGTGAGGCCCGATCTTTCGCTTCCGGTCCCGCCCCTGCTACGTTGTGCACACGGCAATGCGCTAGCGAGGGCTACCATGCGATGATATCCTGTTCCTCTGCTACTGCTGATATCCTAAACTCGGGCCTCACGCAACCCGCCCGCCTGCCCTGAGTCACGCCTGACCATATCGCATAACGGCCGTCGGTGAATCTTGCTGAATGTGCTTATAAAGGCCAGCTCCTAATGATCAACGAGGCGTCCCTTTGGAAGGCAGCATACGAACTCTACAAGCTGCTAATTGAACGGGAAGATGCGGAAGATAAGTATCAATTCTATTTCGAGGATTATCCCGTCGCGCTGGAGGTGCTTGGGCTCGACGTTGTAAAGTCCTTCGAGAAGCGCTCAAGTAACAAGCTGCCCTATGACGCGGAAAGAGGCTATTGCCCTGAACCAGATTTCATTGGAGCAAATCTATCTACTGGTCTTGTCGCTGTAGCCGAATTAAAGACGCCATTCGTAGGTAAGCTAACTACTTCGAGGTCTGACGGAAACCGTGCGAAATTCAAAGCAAACGTCGAGTCTTATATCTCGCAAGCAACGGAGTATTTTGAGTCAATAAGGGGACGGGCAGATGCGCGTCTCGCCGTCCAAGCAGCGCTTGGTGTATCCGTTGTTTCTGCATATGAAGCGGTCGTGGTTATTGGGTTGGATGAAGAAAATTATTTTCCAGAAATTAATCGATTATGCGCAGCGCGCGCTGGCGACACAAATAGTCCACTACGATTCACTTCTTGACAAAATTGTCAGTCGATATGCGGTATCAAGACGGGATATTGAGCCTAGAAATGGTTGGTGCTTTGTATTTCACCTACTGATAAGTAGCCATCAGGAGAACAAGAAAGCGTACATTGCAGACTACGGTGCGGGAGAAACAAGTAGGCTATCTGTCGTACTTGAACAAGATGTGATTTTATTCGAATGTGCTGGTCCAGACGGGCAATTAGATAGATTGTCGGCAAACGTCAAGTTTGACGTTCCCACTCATGTTAGGTTCGAGTTTGCGACGGACCACGACGGGATATATATGTCTCTAAACGTAAACAATATTGAGCAGGATCTCCGCGTCGGAAATAGACTGTTTGACTTCTCTCCAGATGTAAATGCGTTCACATTGGGCGCAAGCTCATATGGCAAAAGCGGGGCCGCGTTCACTATTCACACGCACTACATTGCGAAGGTAACGTTGAGTGTCTTGGAGAAGCTTGCGTCATTCCACTATTTCCAGAGACGCCTAAGTGCCTTTGTTGGAAACATCGAGTTTCGA
>CAYQDX010000071.1:13148-13993 GCA_964416345.1 uncultured Ectothiorhodospiraceae bacterium
GACCGGAGAGCTTCATGGTCATGTCGCCAAATGGCACACTAGTCCAGGAGCACGCTCAACTAAAGCCTATCTACCGAACTGGTCAAAGTTGAGCCGCAATGAAAGGGAAAACGCGTCGGGTCTCGCGATCATTCACAGGCGAGAATGGGGTCTTCCATTAGCCGCCGATTCTGGGATTCCCGCCCCACCCTACACCGTCTGCCACCCTTCGCCACCCGCCCCGTCCGCAAAGCCACCCGACACGGCCACAGAACACACACGCCAATGCTCATAGCCGGCATGGGGGATGGAAGGGTTTGTGCTTCTGGTGGGGACTGACAGCCGAACAGTTGGGCAGAATGAAGGCATGGCCGCCACTATCCCGGAGGTGGCGGAAGCGCCCTGCAGGCCCGGGGCGCTCGTCGCACGGGCCAGACTACCGCGCACCAGGCCTGGCGGGTCTGTCGGCCGGGGGCGGTAGTCTCGGAAGCCCAAGGACCACATCGGCACTCAGGCCGCCGAGCCCCAGGGGGCGAGCTGCCCGAGCACCGCTGCCCGCCCGACGACTAGGCCGAGGCCGCAGCAGGTTTCTGACCATGATGGTAGCGATGCGCCGGATTTGGCTCGCCTACCACCCCTTGCCGCTCCGCAGGAGCACGTCTCAGAGATCACACACGAGGGCAGGCCGAGGCCATGCCTGAGTAGCGGCCCCTTCGCGTTCTGCGGGCGGTGGCGCTGGACGTAGGAAAGATGGCCGAAATCGGCCGCCGGCTGGCACTCGGGTGCTCGGATGAATTACCGCAGCCCCAGCGCATTTTCATAAGCTATTGTTTTATTGGCGTCCCCAAGGGGAGTCGAACCCCTGT
>CAYQDX010000072.1:0-13924 GCA_964416345.1 uncultured Ectothiorhodospiraceae bacterium
GATGCTGCTGGCGAGAATCTACGAATTTGTCTGCTGGCCTGTGCGCACTGTGGGGCCCCAATGCGGATCATCGCCTTCCTCACCGTTACGGCCTCGGTGACCCGCATTCTCCAGCACCTCGGGGAACCGACCCGGCCGCCGCCCCTCTCCCCCGCGCGGGGCCCGCCAGAGTGGGAAGAGTCCTTCGCGCAGAGCCTGCCCTTTGACCCGCAAGCCACCGAGCCGGCGCCAGCCTTCGAATTCGACCAGACCGTGGTCTGGTAAACCCCGGTTCCGCAAGGGACACGGAAGCGTTCGCGCAGCTAGCCAGGAACCCCCCCCCCACCGCAGCCCCCAGTGACCCTGCTTGCGCGGGCTCGGCCAGCCTCCGGAAGTCCAATCCAGCCTGCGGACCAGCCCCCCCTTGCGCCGAATCTGGCCCGAACCTTGACCGCTGCCCGCCCGGGGGCTATGGTTTCCTGACTCCAGAGCCGATTGAATTTCCTATCGTTTATCGTTTTTATTATTTATTGTTATCGTTTTTTGTCGTTCACGTGACGCCGCGGACGGCATAGACGGGATCAGACAATGACAAGCGGTCTGCGTACTTGTCATTCGCGGGTCGCGGCAGACCGCGCAGTGACCAGCTTTCCAGCTCGGTGAAAGAGCCGTCCAGGAGCAAGTACTCCAGCACCATGCCGATCCGTTCGTAATCGTGTAGCACCTCCCAGATACGAACGGCTTTTGGCGGAAACCAGCGATTCGAGAAGGTAACGATAAACCGTCCGCCCGGTCTCAGAACACGTGCGACTTCGGCGGCCACCTCGAACGGCCGGACAAGATACTCGATGGAAACGGTGCATATCACCGCGTCGAAGCTGTCTGTTGCAAAAGGCATACGGCTATCATCGTTGAGGTCGTGAATGACGTAATTGTCCATCCGCTCGTTGTGACCAAGCTCGTTTTTGTTCATGCCCAGCCCGGTCAGCTGCGACAGGCGCAGCGAGGCCGGAAGATGCGAATCCCAGCTTGCCATCAGGTCCAGGACACGCGCGCTGTGCGGAATCCACTGGCGATAGAGTTCCGCGATAACAGCTGATGCGGTTTGATCGACATGAGCGACGAGGCGCGGCCTGGCGTAGAACTCCCCGTCCGGCGATGTGTCGTCGCGCGCGAAGGGATCCCCGGACCAGAAATCGGTCGCTTCGTTGTGCCAGCGAGCCTGCATGCCGGGACCGTTGCCCGTCACCAGTTCGGCGACGTCCTTGCAAAGGCCGCCGCGCCCCAGCCCGGCGCATGTGGCAACATCGATGACGCTGGTGCTCAGTGACAGCCTACGTGATGCAAGCGGGTGATTGAGATCAACACCCAGCCGCTCATTGACGCCCGTGATTCGCACAGGTGTTATATCGCGGGCATCGATACCTTGCACACCCGCAATAAACCGCCTGGGGTAAAATCTGCCCGTCGCGGCCCGAATGACCCGGTTCCTCAACAATGGCGCTTTGAACTGTTGCGCCTCGATGTCGAAACAGTCGGCCTCCTTCCTCAGCGGTACCAGCTGACCTGGCTCGAAATCCATCGTCACCCGTTCACCGGTAGCCATACCCAAGAGCGCATCTTCAAGCGGGGGCGGAAAATGATCCTGCCACAAGTTCTCGCCGGGCTGGAACAGACAGTCGGTGTGAGTCACGCTTTCAGATCGCCAGGCGAGCTCAAACAGCAGACCGGCCTCTGCATGGCGCTCCAGGCACTGTCGCCCGGAGTCAGCTTCCGGCTGAACAAGCGGTATGAGATGAGCCGTGTCGATCATCGCCGCAGGTCGTGCCTGACATAGATCAGCTGGCTGGTATCGAATCCCAGGGCTTGCGCACGGACCACGAGCCTTTCCACGATGAGTGGATCAAGATCGGGCGCCCGGGCGAGAATCCACAGATACGAGGTATCCGGTCCGCACACCAGCGCATAGCGGTAATCGGGGCGGTCGACCGCTATAATGTTGTAGCTGCCGTAGAAGGGACCGAAGAAGGAAACTCTGAGTCGACCGGTTTGCCGATCATCGATGAAGTACGCCTTGCCCTCGGCTTGCCGCCACTCGCCGCGTGATACATCTAAACCGCGGTTCACCACCTTGATCCCACCGTCGGCCCTCAGCGAATACCGGGCAGTGACTTTTTCCAGCCCTCTTTCGAAGCCGTGATTGAGACGGGCAATCTCATACCACTTGCCGAGATAGCGACCGACATCGAAATCCGAAACGGGCGTCACGCGCTCCGGCATACCGGTGCACGCATAGAGCAGGAACGCGCAAAAGCCGACGGCCGCAGCCAGGCCCGGCTTCGGCAGGGAACGCGTCGCCCGGCAACGCGGCTTCAGCACCCTGAACTCAAACATTTGCGTCCCTGTAACAACCAGTCAGACAAAGTCTTGCGGTACATATTCAAAGCAGCCAACTCCCTTCAAATACTTGTACAAAAGTATATAATATTTGTAGAACTTATGAAAGGTACAAACATGCCAGCTGCTGCCACAGGAACACCGCCCCTGCCCGCCGAGGGGCTCCTGCCCATCCGGACCGTATCCATGCTGACCGGCGTCAACGCCGTGACACTGCGCGCCTGGGAACGTCGCTACGGCCTGATCACACCGCAGCGCACGGCCAAGGGACACCGCCTCTATACTCAACGGGACGTCGAACGCATCAACCGGATTGTCCTGCTGCTCAACCAGGGCATCTCCGTGAGTCAGGTCAGGCCACTGCTCGACCAGGCACCGGGGGGACCGACTGCGCCGGCGGCAACCGCCGAGGTGGACACGTGGACGGGCTACCGGGACAAGATGCTGAACGCCATCGAGCATTTCGACGAGCACGCATTGGACAATGCCTACAACGACGCGTTGTCGCTCTACCCCGTCGATATCGTCAGTCAGCGCCTGACCACACCCTTGTTGCGTCTGCTGGGCAAACGCTGGAAGGTCCGCGGTGCGGGCATTGCCGAGGAGCACTTCTTCTCGGTTTACCTGCGCAACAAACTCGGCGCCCGCATTCACCATGTGAACCAGCGCGGCAGCGGTCCCTTGCTGCTGTTGGCCTGCCCGCCGGGCGAACTGCACGAAATCGGCCTGCTGTTCTTTGCGCTCGCCGCGGTCAATTCGGGATACCGCGTACTGATTCTCGGAGCAGATACGCCCTTGCAACAGCTTGCCGCCGTGCTCGAAAGCAAACCCTGTGCCGGCGTGGTGCTGTCGAGCTCCTCGAAACCCGCGCGCGGCTTGCTCGAGAGCCAACTGCGGGAACTGACCCGCCGTGTTGGCGCACCGATTTTTGTCGGCGGCAGGACATCCCTGGCGTACAAGGACCGGCTCGAAGAAAGCGGCGCCATCTGTCTGGGAGAAAACATCGCGGCCGGCCTGCAACTGATCCACACGACGCTGAAAACCGGCAGGTGACGCTAAATATGCCGGCGGCCCTGTTATGGTTTCGTCGCGATCTGCGTCTGGCCGACAATGCCGCCCTGCGGAGCCTGCTTGACGCAAACTGCACGCCCGTGCCGGTCTATATCCACGAGGAACGGGCCGGCGAGTGGCCGCTGGGGGAAGCCAGCGCCTGGTGGCTGCATCACAGCCTCGCGGCCCTTCGAGACTCGCTTCGAGCGCGGGGCAGCGAGCTGCTGATTTTCAAGGGCGACGCGCAAACCATCCTGCCTGAACTCGCCCAGCAGACCGCTTCAGGGCGCGTCGCCTGGAACCGCTGTTATGAGCCCGCAGCGGTAGAGCGTGATGGACAGACCAGGGGCGCGCTTGAAAAACAAGGCTGCGAGCTCAGTATTCACACCTCCGCTCTATTGCGCGAGCCGTGGGAACACCTGAAACGGGACCAGACACCCTATCGGGTGTTCACGCCATTCTGGAAAGCCCTGTACGACCTCGGGCCGGCGCGCCAGACCATAGCCGCGCCACGCAGCCTGCCAGCCCCCGACATCCGCGGTGTCAGCGGGCGCGTCTCTGTCGAGGCGCTGCGACTGCTGCCGGCGGTCGGCTGGGACCAGGCGTTCTACGGGTGCTGGCAACCCGGCGAAGATGGGGCCTGGCAGACGCTGCAGAACTTCCGCGACAGTAAGCTGCCCGACTATCCGAAACACCGCGACATACCCGCCCTGTCGGGCACCTCGCAGCTGTCGCCGCACCTTCACTTCGGGGAAATCAGTCCCGTACAGGTCTGGCAGACACTCCTGAACGATGCCGCGACAACCCGGGATTCCGGAATGCTATCGGCCACCGAGTCCTTCCTGCGCGAGCTCGGCTGGCGTGAGTTCAGTTACCACCTCCTGCACCACTTTCCCGCAACGGCATCGCTGCCCCTGGACACGCGCTTCCGGGCGTTCCCCTGGCGAAAGAACTACACTGGGCACCTGCGGCGGTGGCAACGGGGCAAAACCGGTATTCCGCTGGTCGACGCAGGCATGCGCGAGCTGTGGGCCACCGGGTACATGCACAACCGCGTACGTATGGTCGCGGCCTCCTTCCTCACTAAGAACCTGCTGATTCCCTGGCAGGAAGGTGCACGCTGGTTCTGGAACACCCTGGTCGACGCCGATCTCGCCAGCAACACCATGGGCTGGCAGTGGACCGCGGGTTGCGGTGCCGATGCCGCACCGTACTTTCGGGTTTTCAATCCCGTCCTGCAGGGTGAGAAATTTGATCCGGACGGGAGCTACGTCCGCCGCTGGATACCCGAACTGGGGAAACTCGACCGGCGACATATCCACAAACCCTGGGCCGCCGAGCCGGAGATGCTTGCCGAGGCAGGTATCACCCTTAGCGACACCTACCCGCAACCGCTGGCCGACCTTCGGCAAAGCCGCCGCCGGGCTCTGGACGCCTGGGAGCGGATCAGGCGGCTGGATCGAGACTGATCCGCTGCCGCCCGCAGATGGGCTGCAGTGTCGGAGCTCACACCCCGAAAACCGCGACCGGCAGCGACCGCGGCTAGGCACAGTGGCGTTTCGCAGGGTCGAACAGCTGCAGGTGCCGCGGATTCACGCACAGTCGGTTGTTGCAGCTTTGGCGAACCGGCATGCCTTCCGACGCCGGCCCGACGAATGCCTCGTAGCTCACGTACTGGGCACTCTGCATGCAGATGCTGGCCTGCGCATCGCGTACCTTGCAACGGCCGTAGCCGCTGTTGGAAATCTGCCCTGTCTAGTCCCAGCAGCCGCTGTCACTGTCTCTGGCGACCCAGGTCAACAGGCGTTTCTGCAGTGTTCTGAGACTCATGACGTTCTCCTATAACGTGTTGCGCAACATCAGTGCCCGCGGGTGGGGGTTCATGTACACCTGCTGTGCAATGTAGGGGTGGGGATTGCGCCGGAAGTAATGCTCCAGCAGCGTAAGCGGCACCACCAGCGGCACCAGGCCCAGGCGGTAGGCGTCGATCACCTCCACCAGGTTGCCACGGTCGGCGCCGTCCACGTGCCTGCGCAGGTAGCCGAGCAGGTGCTGCAGCACGTTGACGTGCCGCTTGCGGCTGGCGCGGATTTTCAGCGCCTGCATGACACCTGCGATGTAGCGCCCGGCGAGCGTCTCCAGCCGCGCATTGTCGAAGCGCGCCAGCATGCGGCCGAGCTCCTTGTAGGCGGCCGGGCTGTGCGCCATCAGCAGAAGCTTGTGGCGTGCGTGAAACTCGATAAGCCCTCTCTTGCTCAGCCCGCGCTGGTGCAGCGCGTGCCAGCGCGCATACACGTATACCCGGGAAACAAAATTTTCCCGCAATACGGGATCATTCAGCCTGCCTTCCTCCTCCACCGGCAACAGCGGTTTGGTCCGGAGGACTTCGCGGGCGAATATGCCGACGCCATCGGCCTGGGGCATGCCGCTGTCATTGTAGACCTTGACGCGCTCCATCCCGCAGGTCGGCGAATCCTTCTTGAAGATGAAGCCACACAAACCGTCGAGCCGACGCGCCGCAGCGGTGCTGTGGCGGCGCAGCGGCTCGGTCACATCGAGGCCGGCGTCCCGGCTGCCGACCACGCGCGGCGCGTCGATGTCGCCGACCAGCCGTATCGCCGGGCGCGGTGTTCCCATGCCGATCGCCACTTCGGGGCAAAAGGGCACGAAATCGAAATGGGCACCCAGCTCGTCGATAATGAAGCGGTTCTGTTTGTGCCCACCGTCGAAGCGTACTTGCGCGCCCAGCAGGCAGGCGCTCGCCCCCAGCCGCACACGCCCCAGGTCCGGTTCAAAGGTGTTGCGAGCGTCAATTGACACAAACAATCGCCTTTCCCGCGTTTACAGCAAGCGCTCGATCGCCGTGACAAGGCGCGGATCGTCGGGCGCGACCTGGCTGGGGAAGCTCCCCATCATGCGACCCTTGTGGTCGAGCAGATACTCGTGGAAATTCCAGCGTGGCGGATCGCCGGTCACCCGGCCGACACCGCGGGGGGTGCACCGGTCGACAGAGCCGACACCGCCAAGAATATGAGAACCGTCTTCATCTCGCCCTCCGCATCTCGTTTGCATGGCCAAAGTATACACCAGATGTACAAGTCATGCACCACTTTTCTTAATCAGGGGCACTTATTGATAAATATTGAATATACATCATGACTATTCTATTAGTTGAGATGTTACATGTACTTATACTCATCCTTCCGAACAAGCTACCCTCCCTGACCTCATCTGGCGCCACGTTCTGTCCAGGGTGCTGCTTGACACCGCTGCAAAGGATGTATAGGGTTTGTACATGCCTCAACCGGCCTGCAGGAGAGCCGCGATGAACAGCACCAACCTGGCTATCGACTGGACCGAACAGGGATTGATACCGGACACCGTCGTCCGCCACGGCATCCGCCGCCTGTTGAAAAAACGCCTCCAGACACTGGGTGAGGACGTCGAGCATCACGCCCGGCAGCGCGCGCAGTTCATCGCCGCCATGCACCGGCAGCCCATTGCCCCGCTCCCGCACAAGGCCAACGAACAACACTACGAGCTGCCCGCCGAATTCTTTTCCGCCGTGCTCGGACGGCATCTCAAATACAGCTGTTGCCACTGGCCGGAAGGTGTCGACGATCTCAACCGCGCCGAAGGCGAAGCGTTGCGGCTGAGCTGCGAACGCGCAGACCTAGCTGCCGGCCAGACCATCCTGGAGCTCGGGTGCGGCTGGGGCTCCCTGACCCTGTGGATGGCTAGGCACTACCCCGGCAGCCGCATCCTCGCGGTGTCCAATTCCCACGCGCAACGCTGTTTCATTTACGAGCAGGCCGAACGCGCTGGGCTCGCGAACATCGAGGTGGTCACCCGCGACATGAACGAGTTTACGACGCCGGAACGGTTCGACCGCGTGGTGTCGGTGGAAATGTTCGAGCACATGCGCAACTACCACCGGCTGTTCGGCCGCGTCGCCGACTGGCTCGAACCGGGTGGCCGCTTCTTCATGCACATTTTTTGCCACCGCTCGGTCCCCTACGCTTTCGTCGACGAAGGTCCCGGCGACTGGATGAGCCGCTATTTCTTTACCGGCGGCATGATGCCGAGCGACGATCTGCCATTGTATTTCCAGCAGCAACTGCAGCTGATGCAGCACTGGCGCTGGAACGGCCTGCACTACCGCGACACCGCCAACGCCTGGCTCGCCAACATGGATCGGCAACGCGACAGGTTGTGGTCGGTGCTGGAACTGGTTTACGGGCCGCAATACGCGCAGCACTGGTGGATGCGCTGGCGGATGTTCTTCATGGCGTGCGCGGAATTGTTCGGCTACGACAACGGGCAAAGGTGGTGGGTCAGTCACTACCTGTTCGAAAAACCGGCGGACGGGGCCGCGGCGCCATGAACATGGTCGCGAACGCGCTTGCCTTCCAGATCGGCTGGTTCGCCTGCGTGCTCGGCGGCGCCCACCAGCTGCCCTGGGCGGGTACCCTGATTGCCGCGCTGATTGTCGCCTGGCACCTGCGCCACGCGCGGCGCCCGGCGCGCGAATTCGCATTGCTGGTGGCGGTCGGAGCACTGGGCGCCGTCTGGGACAGCCTGCTGGTCGCTGCGGGCTGGCTGGTCTACCCTTCCGGCACCCTGCTCACTAATACGGCGCCCCACTGGATCGTCGCCATGTGGGTGCTGTTCGCCTCGACGCTGAATGTGTCCCTGCGCTGGCTGCGCGGCCGCTGGTTGATCGCCATCTTCGTCGGCGCGGCCGCCGGTCCGCTGGCCTACTACGCCGGCGCGAAACTTGGTGGCGTGGTCATGAGCGAACCGCTGCCGGCTTTCACCGCGCTCGCGCTGGGCTGGGCCACGTTCATGCCCCTGCTCATCAAGCTGTCGACGCGATTCGACGGCATGCGGCTCGTCCCCGCAGCCGGGGAGGCATGAAGCAGTGTTCGACTGGGCGACTTATCTTGCGGGTTTGCTTTTTACGGTGCTCCTCCTGCTGCTCACCTGGATCGTGAGCGCATTCAAGCGGAACGTCAGCATCGTCGACAGCACCTGGTCTCTGATGTTCCTCGGCATGGCGTGCGTCTACGTATTCGCCAGCCCGCAGCTCGGCGGTCGTAGCATCCTCATGCTGCTGATGGTCAGCGCCTGGGCGTTGCGCCTGTCGGCCTACATCACCTGGCGCAACTGGGGCGAGGGCGAGGACCGCCGCTACCGGGCCATACGCCGCAAGCATCAACCGGGCTTCGCCTTCAAAAGTCTGTACCTGGTATTTGGCCTTCAGGGTCTGCTGGCGTGGTTCATTTCCATGCCCCTGCTGGCGGCGGCCGGCAGCGCCGCGCCGCTCGGCTTGCTGGACGCCGTCGCCGTACTGGTGTGGGTGGCCGGCTTCGGCTTCGAGAGCGTTGCCGACGCGCAGCTCGCGGCATTCAAGGCACGGTCGGAGAGCCGCGGCAAGGTACTGGATACCGGATTGTGGCGTTACACCCGCCATCCTAACTATTTCGGCGAGTCCCTGGTGTGGTGTGGCTTCTACCTGCTGGCTGTGGCCGCCGGAGGCTGGTGGACGCTGCCCGCGCCCCTGCTGATGACCCTCCTGCTGCTGCGCATCTCCGGTGTCACCTTGCTGGAACGTGACATCGGCGAGCGGCGTCCCGCCTACCGGGAATATGCGCATTCGACAAACGCCTTTTTGCCCGGCCCGCGCAAACCCCTACGGGCGACGGGCAACTGCGCGCGAGGCCCGTCATGAACGCGCGCGTGTTGCTCGCGCTGGCGTCGCTGTGTTCAGGCCCCGTACCGCTGGCCTTTGCCAACACGGCAGACCGCGAATGGCGCTTCGAAGTCTTTCTCGACGACAAGCCCATCGGCTATCACCACTTCCGGCTCAGCAGCGGTGGGGATACGCAGCACCTGCGCAGCGAGGCGAGCTTCCGGGTAAAGGTTCTGGGGTTGACGCTGTACACCTACGTCCATCGCAGCCTCGAGCTGTGGCAAGACAACTGCCTGCAGCGCATCGACGCCAGCACCGACGATAATGGCTCGGATTTCCGGGTGAGTGGGGTGCGCAGCGGTGAACAGCTGCTGGTGGAGAGCCGGTCAGGTACGACCGGACTGGCGGGCTGCGTAGTGACCTTCGCCTACTGGAACCCGGCGATTCTGCGGCAGCAGCACCTGCTAAATGTACAGACCGGCGAGTACCTGCCGGTCCGCGTAGACCGACTCGGAAAAGCAAGCCTGCAGGTCGGCGGACACCCGGTTCCCGCGGTGCACTACCGCATCGCCACTGGCGAGGGCGATATCGAGATCTGGTATTCCCGCGACGACGACTGGCTCGGCCTGCGCAGCACCACGCGCGGCGGACGCGAGCTGCGCTACCGCAGAATTCCCCCGGCCGTGAAGGCACGGAGCACCGCCGATGACTAGACTGGTGCACACACCCGCGGTTCTCGCACTGATGTTGCTCGGCGGCTGCAGCACCACCGAGCTGCCGCCCATTCGCACCGCCGACCGGGTAGACCTGCAGCGGTTCATGGGCGACTGGTACGTGATTGCCAGCATTCCGACCTTCATCGAGCGCGACGCGCACAATGCCGTGGAATCCTACCGGCTGCTCGGTAACGGCCGGGTCGCTACCACTTTCAGTTTCAACCAGGGCGGCTTCGACGGAGAGCGCAAGATCTTCACACCGACGGGCTTCGTGCTCGACCGGGACTCGAATGCAGTCTGGGGCATGCGCTTCGTGTGGCCGATAAAGGCCGACTACCGCATCGTCTACGTGGACGATGACTACCGCCAGACCATTATCGGGCGGGTCAAACGCGACTACGTCTGGATAATGGCACGCTCCCCGCACATTCCAGCGCGCGATACGGACCGGCTGGTCGCCATCGTCGCCGATCAGGGTTACGACGTCTCGAAGCTGCGTCCGGTACCGCAGCACTGGCCGGATAGCGCCGGCGCGCGGGGGGAAACACCATGAAGATCGCCGTCATCGGCAGCGGTATCGCCGGCAACGTAGCCGCCTGGTACCTGTGTCGCGAACACGACATCACCGTCTTCGAAGCCGACAGCCATGTCGGCGGCCATAGCCATACACACGACGTGACCCACCGGGGACGGGGGTATGCCATCGATACCGGCTTTATTGTCTTCAACGACCGGACCTACCCGCATTTCACCGCCCTGCTTGATGAGCTCGGCGTCGAGACCCGACCCACATCCATGAGTTTCAGCAGCCGCTGTGAACGCAGCGGCATCGAGTACAACGGGTCCTCGCTGAACGGGCTTTTCGCCCAGCGGCGCAACCTGTTCAGACCAGGTTTTCACGGCATGATACGGGATATCCTGCGGTTCAATCGCGAGGCGCCCGCACTGCTCGGCGACGGCGACGGCGACGGCGATGGCGACGGCGACGGCGATGGCGACGAGACACTTTCGCTCGGGCGCTACCTCCAGGAAAGCCGCTACGGTCGCCTGTTCGTGGACAACTACATCATCCCGATGGGCGCGGCTATCTGGTCGACCGATCCCCGGCGGATTCCGGATTTGCCGGCCCGCGACTTCGTGCGCTTTTTCGCCAATCACGGCCTGCTGAACATGCGCAACCGGCCACAATGGCGCATCATCAGCGGTGGCTCGCGCGAATACGTGCGCAAACTGACCGCCTCTTATGCTGAGCGCGTTCGACTCAACGAGGGCGTGGTGTCCCTGCGCCGCTTCCCCACACACGTCGAAGTGCGCACCACGGCCGGCGCCGCGGAGCGCTTCGACTACGCGTTTGTCGCCGCTCACAGCGACCAGGCCCTCACCATGCTGGCCAACCCCACATCCCTCGAATGCGAGGTTCTCGGAGCTGTCCCCTACCAGAGTAACGAGGTGGTGTTACACACTGACACATCCCTGTTGCCGAAACATCGGCGCGCCTGGGCGGCCTGGAATTACCGCCGCAGACCTGAGCAGGACAGCCGCGTATCGCTGACCTACAACATGAACCTGCTGCAGGGCCTGGACGCACCGGTGACCTTCTGTGTAACACTCAATGACACCGTAAACATCGACCCCGCCACCATTATTCGTGTCATGCAATACCACCATCCGGTGTACACCCCGGCGGGCGTGGCGGCGCAACAGCGTCGCCGCGACATCAACGGATGCCAACGTACTTGGTACTGTGGTGCCTACTGGCGTTACGGCTTTCACGAGGACGGGGTGGTCAGCGCGCTCGGGGCGGTGGACGATTTTCGGGAACATACACAGAATGCACAGTCGTCTCTACGTCGGGCAGGTTAGACACCGCCGCTACGGCCCCGCCGCACACGCGTTCAGATACGGCCTGTTCATGCTTTATCTCGATCTGGATGAGCTGCCGACGCTGTTCAGGGGCCGGTGGCTGTGGTCTGCCACACGACCGGCGGTTGCACGCTTCAGGCGCCGGGACCACCTCGGCGATGACAGTGTCGACCTTGCCAGCGCCGTCAGGCGTTTCGTCAGGGACGAGGCCGGCATAGATATCAAGGGCCCGATACGGCTTCTCACCAATCTGCGTTATTTCGGGTATAGCTTCAACCCGGTGAGTTTCTATTACTGCTTTGACGCCTCGGGTGACCGGCTCGAAGCGATCGTCGCCGAAGTCACCAACACACCGTGGGGCGAGCAATACTGTTACATCCTGCCCGAATCACACAACCGGGGCGATGAGCGTCGCAAACGCTACCTGATCGACAAGCGCTTCCATGTTTCGCCCTTCATGCCCATGAACCTGGACTACGACTGGCGATTCACGCTGCCCGGCGACAGGCTGGCCATCCACATGGAGAACTACCGGCACGGCGAGAAGCTGTTCGACGCAAGTTTGTCGCTGGCGCAAAAACCCCTCAGCGGCCCCACGCTCGCGGCGATTCTCTTCCGACACCCCCTTCTGAGCGCAAAAATCATCGTCGCCATCTACTACCAGGCGCTCAGACTGTGGCTGAAGGGAATACCCTTTTTCCCACACCCCGACAAACAGGAGGCACCGAGTCCGGTGAGAAAATCATGAAATCCGCCGCTCTATGTATCGAAAAACCCGCTGCGGAAAGGCGAAGGGCCGGTTTCCTGCATGACTACGCCAAACGGATCCTGCTGCATCGCCTGAAGAACCTGCGCCACGGCGAGCTGCTGCTCAGCGACGGCGACGAACGGTATCTGTTCGGGCAACTCGATGCGGTGTTTTCGGAGCGGGTCACCGTCAAAGTAAGGGATCCCGTGTTCTACAGCAGGCTGCTGCTGCACGGGGCCCTTGGCGGTGGCGAAGCCTACATGAAGGGCTACTGGGAGTGTCAGAAGCTCACGGCCATGATCGAACTGTTCCTGTGCAACCGAGCCTACCTCGGCAGGCTCGGTCCGGGCGTGCCCTGGGTGGCAAAGCCGCTGGCGCTCCTGCGGCGCTACCTGCGGCGGAACACGCTGAGGGGCAGCCGCCGCAATATCGCGGCACACTACGACCTCGGCAACGCGTTGTTCGAACTGTTTCTCGACCCGACCATGACCTACTCGTGCGGCATCTTCGAGCATCCGCAAGCGAGCCTGCAGGATGCTTCAGTAGCCAAGCTGGAGCGCATATGCCGGAAACTGCAACTCAAATCCACCGACCACGTACTGGAGATCGGCACCGGCTGGGGGGGCTTCGCCCTGTACGCCGCCCGCCACTACGGCTGCCGCATCACCACAACCACCATATCCAGGCAACAGTATGAGTATGCTCGCCAGCGTGTATGCAACGCCGGGCTGGAGGACCGGATCACGCTCTTGCCCGACGACTACCGGCAGCTGCAGGGGCGCTACGAAAAACTGGTTTCCATCGAAATGATAGAGGCCATCGGTCATCGCAACTTCGGCACCTATTTCCAAAAGTGCAGCGAGCTGCTCAAAGCCGACGGCACGATGCTGCTGCAGTCGATCACCATAGCCGACCAGCGCTACCCGCAGGCGAAAGAGTCCGTCGATTTCATTCAGCGCTATATATTCCCGGGCGGCTGCCTGCCGAGCGTGGCCGCGCTCGCCGAGTCCGTCGCGGGCAACACCGATATGCGCATCTTTCACCTGGAAGATATCGGTCCCCACTACGCCACCACCTTGCAACACTGGCGCCGGCGTTTCCTCGCCAATGCCGAAAAGGTCCGCCAGCTGGGCTACTCGGAGCGCTTCGTCCGCATGTGGCAGTACTACCTTGCTTACTGCGAAGGCGGCTTCCGGCAACAGGCCATCGGCACCGTTCAATTGTTGCTGGTCAAACCCGGGTGCCGGAGCGAGCCGTCCACCGGTACGCAATGACAGCAGTTCCAGTGCACCATAGCAGGGAGAACATCCATGATCACCACGACGCTCGACCCGATCTCTCTCAACGATGTCACTGACATCGACAACGCACCCTTTGTTATCGAAGGCGAAGGTGCCAGCACGCCTAAAATCTATCTGGCACTGGCCCGAGAAGGAGACCTAGACACAGATGGGGTGCCTCGTCTTGGTCGCCTGCTCC
>CAYQDX010000073.1:0-13780 GCA_964416345.1 uncultured Ectothiorhodospiraceae bacterium
ACCAGCAAGATGGGGGGATTATTTCTTTCCGCGGCCCTGGCTCGCAACCACGGTACGGGGGGAATGCGGCGGCTGCGAAATACGGCCCCGGCTATGCGTCGGGCGGGCGGTGCCGGATTGCGGGCGGGCCAGGGCGCTCATGAGGAAATCCTGCCTACTGAAGTGAAGGATCGATGACCGCTCGGAAGCGCGCTCCCTCGCCGACGGAGAAGCCACTCCGGAGGACGATCCGGTGGCCTGCCCGGAAGGTGACGTCACTCGGTGGGGCGACATCGAAGGCGGAGCCGGCGGAGAGGGTGTCGCACGCCTCGAAGATCGCCACAGCGTCGACCTGCTGATCGCTCAGGTCCACCAAATCGGCCGAGACACAGGCGGGCAGCGGCTGCTGGAACGGATTGAGGCCCGTCTCGGCCATTGCCGCCCAAGTGGAGGCCGCGAGGCCCACCCGCTCCGGGATGCACTGGAACGGCGTGCTCAGGCACTGGTCGATGGGCGGCAAGGTGTCACCCGACTCGAGGGTGCTGGCCACCAGGCCCCGACCGTCGCCGAAGGGGGCGTCGCTTCGCGCGTGCCGCAGCTCGCCGAGGTAGAAAGCCGCCTCGTCAGAGAAGCGCGACTGGCCGTAGAGGCGATCGAGGAACTGCATGAGCGCCACCGCCTGGGCTGTGAGCTCCCAGGCGATCCCGTCCGGCCCCTCGACGGGCTCCTCGACGAGGTTGAAGCCGTGGAAGGTCTCGGCGCCCGCCGCGACCGTCTTTGCGTATCCGGAGTCCAGGAGACATTGAGCCGGCAGCCGCCAGTCGATGGCGCCCCGGTACTCCGGGCTCCAGGCCAGCGCGAGGGTCGTGAAGGTCTGGGCGTCGAGGAAGGGGAAGCGGTTGATCACGTCCTCCCCCCGCTGCGCGCCGGTCGCGTCGATGCCCGGCCCGGGCGGAGTGCCTGCGGGCACGGTTCCGGCCTGAAAGCAGCCGGTTGACGGATCGAACATCTGCAGGACGAAATCCCCGGCGGCCTCGGCCCGCGTGTGCCACTGGGCAGCCCCAGCATCGTTGCCGAGCTCCGTCTCGATCGCCGCCAGGGCCGAAAAAGCCGCGAAGACGTCCGCGTTGTTCTCCACGGACTTGCCCATGATCCGGTCCTTCGGCACCGCAACCTCGTCCGGGAAGCCCACGTAGTAGCCTCCGAAGCCGGTGCCGGAGTCGTCGGCAAGCCGATCCGCGATCCAGCTCCCGAGGCTCCGTGCTCGGTCGAGGTAGCTAGCGTCGCCGAGCTGGCGATAGGCCGCGAGAAAGCCGAGGAGAGCGAATGCGTTATTGCCTCCGGTCGCGCCGTCGAGAACCAGGCAGAAGCCCGACGAACCGCAGAGATCCTCGCCGGCGGTGAAGCCCGCGAGGCGCACCTCCCCCGCCTGCCCGGCGCCGGGCCCTTGATCGTTGAGCAGGGCGAGCTCGCCGCTCTCGTAGCCGTTGTGGAGGCCGGTCGAGCCGTCGGCGGCGACGGGCAGTAGGTCCCCGCCGTTGTCGTGGTCGAGGGCGTAGGCAGTGGCGTCGACCACGGCGACCGCGGCGTCGAGATCCTCCGGATCCCCCCGGTCCAGGAGCGCCTGCACCGTCAGGGCCGACTCGTAGGTCGTCGTCAGGTTGCGCAGCTCTTGATCCGGCGGGATCGGCACCCGCCCGGCGGCCTCGCGCTCGCGGAGCACGATGCCGAAGGTCTCGGTGCTCAAGGGAAAGCCGACGACGGAGGCTTGTCGGAAGGGGGGCGGCTCGAGCCGGACGCGGTCGACCAGGACCGTTCCTCCCGCGGAGGCGTGGGTGTCGTTCGTGGCGATGGTGAAGAGGAGGTGGACGTTGGTCAAGTCCGGGGCCGGAGAGAGTGTCGTCAGCGGGATGCGGAGCTCGATCCATTCTTGCGGGACGTCCACGAACGCCGTGGTGCCGCCGCCGAGGCCGAACCGGACGGAAAGCCCGTCTGGCGAGCGGGCCTCGAGCACGAGGTCGCTCACTCCGCGAAGGTCGTACCCGCTGCCGCGGGAGTTGTCACCCCAGCTTTCCGGCTCCTCGAAGTTGAGGCCGGCGAATGCGCCGGCGGCCAGCGGATCGAAAGTGAGGCGGAAGACGGTTCCTCGCTCCCGATCGAGGGCATCAGGATCGTCGCTGCAGCCGTCGGCCGCCGCGGGGTCATCGACACAGGTCGGCTCGAGGTGGATCTTGGCGAGGGTCGCCTCTTGGTCGGCGAACAGGCCGGAAGGGAAGCCGTGGTTGAAGCCGGAGTCGGCATTGTCGTAGACGGAGAAGGCGGAGCGCGAAGCGCCGACTCGATCGAGGAGTAGAGGGTAGATGGTCTCCGCGAGGGCGGGCTCCGCCGCCTCGACCCTGCCGGCAGAGACCGTGGGTCCGACAGCTGCCATGAACAGCAGGCCCGCTGTTGCATTCCGCTTCCACTCTCGCTGGCGCGCCCGCACAGCCATATAGCGACTCCTTCTTACCTGAAACATAGTACCCCCGTTTGCGGCCGGCGGGTCGTCGTTGGGGCAGGCTCGTAGATTCCTTGACTGACCAAGTTTTGATGTATTGAGCCAAATTTTGTTCTGCGACGTAGGCGCCCCCTTCTCGCCTAGTACCAGCCCCACGGTCCCCGGGGCCTGCGGCAGACGGTCCTCGCTCAACGGACTGGAATCGTTGCGCCAGAGTGTGTAAGATGCACCTCGATTCGTGACTCGTTTCGTCGGAAAATCATTGACTTAAGCAACCTTCACTGGCAAGAGCACAAGCTTCAGTGGTTGAGCAGACCAAGCGCGATCCATGAGCGAGACTGAGCTCGGCATACTGCCCTCGGGACACCTGCACCTGTACTCGACGGCCGACGTCGAACCTGCCGGGCAGACCCCAATCGCCGGCGCGTTCGCGCGTGGCATCGCCGAGGGCCTGATCGCACTGGCGGAAAGGAAGAGCGCCGCCGGCCTCTCCCCTACCCTTGGCTATTGGCGAGCCTTCACCTCCCGGTATCTGGCCGAGCGCTGCCAGATGACGCCGGCCGAGCCGGCACGTCCGGACCCGGTGGCTGGCCTCGACCAGCACCAGACGGAAGCACTGCTCGACGGTGCCCCGCCGATGCGAGGCGCCGAGTACCTCACTGCGCAGGTCCTGAACGAAATCTGGCTCTGGCTAGACGACTGGGTGCGCTCGCAGATCCGTCTGCGGGGCGACCTCGGTGGATTTCTGGAAGAGCACGCGCCGCGCTGGCATCAGGTCGGCCGCGTCTGCTTTCACTTGGCGGAGAACAAGCTGGATCGAGACTACCCGTTCGCCTTTATGGCGACCTATGCACCCGAGCTCTCCGGCCAGAGCCAGGGCCAAATCCGCCATCAACCCTTGGCCAAGGCCCTGCAGGAGTATGCGGGCGCACGCAACAAGCCGGCCCTGATTCGTCTGCTGTCCCCCGTGCAGCGTGCCTCCGAGTCCAGTGTGCTGATTAGGGAATTGGTGGAGAGCGGTGATCTCTACCACCCACTTGCATGGACACCGGCCGAGGCCTACCAATTCCTTAAGGAAACTTCACTTTACGAACAGAGCGGCGTGGTCGTGCGCGTTCCCAATTGGTGGAAGAAGCGTACCCGCCCGCAGGTCCATGTCACGATAGGCAGCGTCAAACAGCAGAAGCTTGGCGCCGATGCGCTGCTGGATTTCAAGCTGGGAATCTCCCTCGGGGACGACACCCTGAGCGAGAGCGAGCTGCAGGCTCTGCTGGCGGCACAAGATGGTCTGGTCTTCATCAAGGGCCAGTGGGTCGAGGTAGATCGGGAGAAGCTGGCCGAGGCCCTCGCGCACTGGAAGAAGGTCGAGGCGGGAGCGGCCAGGGAGGGGGTGTCCTTCGCCGAAGGCATGCGCCTGTTGGCCGGCGCCCCGGCGGATCTGGGCCGGGCCGATACCGTGGCCGACGATCGGCAATGGTCCTTCGTCCAACCGGGCCCGTGGCTGGGATCCCTGCTCGAGGAGCTGCGGTCGCCGCAAGCGCTCAAGATTATCGACCCTGGCAGCACGCTCAAGGCTCATCTGCGCCCGTATCAGAGCACCGGCGTCGGTTGGCTGTGGCTCCTGTCGCAGCTGGGGCTCGGCGCCTGCCTGGCCGACGACATGGGTCTGGGCAAGACCATGCAGATCATTGCCCTGCTGCTGGTGCTGAAGAAGCGGCGCGCCAGGAGACCTACCCTGCTGGTGCTGCCCGCTTCGCTGCTGGGCAACTGGAAGGCCGAGCTGGAGCGCTACGGCCCCTCCCTGCGCTGCCTCTACCTGCATCCATCCCAGACGAGCAAGCAGGAAATTGGGGCCCTGACGGGCGATGACGGGGCTGAGCTGGCTGGCATCGACCTGGTCCTGACGACCTACGGGATGCTGCTGCGTCAGTCCTGGCTGCAGGCGCGCGATTGGCAGCTGGTCGTGCTGGATGAGGCCCAGGCTATCAAGAATCCTGCCAGCCGGCAGGCCCGCGCAGCCAAGAGGCTGCAGGCCACCGCCCGCATCGCGCTGACCGGAACCCCCATCGAGAATCGGCTCGGCGACCTGTGGTCGCTGTTTGACTTCCTGTGCCCAGGCCTGCTGGGATCGGCGGGTCGATTCAAGGACTTCGTCAAGTCCCTGGCCGCCGGAGAAAGCGATCAATACGCCCCCTTGCGCAACCTGGTGCGTCCCTACATCCTGCGCCGGCTCAAGACCGACAAGACGATCATCACCGATCTGCCGGCAAAGACCGAGGTCTATGCGTGGTGCGGTCTCGCCAAGGTCCAGGCCACACTCTACGGGAAGGCCGTCAGCGAGCTGGCCACTGCCCTCGAAACCTTGGACGGGATGCAGCGGCGTGGCTTGGTGCTTGCCTACCTCATGCGCTTCAAACAGATCTGCAACCATCCCTCGCAGCTGCTGGGCGATAATCAGTATGATCCCGGCAGCAGCGGCAAGTTCGCCCGGCTGGCCGAGCTGTGCGAAGAGATCGCCTCGCGCCAGGAGAAGATGCTGGTCTTCACCCAGTTTCGCGAGATGACCGGCCCGCTGGCCTCGTTCCTGGCCGGGCAGTTTGGCCGCCCCGGACTGGTCCTGCATGGCGGCACACCGGTCAAGCAGCGCCAGCGGTTGGTGGATGATTTCCAGCGCGAAGACGGGCCGCCGTTCTTCGTGCTGTCACTCAAGGCCGGCGGCACCGGACTGAACCTCACCGAGGCCTCCCACGTGATCCACTTCGATCGCTGGTGGAACCCGGCCGTGGAGAGCCAGGCCACCGACCGGGCCTTTCGTATCGGCCAGCGACGCAATGTACTGGTGCACAAGCTCGTCTGCCAGGGCACGGTGGAGGAGAAGATTGACGCCCTGATAAGGGAAAAGACGGCCCTGGCCGGCGATATCCTGGAAGGCGGCGCCGAGACCCTGCTGACGGAATTGAGCAACGCGGAGCTGCTGGAAATGGTTTCGCTCGACGTCAACAAGATACGAGTCTGAGGGGAGAGTCTGAGATGTTCCACGGTGGATGGCGACCCTATGTGCCGGTAGCGAAGCGGCGCGCCAATGCGGCTAGGGAAATGGAAAAGCTGCGCAAGCAGGGCATGGTCATCGAGCCCATCGATATCCAGGGCACCAAGATTGCCCGTACCTTCTGGGGCGCGGCGTGGTGCAAGCACTTGGAGCAGCTCAGCGACTATGCCAACCGCCTGCCACGCGGGCGCACCTATGTCCGCAACGGCTCGGTCTGCCACCTGGAGGTCAAGAAGGGAAGAGTCGAGGCGGTCGTCTCCGGCTCGGAGCTGTACACCGTCGCTATAGAGATTGCCCCCCTGCCATCGGCTCGCTGGAAGAATGTGCGCGCGCAATGCGCCGGCCAGATCGGCTCAATGCTGGAGCTACTGCAGGGACGACTGTCCAGCCGTGTGATGGAGATCGTGACGGACCCCATCAACGGGCTTTTTCCTCGCCCCAAGGACATCAAGCTCCACTGCAGCTGTCCCGATTGGGCCGGCATGTGCAAGCATGTGGCTGCGGTGCTCTACGGGATCGGCGCCCGCCTGGATGAAAGACCGGAGCTGCTCTTCCTGCTGCGCAAGGTCGATCACGAAGAGCTGATCACCACCGAGCTGGACATGGCGTCGGCAACCGCACGCGCGGGGAAACGGCGCCGGCTGGCGGGCCAGGATCTCTCGAACATGTTTGGTATCGACATCGAGGAAACAGCGCCACCGGCAAAGAAAGGAAATGCACCACCGCGGAAAGCCACGCGTCGCTCGACCAACGCAATATCTGCCAGCAAGAGCCGGGCGGCGGAACGTGCAAAGCCCACCCTTGGCGCCACACCCGCGGCTCCGGCGCAAGAGACATTCACTCCTACCGGCACGGCGGTTGCTCGGCTGCGGAAGCAGCTCGGGATGACTCGTCCCCAGTTCGCCCAATGGCTCGGCGTCAGCGCCCAGACGGTGACAAACTGGGAATCCAAACGAGGCAGACTCAATCTCCAGGAGCGCACGCTGGCGGCGCTCACCCGGGCATGGTCACAGAGATGAGCGCGCCGGTATCAACGTCGATCCGACGACTCCAGCCCAGGCCGGCTGGTAAAGACCAATCAGCGCAAGGGTCTTGGACGCGGCGTGGATAAGCTCTGGTAGAGCCGCCCTTGACCCGTTCTCAATGCCGGACGATCCACACATTGCTCAGGCCGAGCATCGGCTTTACCTTTTCGGCATAGGCCCTCGCCGCCTCGAGGCTGGCGAAGCCAGGGACGCCCAGCCTCCAAAAACCCCTTGCTCCGGACTTGGTGCGGTACTTCCGCACAGGGATCTGCAGAGAGCGGCCTTTGGCGATCACCCGGTCAGCTGATGCTTCGTTCCGCAACGACATGAGGACGATCTCCCACGAAGCCTCCGAACCCGCCGCTGCGGCAGACTCGGAGGCTGGGGGGGCGGTTGGAGGCTGGAGCTGCCGGCTAGGTACGGACGGCGCCGCGGCGGCTTCAGTCGATCTGCCAACACGCGGGACGGACTCCCCTTCCGTGATGGCAGGGACAGCCTTCGCGCCGCCGTTCGGCACCTTGGGCGACGCCTCGCCCGTATCCGCCGCGGCGCTCGGACCGAGCCTCAGGTCCACGACCGCCTGATGCAGTCTATCGGTGCGCGCCGTGAGGTATGACAGGGTACTCTCGAGATTCGCGACCCTGGCGGAGCGGCGCTCCGATGCGTCGAGTCGGGCGGACAGCCTGTCGAGCGTCGACCTCAAGTCAGTGAGCTCTCGATCCACATGCTGGGCGAGCAGAATCGCAACTGCTGCGACCAGCACGACGACCACCAACGAAGCCAGCACGGCCGGGAGCACCATCATTTTCCAGCCGGCGCCGGCGGCATCTGGCACTCCAGCGCCGGTGACAGACCCCTCGACATCGTCCCCCTTTTTCTCATCATCCTCTGAGATAATGCCTGTCGCGGGCGCCCCCCGCAGGTCTGGGGAAACGGCATCCTCGCCGACCGCCGACGACGGGATCGAACTGGGCCGCGACATTTCGCCATCGGCATGTCCCACACCCACATTGCTCTGCCCCTGCGCGGGAGAGCCGTTCCTGCCACCCCGGCCGACCCGATAGCTGTCCAACAGTGTGAGCAGCGTTGGCTCCGGATGCTCGAACTCCACCCCGACGTGGCCGTCGCCGACCCATTTGACAATGGCCGGTTTCACCAGCTTTTTCCGTCCGTCGGATTGCCGGAGGGAGATATGGATGTCCACCGGCTCGCCCTCGCCGAAGTCGGGTGCCCAGTCATGGGCTCCCCATTGAAGCTGCATTCCGTTCGGACTGACATCGTGCATCCTGCAGCCTAGCGGAATCTTGTCCCCGCTGAGCAGCAAAGCGTTGGCAGAAACCTCTGTTCTCTTCTGGTGACGGCGCTCTTGGTACATGACTACAGCTCCTGGGCCGATCTGGCCACGACATTCCCCGTCGTTCCGGCATGTGCCGCCGGCCGGCATTTCCAGGGGACGGCATGTGCAAGTCTAGACGACGATTCCCGGACAACCAGACACGGCGCTCCGAATAGGCGGCTGTTACCATAAACGCCCTTCCCGGACGAGCCCCGCTTTCGATCGGGCGTCGGAGCCAATCCAAGATCTAGAGCACACGTCACGGCGCTGCCAGAGCACAGCAGATGTTACAACAAACAAGTTTGCGTCCTGCAACTTGCTACCAGCGCCGCAAGCACCTCGGGCCGACCGATGCCGAGGGCGGGGGGATCAGCGACGCACAGCACAACCTGCCAGTGGCCGACAACCTGCTGTCCCAGGACTTCGCTGTGGCAGAGCCGAACGAGAAGTGCGTCAGCGACATCACCTACGTGGCCACCGATGAGGGGTAGCTGTACCTGGCGGTGGCGCTAGACCTCTACTCCCGCCGGGTGGTCGGCTGGGCGATGTCCGAGCGCATGACGGCCACCCTGGTATGCGATGCCCTGCGCATGGCCCTGTGGCGCCACAGACGGCCCACGGGGGTCATTGTCCACTCCGACCGGGGCAGCCAGTACTGCTCGGCAGAGCACCGGCGCCTGCTGGGGGAGCATGGGCTCCGCAGCAGCATGAGCCAGAAGGGCGACTGTTTCGACAACGCCGCCATGGGGAGCTGGAATCACAGCTTCAAGGTTGAGGCCATTCATGGAGAGCGCTTTGGCACTGGCGAGATGGCCAAGGCCGCGGTGTTTGAGTACATCGAGATCTACTACAATCGACTTTCAGTGCCTGCGCAAAAATCGATAGCGCTACTTGTCACCCAGCACATAGTAGACCGTTTGCTCTTCTTCCAGCATATCACCCACCAGCGAATTCAAGAGTGCCTTTACATATCCACGCGGCGTAACGAGCTCGGCTGGACTTGGGGGGGCCTGGATGCTCCCCGTAAAGGCAACAGGCAGGATTGATCAAAGCCATAATCGATTCGCACGGGCAATATGTATTTTCTCAACCACCATTTACATATTCCTTGTAGACTTCTTTCAGTCGGGCCAGCTCCTTCCCTCTTTGCTCCGGCAGGATATCACCAGAAATACGAAACAGCGGAAATACATGGAATTCCCCATGGCCACCCAATTCAACCAGAACATCGAGCACCTGGTCTCGTGGCGGAACTTCAACAGACAGTGTTTTTGTTGGATTGTGCACAGGATACAGGATATCGATGACATGTTCTCCCGCATGAATGGCCCAGAATGAAATCCCCTTTCCAGGCTTTACATTGGCTTCTTTCAGCACCACTTCTTCCGTCTTTTCACCTATCCTCTTGATGGCGATTGAGACGGTCTGTGCTCTATAGGAATTATAAATGTGTATACGATAATCCGCATCACCGATAAACCCATAATAGAGCCTGTATCCACCCCAAACACTCAATCCCAATGCAACCAGGACAAGCAATAATGAACGTAGAGTCAGTCCCAATTGATCTCGTGATACGAGGTGAGCCTTGGATTGCACCAGGTTGATCAAGGCACAGCTCACCAACAGATGATGCGTATTCTTCGCCAGGCCTCTGTAGCGCACCTGTGCGAATCCAAACTGGCGCTTCATGACATGAAAGAGATGCTCCACCTTGACACGCACCTTCTGCTTGCTTGAGCCTGGATCCGGCGCGTGCCTCCACCCAGTCGGCACCCAGATAGTGGGCCGTCAGAGACGCAAGGCTCGCTCCCGGCGTTGCCCCGGTGAGGCTCCAGAGGGTCCCCCCCAGATTGGGCCGAACAGAGCGCCGCCCGCCAGGGTCAGCACCGAGCCCGCCAGAAACAGCACCGTGGCCACGGCGTACAACCCCATGAACAGAAAAGGTCAGGTGGCACCCGCAGCTCTCACCCAGTCCTGCAGCGTCGCCGCGTCGAGCCGCTCGCGAAGGAGCAGCACCAGGCCGATGGCGGCAACCAGCGAAACCGCCAATCCCCGGCGCAGCGCCGTCTTATTCATTGAGGTCCCCCTCCCAGCGGCGCCGGTTGATGACATAGCCGCTGATTTTGCCGCGAAACGGCAGGGCCAGCAGCCCAGGCAGGCAGCTCACGTCACGCGCATCGCGATAGCCGCGAATACCGATGGTCATGCCCTTGTGCCCGCCGCGCGGCTGATCCCGGTAGGTGCCGAGAAGCCGGTCCCACCAGGGCAGGTTGAAGCCGAAGTTGGAGTTGGTCTCGTCGTCCTCCACCGAATGATGTACCCGGTGCATGTCCGGCGTCACCACGATCCAACGCAGCCACTGGTCCAACCAAAGGGGCAGACGCACGTTGCCGTGATTGAACATCGCAGTCGCGTTGAGCAGCAGCTCGAAGGCGACCACGGCCACGACCGGCGGACCCAGCAGGGCCACGGCGGCGAGCTTGATCAGCATGGAGAGCACCATCTCCAGGGGGTGGAAGCGCGAGCCGGTGGTGACGTCGTAGTCTGGGTCGGCATGGTGCACCCGATGCAGCCGCCACAGGGCAGGCACTGCGTGCACCATCACGTGCTGGAGCCAGATGACGAAGTCCATGGCTACCACCGCAATCACGAGTGCCGGCCAGAAAGGCACGGCAAAATGGTTGAGCAGCCCCCAGCCGTGCCCACTCGCGAAGATCGCGATGCCTCCCGCTGCGGCCGGAAACAGTAGGCGTAGTAACAGGCTGTTCAACATCACTAGGCCCAGGTTGTTGGCCCAGCGAACGGCCTTGGAGACGGTCAATGCTCGGCGCGGCGCGAGATATTCCCATGCTCCCATCAGCACCAGCACGCCAAAGAAGAGGCCCAGCCGGACACCGGCCTCATGCTGCACCATCAACGACATCCCGCGATTCCGCCTCCGTCGGCCCAGCCACTAGACGCTATAATCGTGGCAAGCAGCCATTACTCAATTACTCTATTGAATAATGTATGGTGGAGCAAGCCCATGACCGGAGCCGGCTTCAAGCAAGAGCTTTTTGCGCGCTTCGCCCGGGTGGCAAAGGCCATGGCGAACGGCAATCGGCTGGAGCTGCTCGAGTTCCTTGCCCAGGGGGAGCGCAGGGTCGAGGACCTGGCGGGCGTTTCGGGGCTGTCGGTGCCCAACACCTCCCAGCACCTGCAGCAGCTGCGCCAGGCGGGACTGGTCTCGAGCCGCAGGGAGGGAGTCAAAGTGATCTACCGGCTGAGCGGCGACGACGTCGCGGCCTTGTTGGGGTCCCTGCGCAGCGTCGCCGAGCGTCACTCGGCGGAGGTCGAGCGCCTGGTGACCGCTTTTCTACACGCCAAGGACAGCCTGGAGCCGGTGCCCGGCGCGGAGCTGCTGCAACGGCTGCGGGACGGCTCGGTGCTGGTGCTGGACGTGCGCCCGCCGGCGGAGTACGCCGCCGGCCACCTGCCCGGGGCGCTGAATGTCCCGCTGGAGGAGCTGGAACGGCGCATGACAGCGCTGCCCATGGCTCAGGAGATCGTCGCCTATTGTCGCGGACCGTACTGCGTGCTCGCCTTCGATGCGGTGGCGCGCCTACGAGCCCAGGGCTATACCGCCCGCCGACTGGAGTACGGCCTCCCCGAGTGGCGCCAGGCGGGCTTGCCGGTGGAGCGCTGAGGCCAGGCCGGGGCCGCGCAGTGGACACGCCCGCGGTGCATCTGCACAATCGTTGGCGAGGCGGGGTGCCCCGGGGCCAGCTCCGCTAGCCTATCTATATATAGATCAATCACTTAGGATGCGCAAACCCAAAGGACCGCAACGTCCCGCCGCCACTCCCACCGGCCCCCGAGCTCACGCTCGTGGTGGATGGAGCTGAAGTGGGCAAGTACGTCAGGGCCGCGTTCAATGCGCGGCCCTTCGGCATGCCCGTCCCACCCAATTGGCTGGGTCTGGCGGCCGTGGTCATGCTGGGCGCCCTGCTCCATCCCGGGTTCTGGCTCATCGGCGCGGGACTGGAGCTGGCCTATCTCAGGCTGCTGACCGGCAGCCGGCGCTTCCGGGAGGTGGTGGACTCCGCCGAAGGCCGCAACGGCGCCGGCCGCTGGACGCAGCGCCGCAGCGAGCTGCTCGCCACGCTGGAGAGCAAGGGCTACCAGGCCCAGGCCCTTCTAGAGCATCGCTGCGCCGAGGTCGCCGGCCATCTGGAGCGCATGGGCGGCGGGGAGACCCAGATAGACGGCCTCGCCCGACTGTGCTGGCTGCATCTGCGCATGCTCTCCGCACGCCAGGCCATCCAGACCGTGGCGGTGGCGGCAGCGGCTGGCCGAGGCACTCAGACCTTGCAGTCCCGCCAGGAGCGTCTGGAGGCTCAGCTGGCCGACCCCAAGCTCGATGAGGAGCTACGCCGCAGCCTGGAGGATCAGCTCGGCGTAGTCCGGGAGCGCCGGCAGGCCCACGCCGAGGCGGAGCGCCGACTGGCGGTGGCCGATGCGGAGCTGGAGCGCATACGCCAGGAGGTGGCGCTGGTGCACGAGCAGACCCTGCTGGCCGTCGACGCTTCCGGCATCGGCCGCTCGGTGGACGTGCTGGCCGCCTCGCTGTCGGACGCCAACCGCTGGCTGCGGGACCAGAACGAGATCTTCGGCGATCTCGACGAGCTAGGGGAGGCGCCGCCTTCCACCGTATTCCTGGCCCCCCAGACCGTGACCACCGAGCACTTGAGAGATTGATCGCGATGACCCACTCAAACCGCGGCTCCATTCTGGGCTGGCTGCTGACCCTGAATCCTGGTCGTAGGATTAGTGGGCCTCGGTGTCGTGCTGATCCTGAAGGACGAGACGCCACCGCCCGTCGCACAGGCACCCCAGCCGCCGGCCGGCGTGGCGGCCCCGGCGCCGGCGGCGCCTGATGGCGACGTGCCGGCACCCGTCGAGCCGCAATCGTCCACCCCGTCACTGGCGGCCGCGGCGCCCTATCAGCCCCAGAACGCGGTCGTGGAGCTGGACATCAGCGAATACGCCGGCTACGGCGGCCTGATCGTCGCCAATGGCGGACTGGATCCCAACCCGGACTCCTATTTCGCCAAGCACTTCGGCTTTCAGGGGAAGCTGAGTCTGAGTGAGGGGGAGAACTGGTCGCAGCTCAACAACGGCCGCTACGCCGCCAGCGCCACCACCGCCGACGTGCTGGCAGTGCTGGGGCGCCAGTTCCGGGTCACGGTGCCGGTGCAGATCGGCTACTCCCGGGGCTCGGACATGGTGGTGGTGGATCGCGGCATCACCTCGGTCAATGCCCTCAAAGGCAAGGTGCTGGCGGCCTCCCAGTTCAACGAGAGCGAGTTTTTCATCCGCTACCTGGCAGACGAGGCCGGGGTGCCGGTGAAGGTGCTGCGGGATCTGGATGGACGTCCCGGACCCGGCGCGCTGGGGCTGGTGTTCTACGAGGACGCCTCCGTGGCCTGCGACGCCTACGCCCACGAGTTGGCCCTGAGGCACTCGCGCCTGAACGGCTGCGTGGGCTGGACCCCGCGCACCGAGGAGGTGGTGGCCGCTTCCCGGGGCCACGCCAAGATCCTGGTCTCCAACAAGAACCTGCTCATCGTGGCGGACATCCTGTGCTTTAACAAGGGCTTCGCCGAGAGGAATCCCAAGATCGTGTCAGGTGTCGTGGAGGGGCTGCTCGAAGGCAACCGGCTGCTGCACGACGAGCCTGACACCCACGTCGGCATTGTCGCCAAGGCCTTCGGCTGGACGCCGGAGGAGACTCGCGACGAGCTGTCCAAGGTTCACCTGAGCAACCTGCCGGAGAACCTGGCCTTCTTCAACGGCCAGATCGACGCTGCGGGCTCCTTCGAGGGAATCTACCAGTCCTCGGTACTGGCCTA
>CAYQDX010000074.1:0-13745 GCA_964416345.1 uncultured Ectothiorhodospiraceae bacterium
CCACGCAGTTCTCGCCCCAGGCATGGTAGGCCTTGAGGATGACCTCGGTGTCGCCGGTGGAGAAGAAGCGGTAGCCCCGGCCCTGCAGCTCCCGGCGCAGGTCCGGATAGTTGTAGATGGCACCGTTGTAGACGATGCCTAGACCCAGCTCGTTGTCCACCATGGGCTGTTGGGCGTGCTCGCTGAGATCGATGATCTTCAGCCGGCGATGACCGAATGCCATGCCGCTGGCGGCGAACATCCCGCCTCCGTCTGGCCCCCGGGGTGCCAGAGCATCCGTCATGGCCTGCACCCGTGCGGTGGAGGCCCATTGACCGTCGAAGCGAATCTCCCCGCAAATACCGCACATGATTGGCTGGGTGCTCCCGTTGCTCGGCCCCCGATGCGGGAGCGCAGTCACTACTGATGATGGAGGTGATGCAGGCGCCAGACAGAAAGGACGGGTGCCGCATCCAAGTCTTGGGCATCCATCATCATGGCAATCCGCGGCGGCGGCGAAATGCTCCTGTAGTCTCCAGGTCCCGCGCAGCGAGGTCGACCCGCCGACGGTCCCGCTCCGCGGCGCTCGCGCGTGGCCGGCAGAAGCTGTTGCAGGCAATCCCGCATCGATGTCAACACTGCCGAGCTGGGCCTAAGAGCTTCCGCGAGCGTGCGTGGAGAGATTCCAGGGTTGCGCAGCACGCTCCGAGGAATGGGGTATTGTCGGCCGCCGAGACCCGAAGCCCGCATCGGGTGCCCGGAACGAAGGTCGGTGGCGCCATTGATGCGCTGCCGTGTCACCAGGACCTCTTCGAGACCTTCCACGATGTCAGTTCTCAACGTGCACGGGCAACATTATGCAACAGGCTCGGGAGCGCCTCAACTTGCCGCCTCCATTCAACCCCTTACTTACAGGCTTCCTTATCGCTATGAATTTGGGCCGAGGTCCACGACCGCATCGGCGAAGAGCGGCCGAGGACCACCCGCGACTCGGCGCTTGCCGCCATTCCCAGGTGAGCATAACCTTATTAGCTGCAAGTTTGCGGCCTGCTGGCTTGACTGCCCGCGGCTCGGGTGGCTGGCTGGGCAGCCGTCCTTGGTATCGGCGTGAGCGCGGCAGGGCGACAGCGGCGCATCGCGGAGGTGGAGACTGGCTATGAAGCTGTTGCTGATGTCTCGGTGTATCGAGGGCTCGCGAGGAGACAGCCGAGCATGGCGCGGGCTGCGCCTCACCGCTGCTGCGGCGACCCTTGCGACATATGGGCTCGCACTGAGCCTGCCTGATGTGGCCCAGGCTTTCGGCATGCCGGGCTGGGCCAATCCGGGGTACTGGTTTGGCGGTAACCAGGATAATGACTACTCCGACTACGGCTGGGGCGGACCCGGGCACGGCTGGGGAGGTCCCGGGTACGGCTATCCCGGCTACGGCTGGGGCGGCCCTGGCTATGGCGGCTGGCCGGGCTACGGCTGGGGTCCGCCCGGCTACGCTCCGGGATACGGCGCGCTGTCGCCGCCGGGCATCGCGCCGGCCACGCCTCGGTCCTCCGATCGAGGCAGCGAGGACTCGAAGCGCTCGTCCTCCGGCCGCAATCCAGACCGGCCCGGGTACATCGGGAGGCAGGGCTACGGGACCCCAGGCTACGGCACTGGATCGGCCTCCGGAGAGACCCACTATGGGAGCTCTCCCGGGTACAGCGACCGCAGCTACTCGGGGACCCAGGGCGACGGCTCGCCCTCCGGCTACGGCGGCGACACCGGTTACGGAGACCAGCCGCAGGGCTACTCGGGTGGCAACGCGTACAATTCCCCTCAACCCTACGGCGACACGAGCTATGGGCCCCCACCGTCCTACGGCGGCGGGCCGTCCGAGCAGTCCGACTACGGGACGCCCGCGTCGGGCTACCGCGGCACGAGTCCCACGGGGAGCAGCGGGCACGCCGCCTCCCCGCCGAGCTACGGCGGCCGTGGCCCGGCCCAGGGCGACTTCGGCGCACCCCCGCCCAGCTACGCTCAGCCTGCCGCCGGTCGCGAATCCGGCTTTGCGGCGCCGCCACCTGCCTACAGCGGGGCTACGATCTACCCCCAGCCACGGGGTCGACACGACTCGACACAGCAGCGCTTCGGCAGCCATGCGCCGGACTCCGGCGCTCCCTGAGGCTACGACTCCGGCAGTCCATAGAGCTTTCCCAATAGCTACGACAGTCGCCAGAATTGCTGAGGATTGATTGCATGCCGTCGGGTTGAGTCGCCGCTCCGCGCCCCACCCTATACCTCTGGACGAGCAGTGACCTTTGGATGGAGTACTAGAGCTTCAGCGTCACGCGCACCAGCCCAGGCTCGTCCACGATGTAGCCCTGGGTGAAGCCCAGCACCTGGCAAAGCTTGAGCATGGTGGCGTTCTCTCGCAGCACGTCGCCGTGGATCTCCCGGATGCCCCGCTCGCGGGCGTAATCCATGATGCGCCGCATCAGCAGGATGCCTAGGCCCATGCCGGTCATGTCGCCCCTGACGATGATGGCGTATTCGGCGTGCTCGCCATCCGGGTCCGCCGAGATCTGCACGACTCCGTAAATCTCCGTCCTCCCTGGGATGCCAGGCGTGGTGAGTATCAGCACCATTTCACGGTCGTAGTCGATCTGCGTGAAGCGTGCCGCCATCACGTGTGAGAGAGTCCTCAGCGGCACGAAGAAGCGCAGTCGCACCTCCTCCGGCGTGAGCTCGGCGAAGGCGGCCTGCAGCGACGGCTCGTCCTCCGGGAGTATGGGCCTCAGCAGCAGGGTGCGTCCGTCGCCCAGGCCTATGGATTGCTCCAAGTCCTTGGGGTATGGGCGGATGGCCAGCCGGTCGCCCCCGGCGCCCTGGCGCTCGGCGACCTTGATCCTCGCATCTAGAGCCAGCACCCCGTGCTCGTCCACCAGTAGCGGATTGATGTCCAGCTCCACCAGCTCCGGGATGTCGATGGTCAGCTGAGACACTCGAATCAAGGTCATTGCGACCCCATCCAGATCGGCCGCGGGCATGCCGCGATAGCCCTGCAGCAGGCGGTAGATGCGGGTGCGGGAGATGACCTCGTGGGCCAGATGCATGTTGAGCGGTGGCAGACCGAGGGCCATGTCGTTTACCACCTCCACCGCCGTGCCCCCTTGGCCGAACAGCAGCACCGGGCCAAACTGAGAGTCCTCCGTCATACCGACGATCAGCTCGTAGGCGCCCGGGCGTCGCACCATGGGCGAGACGGAGAAGCCGTCGAGCCGGGCACCGACCCGCGCCTTGGCGATGCGCTCCAGCATGTTTGCGGCCGCCGCCTTGACTGCCCCGGGACCCTTCACGTCCAGCACCACGCCGCCCAGGTCGGATTTGTGGGTGATGTCCGGCGAGAGGATCTTTACCACCACAGGGCCCCCAATCCGGGCCGCCACGTCGGCAGCCTCCTGCGGGGTCTCGGCGGTGTAGGTGCTGACCACCGGAATGCCGTAGGCGGCCAGCACCTCTTTGGCCTCGGGCTCCGCCAGCCACTCGCGGCCCTCACTCAGGGCACGCTCGATTGGAATGCGTGCCCGCGCCGTGTCTCCCACGAAGTCCTCCGGAATGGAGGCCGGAGTCTCCATGAGCAGCTCTTGGCCGCGGCGATAGCTGACCATGTACATGAAGGCGCGCACCGCCTGTCCCGGCGTCTCGTAGGTGGGCACATGGTGGGCACGAAACAGTCGCCGCGCCTCCTCCGCCGCCGCGGACCCCACCCAGCTGGTCAGCAGCATTGGACCAGGATTCCGGACCTTGTCGACGATAGCCGCCGCCGCCTCCACCCCGGAAACCACCGCCGTCGGACAGTTGAGCACCAGAACGGCATCCAGTCCCCTATCCTGGCAGATGACGGCATAGGCATCACCGTAGCGGCTGCCGGTGGCGTCGCCGACGATGTCGACCGGATTGCCACGGGACCACGCCGGCGGCAGCACCGCGTCGAGTTTGGCCAGAGTCTCGGCGGAGAGCTGGGCAAGCCGGCCACCCTCCTCGATCAGCGCGTCGGTGGCAAGCACGCCTATGCCACCTCCATTGGTCAGGATTGCCAGTCGATCGCCCTTCGGGGGCCGGGTCAGCGCCAGAATCTCCACGGCGTCGAACAAGTCCTCCAGGCCGTTCACCCGTAGCATGCCGGCCCGCCTAAACACCGCATCGTAGACCGCGTCCGAGCCAGCCAGCGCCCCGGTGTGGGAGGCGGCAGCCCGGGCGCTCTCGGGGAAGCGGCCGGCCTTGACCACGATGACCGGCTTCGTGCGGGCGGCAGCCCGGGCCGCGGACATGAACTTCCGGCTCTGACTGACCGCCTCGATGTAGAGCAGGATGGCTCGGGTACCGGCATCGTTCGCCAGGAAATCCAGCATGTCGCCGAAATCGACGTCCACCATGTCGCCGAGTGAGACCAGATGGGAGAAGCCGATGCCCCGGCTATGCGCCCAGTCCAGCACCGAGGTGACGATGGCACCCGACTGGGCGACGAAAGCCAGCCCCCCTGGCGTGGGCGTGAGATGGGCGAAGCTTGCGTTGAGGCCCGCGCCCGGGGCGATGATTCCCAGACAGTTCGGGCCTACCAGGCGCAGCAAATACGGCCTGGCCGCCTCCCGCAGCTGCTGTTGCAGGGCTTGCCCATGGGCGTCGTTGCGGTCCGCGAAGCCGGCGGTGATGACCACCGCGGCCCGGGTGCCGCGGGCCCCCAGCTCGGCAATGATGTCCGGCACGCTCTGCGGCGGCGTGCTGACCACCGCCAGCTCGGGCGTGACTGGCAGCGCACCGATATCCGGGTAGGTCAACACCCCCTCGATACTGGTGTATTTGGGATTTACCGGCATTACAGGACCGTCGAAGCCAGCATTGAACAGGTTGCGTGCCAGCACCGCACCCACGGAATCCCGCTGCTTGCTCGCCCCTACCAGTGCGATGGACGTGGGCCGAAACAAGTACTCCAAATTGCGGATGGTCATCGAGACGGCTCCAGAGCGGCGATGAAGTGGGGTTATACAGGGTATACTGCGCCTGCGTGTCACCCGTTCGGCAGGGCTCAAGCCGGATCATGATGGTCCAGTGGCGCTGGCCGCAGCAAGCGCGAGCGGCTGCTCATCCAGAGCCTGCGGCGCTCCGCCCATACTTCCGGCAACTCTCGGCCATGTCGCAGAACCTGATCGTAAAGCCCCGTCCAGGGCATGGACCGGCGCCAAACCTGGTCGACTACCAGGCGGCGCGGACCACATTCAGCTGGAGCCGCGCGGCCGAGGGGCTGGATGGTCGGGTCGCCGGCCGACTGAACATGGCGCACGAGGCGGTGGATCGACACGCCGCCGGCGCACGGCGGGACCATCTCGCGCTGCGCTGGCTGCCGCGCGCGGGCGAGCCTCAGGACTACAGCTACGGCCAGCTCCAAGAGCTCACGGATCGCTTCGCCACTCTGCTCGCCGAGCTGGGCGTGGCGAAGGGCGAGGTCGTGGCCGTGCTGCTCGGCCGCGTGCCGGCGCTGTATGTCGCCGCTCTGGGCACGCTCAAGCACGGTGCAGTGCTCTGTCCGCTGTATGCCGCCTTCGGCCCCCAGCCGCTGTGCACCCGCCTTTCCCTGGGCGGCGCGCGAGTGCTGGTCACGAACGCGGCTCTGTATCGCCGCAAGCTGGCCGACCACCGCAGCCGGCTGCCCGGCCTACGTCACGTCCTGCTCGCCGACGAGGATGATGCGGCCAGTCCTCTACCCGCCACCGCCGCACTTTGGAGCCTGCTCCGGCAGGCAGACCCTGTGCCAGCCCAGGTGACGACCGGCGCCGAAGACATTGCCCTGCTGCACTACACCAGCGGCACCACCGGCATGCCCAAGGGGGCCATGCACGCCCACGCTGCGGTGCTGGTCCAGCAGGTCTCGGCACGCCTTGCCCTGGACATCCACCCCGAGGACGTTTTTTGGTGCACGGCCGATCCCGGCTGGGTGACCGGCACCAGCTACGGCATCATGGCCCCCCTGACGCTGGGCGCCACACTGCTCTGCGACGAGGCCGAGTTCGAGCCCGTCCGCTGGCTTAGCACCCTGCGCGGGGAGCGCGTCAACGTCTGGTACACCTCGCCTACCGCGGTCCGTATGATGATGCGCCTGGCGGCAGAGCTGCCGGCACGGGCGCCGTTTCCGGATCTGCGCTTCATCGCCAGCGTCGGCGAGCCTCTCAATCCGGAGGCCGTGCACTGGAGCCAGAAGGCATTTGGCCTTCCGATACACGACAATTGGTGGCAAACCGAGACGGGGGCTATCATGATTGCTAATTTCGCCGCACTGCCCATCAAGCCCGGGTCCATGGGATTGCCCCTGCCCGGCGTGGAGGCGAGCCTGCTGCGACGCGGCCCGCACCGCAGCGTGACGCCGGTGACGCAGGCGGACGTCGAAGGAGAGCTCGCGATCCGTGCCTCCTGCCCATCGCTATTCCGCGGCTACCTGGGCGAGCCGGAGCGCTACGCCGAGTGCTTCGCGGACGGCTGGTATTTGACAGGCGACATCGCGCGGCGGGATGCCGACGGATACTTCTGGTTCCTAGGGCGGGCCGACGACGTCATCCTGTCATCAGGACACCTCATCGGCCCCTTCGAAGTGGAGAGCGCGCTGCTGGAGCATCCGGCAGTCGGTGAGGCGGGCGCCATCGGCGTCCCTGACGCCCTCGCCACCGAGCGTGTCAAGGCGTTCGTCACCCTGAAGTCGGGCTGGCAGGCCGGCGAGGCGCTGCGCCAGGAGCTGCTTGCCCACGCCAGGCGCCGCTTGGGTGCCGTGGTCGCCCCCAAAGAGGTCGAGTTCCGAGTCGAGCTGCCCAAGACCCGCTCGGGGAAGATAGTCCGCCGGCTGCTCAAGGCCTGGGAGCTCGGCCTGCCGGAAGGCGACCTGTCGGGCGTCATGGTGGACCCCGCCGCATCGTTGACTGAGGACCCTCCCAGACATGAATGAAGAAGAGCTGAGTGCCATCGTCGTCGAGACCCTGCGGGCGGTGGCGCCCGATGTCGATGCCGGACGGCTGGACCCGGAGCGGAGCTTCCGAGATCAGTTCGACATCGATTCGGTGGATTTCCTCAACTTCGTGCTCAAGCTGGAGGTCCGCCTGGACATCAAGGTACCGGAGCTCGATTACCCCAAGCTTTCGAGCCTCAGCGGCTGCCTCAAATTCCTGCAGGCACACGCGGCTCCATGAGCAGCTCGTGCCCGTGCCGGCCCGAGGCACCGCCCCGCCCGCATTTCCCACCGGTATCCGTCGTAAGTCGCCTGCACGCCCAGCCGGTGCCCCATGCGCCTGGGCTCGGCAAACCCTCCCCAGTTCCGGGCAGGAGCCTCACCGAGCTCCAAGGGCAAGCTTCGGCACGGTCAAACTCCGACGCCGCCGCAGGAGCTCGCTGAGCGATGCCGGCCAGGCTTGGGCCACACGTGATCTGCCGGCTGCGCGCCCTGGGGCCCGAGTCGCCCGTCGCCCGGCGCCTGGCTCAGATGGGCATCCTGCCGGGCGTGGAGGTGACCGTCGTGCGCGTCAGCCCGCTCGGCGGTCCGGTGGAAGTAGTCGCCGAGGGCGGCCAAAGCCTCGCCCTGCGGGCCGATGAGCTGCGCAGCCTGGAATGCGAGGTGGTTGCCGCACCCCTGCCGAGTTTGCTGGACAGTAATACTGCGATTTATCGGGTGCGGGCGCTGCTGGGCAAGGCAGGCTATGCGCGCAAGATGCACGAGCGCGGCCTCGCACCGGGCGCGGGCTTCACACTCCATTCGTTACGGCCGCTGCAGCTGAGTCTGATTCCCGACGGACAGGTGGTGAGCCTGGGTCGTGGTGAGGCCGACAAGCTGCTGGTGGAGCCGACGGCGGAAGACGCGGGCACCGGCACCCGACTCCCCCACGCTCCCCCGCCGAGTCGCTAGAATCTAGAATCATGACCGAGGTCACCATCGCCATCGGGGCCATTCCCAATACGGGAAAGACGACCCTGTTCAACCGACTCACGGGCGCCCGCCAGAGCACCGGCAACTGGGCGGGCGTCACCGTGGAGAAGAAGCAAGGGCGTTTCCAGCTCGATGACTACGACGTCCGGCTGGTGGACCTGCCGGGTGCCTACTCCCTCAGCCCCAGCACCGTCGAGGAGCGCATCGTGCGCGAGTACCTGATGGGCTCGGCGCCGGATCTGCTCATCAACGTGGTGGACGCGGGCAACCTGTATCGCGGCCTGGGACTCACCCTGCAGCTCGCTGCCATCGGCCTGCCCATGGTGCTGGCAGTCAACATGATGGACGAGGCGCGGCGGCGGGGCCTGCAGCTGGACATCCAGGCACTGTCGGATCACCTGGGCGTTCCGGTCGTGCCCCTGGTGGCGCGCACGGGCGAGGGCGTGACCGAGCTGAAGCTGGCGGTGCTGGAGACCCTGAAGGGCACCCGCCGGCCGCACGCCCCCAGGATGTCGGTGCCCCCCGTGCTGGAGGACGCCATCGCGGAGCTGGCGCGACAAATCGAGACGCGCCACGCCAACGGCACCCTGGATGCCAACTTCCTCGCGCTGCGCCTCATGGAAGGAGGTCACGCCGCGGAGAGCGTGGTGGCACGCAAGCCAGAGCTCGCCGGACTGGTGGAGAATGCCGCCTGCACCCGGGAGCACGTGGAGCGCTCCCTGGGCGAGGATCTGGTGTCCACCTGCGCGCGCTGCCGTTTCGATGCGGCCCGTGGCCTGGTTCGCGAGGTGTCCCACCAGGCGGTGTCGCCCCCGACACCGCTCACCAAGAAGCTCGACAACCTGCTGCTGCATCCCGTGCTCGGCCTGCCCCTATTCTTGGTCGTCATGTGGTCCATGTTCCAGGGCGTGTTCACGCTCGGCGCTCCCCTGCAGGACCTCCTGGGCGGCTGGGTCGCCGCGGCCCAGGACTTGATGCGCCAGGGCGCGGCCGCCATGGGCGTGCCGGGCGTGGCCACCAATTTCGTGGTGGATGGCCTGGTGGAGGGGGTAGGCGTCGTGCTGAGCTTCTTTCCCATCATCGCCCTGTTCTTCATCTTCCTGTCTCTCATCGAAGACACCGGCTACATGGCGCGGGCCGCCTTCCTCATGGACCGGGTGATGCACATGCTGCGCCTGGACGGCAAAGCCTTCGTCAGCATCCTCCTGGGCTACGGTTGCAACGTGCCGGCGATCATGGGCACCCGCATCCTGTCGAGCCAGCACAGCCGCATCCTGACCATGCTGCTGGTGCCGTTCTCCCTTTGCAGCGCCCGCCTGCAGGTGTTCCTGTTCCTCTCCAGCATCCTATTCGCGCCGCTGGTCGCGGGCTGGGTCGTGTTCTCCCTGTACGTGGGCAGCTTCCTCGCCATCGTGCTCACGGGGCTGGCCCTGCGCCCGCTGCGCATCGGTGGTCCGCCCGAGCCGTTCATCATGGAGCTGCCCCCCTACCGCCTGCCCTCGGCGCGCACCGTGGCGCTGCGCGCCTGGCAGGAGGTCAAGGCCTTCCTGCATCGCGCCGCCACGTTGATCATCCTCGGCGTCATCGTCGTGTGGTTCCTGACACACTTTCCCACCGGCGTGCCGGTGGGCGGTGGCGAGACGCTGGCCGGCCAGCTTGGCGGTCTGCTGGGCTTCATGTTCGAGCCCCTGGGGATTCACTGGCACGAGACGGTCGCACTGATCTTCGGCTTCATCGCCAAGGAGATCGTCGTCGGGGCCATGGCGGTCATCTACGGCGCGTCCCAGCTGGATCTGCCAGCCCAGATCGCCGCCCAGATGAGTCCGCTGCGCGGCATCAGCTTCATGGTGTTCACCCTGCTCTACACGCCCTGCATCGCCACGATCGCCGCCATCAAGGCCGAAGCGCGCTCCTGGAAGGTGGCGGGCGGCACGGTCCTGCTGGGTCTGGTGGTGGCGTGGCTGGCCACTTTCGCGACCTATAGGATCGGACTGGCGCTCGGCTACAGCTGAGACATCCGGGTCAACGCCCTGCGGCAGCAGCCGGCAGCCAGAGGGTCGCCTCTGCGCCGCCCTCGGGACGGTTGCGCAGTCCGGCCCTACCCCCGTGCAGGCGCGCCACCTCCCGGACGAGGCTGAGTCCCAGCCCGGAGCTCTTCAGGCCGCTGCTCGGTCGCTGCAGGGAGTAGAAGCGCTCAAACACGCGCTCCAGGGCGTACTCCGGGACCCCCGGACCCTGGTCGCGGACCCGACACTGGATGCCACCCTCCTCCGCACCCACCGTCAGCGCCACCGTGCCGTGCTCCGGGGAGAAATCCAGCGCGTTCTGCACCAGGTTCGCGAGTGCCTGGCGAACCAGAAACTCCTCGCCCCGCGTCCGCAGGGGCTCCGGACAGGCGCCTGCCAGGGTAAGCCTGCGCGCCTCCGCAATGGGCTCCAAGGCCTGCAGCACCTCGGCCACCAGCGGCGCCAGCGCAATGTCCTTAACGTCCCGCAGTGCCTCCCGACCCTCCAGGGAGGCCAGCTCGAGGAGGCGCCCCACCAGGCGACCCAGGCGGTCCGCTTCGCCGCGGATGTTGGCGAGGAAGCGCTGCCGGGCCGGCGCCGGCATGTGCTCGTCCAGCAGCTCGGCTGCCCCCTGAATGGCGGACACGGGCGCCTTGATCTCGTGGGTCAGGGTCTGCACGTAGTGCTCCACGTAGCGCTTGCCTTCCAGGGCGCGACGCATCTCCTCCAAGGCCTGGCCCAGCACCCGCACCTCCTGCGGTCCCAGCGGCGGCAGACTGGCGGGCTTGCCGTCGCGCACGGCCTGGGCGTAGACGGTGAGCCGGCGCAGGGGGCCGGTGACCCACAGGGTGAGCACCGTCACCAGGGCGATGACCACCACCGCGGCCAGGGACGCCACGGTGATGAGCCGGTCCCGGGCTACGGCGATGAGCTCCGCCACGCTCTCCGCGGGCTTGCCTACGCTCAGCACCCCGGCAATTTGCCCATCCACCACGATCGGCGCCGCGACATAGAGCACGCTGGTGTCCGCCGGTCCGCTCCGCTCGTGGGTGGAGCGCGCGCCGTAGCGGCCCCGCAGCGTCAGGTAGACGTCGTTCCAACGGGAATAGTCCGCGCCTTCGTCCCGGCCCCCGGCAGAGTCGAAGACCACTTTGCCGTGACGGTCGGTGACGTAGACCCGCAGCTCTACCGCGGACTTGTGCAAGCGATAGATCTGCGCCGACAACTCCTGGCGATTGATCTCCGAGAATGCCCGCCGCAGCCTCGGCCTGGCATCGGCCTCGCCCACCAGGGTCGCGCCCACCAGCGCCGCCAGCACCTGCGCGGTATCTACCATGGATTCCTCCATGGCCTCCAGGTAATGCCCGCGCAGCGCTCCGAGCTCGCCCCGAGCCAGGTAGTAGAATCCGGCGGCGGCAATCAGCCCGAACACCAGCAGGACCCGCAGGCGCAGACTCACGGATCTTCCTTGAGCGAGTAACCCTCTCCCCGGTGGGTGCGGATGGGATCGCTGTCGGGCGCTACCGCGCGCAGCTTGGCCCGCAGGGTCTTGATGTGGGCGTCGACGCTGCGATCCAGACTCGACCCGGGCTCGCCCCAGGCGAGCTGCATCAGCTGCTCCCGGCTGTACACCCAGCCCGGATGGCGCAGCAGAATCTCCAGGATGCGGAACTCGTAGCGCGTCAGCGCAAGGGCGGTGCCGTGAAAGCGGATGGTGTGGCGGGCCGCATCGACCTGGAAGGGACCGCTTGCCGCGGGCGCCGGGACATCCAGGCTGCGCCGTAGGATGGCCTTCACCCGCGCCGCCAGCTCTCGTGGACTGAAGGGCTTGACCACATAGTCGTCGGCGCCGATCTCCAGGCCGACCACCCGGTCCAGCTCCGACCCGCGGGCCGTGAGAAAGATCACCGGTAGCGTGGAGCTCCTGCGTATGGCCTTGCAGAGCTCGAAGCCGCTGCCGTCCGGGAGGCCCACGTCCAGGATGACCAGCGCCGGCGAGCGAGCGGCCAGGGCCGCCTCGGCGGCGGCGATGGTGTCGCAGCAGATGGGCTCGAAGCCCTCGGTCTCCAGCACGTAAGCGATGTTGTCGACGATGGCGGGCTCGTCCTCGACCACCAGTATGCGATGCTTCATGGGCCGTGGGCGCCTGCTGTGGTCGAGGCTCAGGGCGAGTCCAGGCGCACCGCATCGAGGCTGATGACGTAGTCCTCGCCCAGCACCTCGGCACTGTGGATCACGCCCCGGGGCACCTCCAGCAGATCCCCCGCCTCGAGGACTACCGAGATGCCGCCCATGTTGAGCCTGAAGCGGCCGGCGAGCACCCCGTCGATCTTGTCTACCCCATGGCTGTGGGGCGCAAAGTAGGTGCCCGGCGGGTAATCGTAGCGACTCACGGCGTAGCCGCGGGCCTCCAGCTTGTGGCGCATCGCGGACTCGCTCAACGCTCCGTCGCGCTCCGGATTCCAGTGCTCGACCATCTCATCTCCACGCCCGCCCAGGGGCTGGATCCATTCTGCGCAGTCGCCCGGGCGCGGACAAGTGCCTCAGCGACGCGGAAAGGTGGCCGAGATCGGGGCGCCGCCCAGGGGGCCGGTCCCGACCTCCAGCCGGCCGCCGTAAGCCTCGACGATGTCCCTGACCACGGACAGGCCGATGCCGTGCCCGCCGGTCGCCTGATCGCCCCTGACCCCGCGTCCCAGCACCGCAATGGCCTCCTGTGGCGGAATACCGGGGCCATCGTCGTCGACCCGCAACATCAGAGTGCCGTCGGCAGCCGTTGCGTCCACCCGCACCCGGGTGCGGCACCACTTATAGGCGTTGTCCAACAGATTACCGAGAATCTCCAGCAGGTCGCCCTCGTCACCCCGGAACTCGGCGCTCTCAGGAATTTTCACCGCCGTTTGAACACCCTTGTCGGCGTATACCTTGGAGAGGCTGGCAACCACCTTCACGGTCAGCCGGCGTAGGGCGATGGGCGCGGCAAGGGAGCTGCGCCCGGAAGTGGCCGCCCGGTGCAGCTGATACTCGACGATCTGCGACATTCGGCTCACCTGCTCATCCACGGAATGGGCCAGGGGCGAGCCCTCGCCCTCCGCCGCCGAGCGCAGCACCGCCAGCGGCGTCTTAAGGCTGTGCGCCAGATCGCCCAGGCTGCGGCGGTAGCGCTCCAGGCTCGCCCGGTCGTTGCTCAGCAGCGCATTGAGGTTGTCGGTCAGGCCGCGAAGCTCCCGTGGATAGCTGCCTTCCAGGCGCTCCCGGCGTCCGGCCTCGATCTCCGCCAGGTCGTGCTCCGCCCCCCGCAGCGGATGCAGCCCCCAGCGCAGCACCACGCCCTGAACCAGCAGCAGCAGCACGCTCACGCCCCCCAGCCAGGCCCACAGACTGCGACGAAATTCGCGCGCCTGCTGATCGAAGATCCCTGCCTGCTCGGCGACGCTGAAAGTATAGGGCTGGGGCCGACCCGATTCGGTCTCCCAGACCACCCCGTATCCGAGCGCGTAGACCCTGGGCCGATCCGTCGACTTGGGCTCATAGAAGCTGCTGGCGGCGGGCGGCAGCCCCGACGGCAGCAGCAGCCGTGTGCCCGAGAGCGATTGGGAGCGCCACACGGCGTTGCCCGCCGCGTCGGTCACCTCGCCATAGAGTCCGGAGTGGGGAATGGAGAAGCGCGGCTCCGGCAGCGCGGCCGGCAGCTGCAGGCGACCGCCCGGGTCCAGGTCGGCGGCGGCCAGCAGACTGTAGATTTGGGTCTGCAGGCGCTCCCGCAGGGAGCGCAGCGCATGCTCATGGAAGGCGCGGTCCAGGGTCAGTCCGGTGAGACCGAA
>CAYQDX010000075.1:0-13719 GCA_964416345.1 uncultured Ectothiorhodospiraceae bacterium
AACGCCATGGTGGCGACGCTGACCTTCCTGCCCTTCGTGCTGAATGGCTCCATCACCACCCTGACCTCGCTCGATTTCCTCGGCTTCGGCCTGCCCCCGGGCTCGCCGTCCCTGGGTGAGCTGCTGGCCCAGGGCAAGGCCAATCTGCAAGCCCCCTGGCTCGGTCTCACCGCCTTTCTGGTGCTGGCGCTGATGCTGAGCCTGCTCATCTTCATCGGCGAGGCGGCGCGGGATGCCTTCGACCCGCGCAAGACTCGGCTATGAGCGGGCCCGACGCGTCCGGCGCAGTGGCACCGCGCCTGCTGGAGGTCGCGGAGCTCTCGGTCAGCTTCGCCACCGAGGCGGGGGAGCTGCGGGCCGTGCGGGGCGTATCGCTGCACATCGAGCGGGGCGAGACCCTGGCGCTGGTGGGGGAGAGCGGCTCCGGCAAGTCGGTCACCGCCCTTTCGGTTATGCAGCTGCTGCCGTATCCCCGGGCTCGCCATCCTTCGGGCAGCATCCGGCTGCTGGGCCAGGAGCTGATGGGGGCGCCCGAGCGGGTGATGCAGCGCGTGCGCGGGGACCGCATCGGCATGGTGTTCCAGGAGCCCATGACCTCGCTCAATCCGTTGCATACCATCGAGAAGCAGATCGGCGAGACTCTCTACCTGCACAAGGGGCTGGCGCCCTTGGCGGCCCGGGCGCGCATCCTGGAGCTGCTGCGTCTAGTCGGTCTGCCGGAGGCCGAGCAGCGCCTGCGGGCCTACCCGCACCAGCTTTCGGGCGGCCAGCGCCAGCGGGTGATGATTGCCATGGCCCTGGCCAACGAGCCGGATCTGCTCATCGCCGACGAGCCCACCACGGCGCTGGACGTCACCATACAGGCCCAAATCCTGGCGCTGCTGAAGGATCTGCAGCGGCGCCTGCACATGGCCCTGCTGCTCATCACCCATGACCTCAACATCGTCCGGCGGGTGGCGGACCGGGTCTGCATCATGCAGGCAGGCGAGGTGGTCGAGGCGGGGCCCGTGGCCAGGCTGTTCGCGGCGCCACGACACCCCTACACCCGCCAGCTGCTGGCCGCCGAGCCCAGCGGCATGCCGGTGGCGGCGCCGCCAGGGGCCGGGGAGCTGTTAAGTGCGCAGGAACTGCGGGTGTGGTTTCCCCTGCGCAAGGGTGTCCTGCGGCGCACGGTCGGCCACGTAAAGGCGGTGGACGGCGTCTCGCTGTGTATCCGCGAGGGCCATACCCTCGGGGTGGTGGGGGAGAGCGGGTCCGGCAAGACCACTCTGGGTCTGGCCCTGCTGCGGCTCGAGCGCAGCAGCGGAGCGATTCGATTTCGGGGCCGGCCACTGGAGGGCCTGCGCAGCCGTGCACTGCGTCCACTGCGGCGGGAGCTGCAGATCGTGTTCCAGGACCCCTTCGGCAGCCTCAGCCCGCGCATGTCGGTGGAGCAGATCGTCGCCGAGGGCTTGCAGGTGCATCGCATCGGCGGCAGCCGGGCCGAGCGCGAGGCCCTCATCTGTCGTGCCCTGGAAGAGGTGGGCCTGGACCCGGAGAGCCGCCACCGCTATCCGCACGAGTTCTCCGGCGGCCAGCGCCAGCGCATCGCCATTGCCCGGGCCGTGGTGCTTAGGCCCCGCCTGGTGGTGCTGGACGAGCCCACCTCGGCGCTGGATCGGACGGTGCAGGCCCAGATCGTCGACCTGCTGCGCGGCCTGCAGGCGCGCCACGGACTCGCCTATTTGTTCATCAGCCACGATCTGGCCGTGGTACGGGCCCTCAGTGACGAGGTGCTGGTCATGCGCGCCGGTCGCGTGGTGGAGCACGGTCCCGCGACCCGCGTGTTCGCCGACCCTGAGCATCCCTACACCCGTGAGCTGATGGCGGCGGCGCTGGATCTGCAGGCCGCCCTGCGGACCTGAGCTCAGGCCGCAAGCTCGGCGCGGATGAGCGCATGTACGAGCATCCAGAGTGGGGCGGTGAGCACGGGTAGGCCTGCCGGCGGACTGCATACAGCCCGCTGCGACCCAGTGCGGATTCGCCGGAGGCCGCCGGTGCCTGGCCGCGCTCGGCAATCATTTCCACGCCGCCACTCTGTTGAGCTTATCTGGCTGCCGTGAAAGAATAATTCCCGTACCCAGCAGCGATGCTGGAGCGGGGTGGTGCTGGGGAGCCCGGCCCGTGATACTTCGGCGGCGACCATCGGCTGCCACGGCCAAAGGGGGGGTATACGGTGCGTTTCGATTTCCATCACATACTCGGTATCTTGTTCGGCCTCGGTTTGGTCGCCTTGGGAGTCTCGCCGGGCTTGTCTGCGGACAAGAGGGGAGTCATCGCCCGCATCGACTCGCCCGCCAGGATGACCCCGAAGAATGCGATCGCTTCGCCCCCGGCTGCCGTCACCGCTCCGGCGACGCCTGCCACCGGGGGCAACGCCACGGCAAGGCGAGCCGGTGCCTCGAGTTCCGTTCCCCAAGCCGTGGCGCCTCACGCGAAGCCCGTGACGCCACCGGCCGAGGTCGTGATCAAAGACACCGCCAAGGGCCCGCGCCTGCGCTCAACGATCAGCGTGGTGGTCAATCAGGAGACCGGCAACGTGCTCTTTGCCAAGAATGCCCAAACACGGACCCCCATCGCCTCGCTGACCAAGCTCATGACCGCCATGGTCACGCTGGATGCGGCATTGCCGATGGGCAAGAAGATTACGATCACCAAGGCCGAGATAGACCACATCAAGGGCAGCTATTCCCGGCTGCGGGTCGGAACCGTGCTCAGCCGCAGGGAGCTGCTCAAGCTGGCGCTGATGTCTTCGGAGAATCGGGCCGCCTGCGCCCTGGGCCGAACCTATCCCAAGGGGAAGGCCGCGTTCGTCGCGGCCATGAATCGCAAGGCGGCGACGCTGAGCATGAGCAGCACCCACTTCGTCGAGCCCAGCGGCCTCAGTCCGCGCAACGTCTCCACGGCCGCCGATCTGGTGAAGATGGTCGAGGCCGCCTACGAGTATCCGCTCATCCGCCAGATGACGACGACGGCCTCCTGGGAGGTCGGCGTCGGCAAGTCTTCGGTGCCCACGCCGTACAGGAATACCAATCGCCTGGTGCGCAAGGGCACCTGGGACATCGGTCTGAGCAAGACCGGCTTCATCAATGAGGCCGGGCGCTGCTTGGTCATGCAGGTGACCGTCGCCAACCAGCCCGTGATCATGGTGTTCCTGGATGCAGACGGCAAGCTCAGCCCGCTGGGCGACGCCAACCGCATTCGCGACTGGCTGGAGGCCCGCCGCTCGGGCTGATGCGCTCAGCTCAGGCCGTAGACTGGCACCGCGGCCCCGTGCACCGCGCGGGCCGCATCCGAGGCCAGGAACAGAATTACGTCGGCCAGCGCCGCCGGGGGTACCCAGGTGTCGAAGTCCGCATTGGGCATGTCGGCCCGGTTCTGCGGCGTGTCGATGGTGCCCGGCAAGATGCAGTTGACGTTGATACCCGCCCGACGGTTCTCTGCCGCCATGCTTTGGGTCAGCGTGATCACCGCCGCCTTGGACACGCAATAGGCGCCCATCTTCGCCTTGCCTTCCAACGCCGCCCGCGCCGCCACGCTGATTATCTTGCCTGTGCCGCGGCTGCGCATTTGGGGCAGCACCGCCCGGCAGGTGAGCAGCACCGAGCGGGCGTTGAGATCGAGCAGGAAGTCCCAGGTGTGCTCCTCAGTCTCGTGCACGGGTGGCCCCATGGTGAAGCCGCCAGCAACGTTGGCCAGCACGTCTATGGCGCCATGGCGCTGCAGGGCCGCCTCCACCATGGTCTGCACCGAGTCGGCCCGGGTGAGGTCCACCGCCAGGCAGAGCAGATCGTCCCCGCTGCCCCACACGGCCTCCAGTCGCTCCAGCTTGAGATCCGCCAGCACCAGCCGGGCCCCGGCGGCGCGGAAAGCCTCCCCAACTGCGCGTCCTAGGTTGCCGGCCGCGCCGGTGATCAGCACGACTTTGCCTGCAAATTCCGCCATGATTGCTCGCCCTCTCGCTTCGATGAATGGCCGGTCGCGGGCTTCAGGCGGCCAGGCCGAACAGTGTGACTGCGTTGCGGGTTGTCGCCGCCGCGACCTCGTGCACCGCGATGCCGCGCAGCTCGGCGATGGTGCGCACCACTTCCGGCAGAAAGGCCGGCTCGTTGCGCTCGCCCCGATGGCTGCTCCCGGGCTGGTCCGGGCTATCGGTCTCTACCAGCAGGCGCTCCAGAGGCAGCGTCTGCACCAGGCGCCGCAGGCGCTGGGCCCGGGGATAGGTCACCGGTCCCCCGAAGCTGAGATAGAAGCCTAGATCCAGCAGGCGCTGGGCCTGCTCCTCGCTGCCGGAGTAGCTGTGGACCATGCCGCGCAGACCGGGTAACCGGCGCAGGTGCTTGGTGATGTCGTCCACGCAGCGGCGGGCGTGCAGAATCACCGGCAGTGCGTGGCTGCGCGCCAGCCGCAGCTGGGCGACGAAATAGTCGAGCTGGGCCTCCCGATCCAGGTCTTCCAGGTAGTAGTCCAGCCCGCACTCACCTATGGCTACCGGCCGCTCGCGCTCGATCCATTGCGCCAGGGTGTCCAGGTCTTCGGGCCGGTGCTCGGCCAGCCACACCGGATGCAGACCGTAGGCGGGATAGAGGCCTGGGTGGTCGCGGCAAACCCGGCGCAACCGCGGCCACAGGGCGGCGGCAACTGCCGGCACGATCTGGCGAGTCACGTGCACCCGGTGGGCCCGCGCCAGAGCCTCCTCCCGGTCGGGCTCCAGGGATCCATCGTCGAAATGACAGTGGCTGTCGATGAGCTCCGTGGGCATTTGATCGACCTGCATGCCGCCTAGTTCCGCAGCTGGTCCGCCAGCAGTCCCACGGCGGTGGCGAAGAAAGTCGAGCGGTTCCACTTCAGCAGTGCCTGGTAGTTGTCGTACACCAGGAAGGCGCGCCCGCCGAGGCCGTCGGGTTGGACCACGGAGGCCCGTAGACCCCGGCGCGGCAGGTCCCCCCCATTCAGGCGGCGCACCCCCAGTCGCTGCCAGCGGCCCAGCGAGCGGCCAGCGTCCAGGCCGATGAGCCGCCGGTCGAGATTCCCCGGCAGGCGTACCTCGCGGCCCCAGGTCAGATCGTCACGCCAGCCGCAGTGGGACAAATAGTTGGCGGCGGAGGCGAGCACATCGCCACGGCTCCCCCAGATGTCCCGCCGGCCGTCGCCGTCGTAGTCCACGGCGTAGCGTCTGAAACTGGACGGCATGAACTGATTCTGGCCCATCGCTCCGGCCCAGGAGCCCTGCATCTCGGCCGGAGTGATGTGTCCCTCATCGAGGATGTGCAAGGCATGCAAGAGCTCCTTGCGGAAGTAGGCGCTGCGGCGCCCGTCATGAGCCAGGGTCGCCAGGGCCGCGACCACCGGATAGCTGCCCGTGTGCCGTCCAAAATCGCTTTCCACACCCCACAGGGCGACGATGAAACGGGGCTGCACGCCGTAGGTGCGTCCGATGGCGTCCAGGAGCGGGCGATTTTCCGCCAGGCGCGCCCGGCCCTTGGCCACCCGGCTGGCTGGCACCACCCGCTGAAGGTACTGCTCGAAGCTCAGCGTCGACTCCGGCTGCTGGCGGTCGAGCTCGATGACCCTGGGAATCGGCGCGAGGTCGCCCAGGGCCGTATCCAGCGTGGTCTTGGAGATGTGCTGTGCCACGGCCTCATGACGGATCCCCTGTAGCCACTGGGAAAAGTCTCGACCCGTGCTGGCGTGGGTGGGTGCCAGAGCGAGGGCGACCACCATAGACAGCAGGCAATGGAGCGTGCGAGGCATGATTCATCCCTTCCGGCTCATGAAGTATTGGGCTAGCCAGGTTGTGCCACATCGGGGCGATGGGTGCAAGGGCCTCACAGTGTTAGGCGGAGCCCCTGCAGCAGCGCCCCCGGCAGCCTGAGGCTGGCGGTGGAGCGTCCCCCGTAGGTGCTGCGGTCGGGGACCAGCTCGCGCTCGCGGGTGAGCGCCAACAGCTGCGTGCCCAACATTTCGTACACGGTGTCGTCGAAGCGCATGACCTCCAACGGGGCGACCCGGCGGCCGGCCTCCACCCAGAACGTGGCGAAGCGGGTCATCCCGGTGATGCGCCCGGCGAGGCGATCCGAGTAGCTCAGATACCAGAGATTGCCGATGTAGAGCCCGGTGTCCAGCGCCTGCAGGACCTCGGTGCTCGGTAGATCTCCGGCCGTCATCTGCAGGGCGCTCGGGGCCTCGCCGGCGTCTGCGCCGTTGCCAAGGACCCCAAATTCCATGGCCGAGCGCGGACACACCAGGCTTCCAGCATGCTCGCCCCGTCGCACCAAGGCGACGGCGGGGGGGCGTGCATAGCCATCGCCCTGAAACGGCGGAGCCGTGCCTTCGCCGGTGCACTCCGCCAGGGTGACGGCCGGGTGCAGGCGCGCACTGCCCTCGACCAGGCGCTGCAACGGACTGCTCTGCGTGTGCTGGGCCCGCAGGCTGAAGCCACCCCAGCCTAGGATGTGCAGGATCTCAGTCAGCGCGGCCGGCGCCAAGTAGGCGCGATAGCGACCCGGCGGAATGCGCCGGGGGGAAAGCCCCAGGGTCCGCAGCTGCTCCCGCACCTCCGCCAGGCGCCGGCCAAGCTCCGCCGGGCTCCAGCAGGTCCCGGCGTAGTCGGCCTTCACCGCCTTGTCCGTCCGTAGATGGCAGCTCCAGTCCAGGTGGAAGTCGTGCCGCTCGTGCCAGTTGCGCTGTCCGAGGGAGTTGGCGAATCCGCGGTAGATCGGACCGGCGGCGTAGAGGCCGACCAGGTCCAGTCCGCGGGCTTCCTGATCGATGGCCTCGAGCACCTCGGCGCTCGCGGGTAGGCTGCCGAGCTCCCGGCTCTCGCTGCAGTGCACCTCCGTGGCATAGAGCAGGTAGGGGTCCTCGGGCACGTGATCCAGCAGCTCGCGCAGCGCCTCCAGGGCGGCATGGAGCCGCGGCAGGTCGGTCTGGGAGGCTCCCGAGAGGCCGAGCGCCAGGCTGGCCTGGCGCCGCCCCCGCACCAGGCGCAGGGTGAGGAAATGCTGGGTAACGCTGCCGGCCTGGCGTACCTCGGCGTGGTTGAAACGGATGAAGTCGGAGACCTCTCCCGCATAGTCGCACAGCAGCACCTCGTCCCCAGCCAGTCGGGCCGTGACCGCGTCGACCAGGCGATAGAAGTAAGTCTGCATCCGCAATTATCACCTGGACGGAGTACTAGTCGCCGCCGAAGACTTGCACGTCGCGAAAGAGGCACGGCGGCGAGGCGTGGCCTACCGCAAGCAGCTGGTTGGGCTCGCCCTTGCCGCAGTTAGGCACGCCGAGCACTTGTTGGTCTTTGCCCACGCCCACCAGGCTGCGCCAGAACGTCGCCGAGACGCCACGATAGCAGGGGTTCTTCACCAGCCCCGCCAGCTCTCCGTCCACGATGAGACGCCCCAGCTCGCAGCCGAACTGAAACTTGTTGCGGGAGTCGTCGATGGACCAGGATCGGTTTGTCTCCATGTACAGACCGCGCTCGATCTGCCGCACCAGCTCGCCTAGGCTCGCGCTGCCGGGCTCCAGGTTGAGGTTCGCCATCCGGTCTATGGGGGGCCTGGTCCAGTCACAGGCCCGGGCATTGGCGACGCCCGGCAGCCCGCAGCGCGCCTGTGACAGGCCTGCGCCCAGCGGGCGCAGCAGGATGCCGTCGCGGATGATGTGCTCCCGCCAGGCGCTCGCCCCATCGTCGTCGTAGGCATAGCTCGCCAGCTCGCCCGGCACCAGTGGGTCGAAGGTGATGTTGAGCGGCGGGGAGCCGTAGCGATAGTGGCCGAACATCTCCGGCGTGACGAAGCTGGTCCCGGCGAAGTTGCGCTCGTCCCCCAGGATCCGGTCGAGCTCCAGGGGATGGCCGATGGACTCGTGGATTTGCAGCACCATCTGGTCCGGTGCCAGCAGCAGCGCAGTGGTCTCGGTGGAGCATTGCGGGGCATGCAGCAGTGACAGCGCTTCCTCCGCCAGCCGCGGCGCCGCGTGGTGGAAGTCCACCGCTTCCAGCACCTCCAGCCCGCCCTGACGGGCACGGGCATAGCCCCCGAAAGTGCGGGTCTGGGACTCGCCCCCGGCGCTCGCCGTGACGCCCATCTCCGGCAGCATCAGCTCATGGTGCTGCCAGATGCTGCCGCCCTCGCCGCCGATGAGCAGAGATTCCCGGACCACATGGCTTAGGCTGACAGACCAGTCCACGATGTGCCGATGCAGTGCAAGCCGGGTGGATTCCCTGGCCAGCAGATCCAGGCGCTCCGCCAGCGTCAGGCTGGTCCAGCGCCTTTTCACGGGAGTGCGGTGCTCGGCGCTGCCTTCGATGGGGGGCGGCGGCGCGAGAGCCGGCACTTGGTGCCGGCGGGTCAGCCATGCCCACTCCTGCGCCCGGGCAATGGCGTCTCGCAGGCCGGCCTCACTCAGATCCGGGGTCGCGGCATAGCCTGTACCGCCGCCGTCCCAGACCGTGATCATGACGCCGGTATCCTCGCGGGTATGCACCGGCTGGGCGATACCGCGCACCACCCGCAGGGTCTGCTCGCGCTCCTCGACGCAGCGCAGGACGCAACGGTCCACCGCCGGGGCTAGCCTGCAAAACCGCCGCCTCACCCTCTCCAACATCCGCTGCTCACCCGCTCCCTGGCGGCTCGGCCTCGAGCTGCCCGCTGCCCTTCATGCCGAAGGGCACGCAGCCTGGCTGACCCCGTAACGCGGCGACCAAGCCTTCAAAATCACCATCTGCGCTCAATAAACTGGCTCCGTTGTAGAGCGATGCTTGGTCTTGCCAAACTTGGCGTTGTTGACGGACGTCAATTCCTCGCGGCGGCGGCGGGTCTATAGTCCAGGCATCACCAAGGAAGCTTGCAGTATGCGCAAATCGGCCGTCGCACGGTCCACAGCTGGTGAGAACCCGGCCCACGGGGCCAGCCGTCGCGCGGTTCGCTGCTGCGACTGCGGATTTTACCCGGTGTGCTTTCCTCCCGGTCACGGGGACCCACTGGTGCAGCGGGTGGCGGAACTCATGCGTCACCGCCTCCCGGTCAGGCGGCGCGAGGCTCTGTTCGGCGTGGGAGAGGCGTTTCTTGCACTCTACGCGGTCCGTTCCGGTAGCATCAAGGCCTATGCCGGAGACGGGAGCCTGGTGGGCCTCTACCTGCCCGGGGAGGTCGTGGGGGCGGACGCCCTCGCGACGGGGCACTACCGGTACACGGCCCGGGCCGCCCAGGCCCTGACGGTGTGCGAGCTGCCGGTGGCCGAGTTGGCGCATCTGGGAGCGGCCGAGCCGGTCCTGCTGCAGGCCATGGCCACGCTGTTGAGCCGCGAGCTCTCGGCGGCACGCCGGCGTACCCTGGTGCTCAGCGCCAAGGCCCCCGGGGCGCGCCTGGCCCGGCTGCTGCTGGAGCTCGCGAGTCGCCTGCGGGCGCATCATTTTCCTGCCATGGAATTTGAGCTGCGCCTCACCCGCGCCGAGATCGGCAGCTATCTGGGGCTGGCGACGGAGACCGTGAGCCGGGTTCTGGTCTGGCTGCGCCGCGAGGGCGTGGTGGACGCCACCGGCAGGCGTTTTCGCCTGCTCGACCCTGTGGCGCTGTCCAGGCTCGCCGGCTAGGTGCCCTCCTGGGCGGACGGTGCGGGCTTGCGCACCAGCGAGTCGTAGAGCCGCTCCATCCTGAATGCCTCCTCTTCCAGGCGGGCCGGTGGCACGATGGCCTCGCGAAATTGCTCCACCCGCTCCGGGTCCTCGGCGATACGGGTCAGGGCCGCCGCCAGAGAGTCTGCATCCCCGGGGGTGAAGGTCAGTCCGTTGACGCCGTCCTGCACCATCTCCGCCATGCCGCCGACCGCGGAGGTGATCACCGGCACGCCCATGGCATGGCTAGATGTGATTGTGAGCGGTGCGTTCTCGTACCACAGGGAAGGGACCACCACCACGTCGGTGGATTCCAGCACCATCTCCAGATCGTTGTAGTTGTACTCGCCCCGGAAACGTAGGCGCGGATCTCGGCTGCCCACGCGGCGCACCTGGTTGTCGTAATCGGTCTCGTGGAAGCAGCCCCCCCAGACGTCGAGCTGGAGATTGGGCGCGGCGACCTTGCTGAACGCCTCCACCAGGGTCAGCACACCCTTGTGGAACTGGACGGTGCCGATGTAGGCGATAGTGATGTGCTCCGGGTCCACCTTGCGATGGGTCTTGCCCGTGAGCAGGGAGTAGTCGAAGCCATGGCGTGACAAGGTGACCCGCCCTTCCGGCAGGAAGCCGCTGTACTGAAATACGCCGATGAGGAACAGCGAGGGCGAGAGGATACGATCGGCGGAGTCGACGAGCTCCCGGGCGGCGGCGTTGCGCGCCTCGAAATCCGCCAGCTCCCTGTTGCTGAAGCAGTGGCGCACGCACTTGCGGCCCTGGTCCGGCCCCGAGCACTGGGTGTTGTCGGTGCGCAGCATAATGCCCAAGGGACACTGCAGCCAGTAGTCCGTGAGCATCAACACGGTGGGCAGGCCCAGCTGTGCCGCCGCGCGCATGGAGCCGCCGATGCGCAGGGGATGGGCACAGTGGTAGATGTCGAACTCGTGGTCTTCCAGCACCTGGCGGGTGGCCTCGGCGAAGTCTTCGTTCACCAGGTCGAAGGTGAAATCGGGAAAGTCCTTGTGGGCGATCGCCGTGACCGGGATTCCTTCGTAGTCGTACTCCTTGATCAACATGCGTCCGCCGGGCAGCGCCTGCTGTGCCTCACGGGCGAAGTCATAGGTGAGCACCTGCACCCGGTGTCCCTGGACCATGAGCTGGCGGGCGAGGTTCAGCACATAGCGCTCGGTGCCCGCGTAGTAGCGGGGAAAGAATTGGTGCACGCCGAGGAGTATTCTCAACTTCAGATCCCCTGCAGCAGCTGCGGGTCGAGCTCGGCACCGGCCATGGCGACGTAGCAACCCGCAGAGATCGCATAGCACTTGTGCAAGGTGTCCACCACTTCCTCGAGTGGACTGTACCAGGAGGCGCTGGACTCCAGGAACTCGGACAGGCTGACCAGGCTCCAATAGAGACGCTCCTCCAGCTCGGTCAACAGCTGGTCGTCGACCTCCTCCCGGGGAAAGGCCTCGAAGATGGCCAGCAATCCGGGGTCACCCGGTGCTTCCGGTCGCTGGCGGGCATGCAGCGCCCGCTTGAGGCTGTCGCCCAGCTCCCGCAGCGCCAGACTAGGTCGTTTCGGCATGCCCGCGAGCTGGTCGGCCCAGTCCGCGAGCCTGCGGCTGAACCCGGCATAGCCGTGGGCCACGGTGGCAAGCACAGCGGAGGTGGCGTGGGTGTCGCGAGGCAGGTGCAGAATGTCGGCCAAATGTAAGTTGTCGATGTAGGCGCGACGGAAAAAATACTCGGCGCTGCGCCGATGGGAATGGATGACGGCATTGCTCACCTGGTACAGCAGGGTGTGTCCGGCGTCCAGGACGCGCTTGCCCAGATCGATGTCTTCGCCGTAGGCGCCCTGGAATTTGAGCTCGTCGAGCAGCGCCCGGCGTATGCCCAGACAAACGCTGTCCAGGACCACCCGGCGCCTGCGATCTGCAGGGGCCAGCATGGCCAGTGCCGGCTCGTCGTCCGGACCGCGCACGGAGTCCGATTTGAAGCCGAGGTACTCCATGTAGCCCCAGCTGCTCCACAAGGCGAACAAATCAGCATCCGTGCGGGGGAGGGGGCGCACCGAGACGGCTGCGGCCGCGCCTTCCAGCAAGGGTTGCACCAGCCGGTAGAGCCAGTCGTGGCCCACCGGCAAGGCGTCCTGCACCAGGAACACCAGGATCTCGCCGGAGGCGTGCTGCAAGGCGAGGTTGCGAGTCTCGGCATGGTGGAATTTTGCCGGCGGGATGGTGACGACGGTGGCTCCCGCCTGCTGCGCGCAGGCCAGCGTGCGGTCGCCGGACCCGGAGTCCAGCACCAGCAGGTCCACGGAGGCCACGCCCCACTGGCGTCGGATCTTGTCCAGCATGACCGGGAAATCCGGCCCTGCGTTGCGGGTGGGTATCACGACGGTGACGCTGACATCCAGCAGCCCGGGGACTGCCTCGATGCTGACCTGGCGCTCGTCCAGGGCGACGAAGGGGTAGTCTTCCTGCTTGACGCTCTTGGGAAACAGCACGCTGCGATTGACCCGGCGCTGGACGCCGCTGATGCCTTCGTGCCGAGCGATCTGTACCGCACGCTTGATCTTGCGGGGCAGACCGCCGCCGGCCTTCTGAGGCACGCCGCCGCGGGACGCGTGCCAGGGCAGCAGATGCCCGCGCAGCCGCCCGTAGCGTTGTATCCAGCGCCAGGCGCGACTGCTTGTGATGGCTTGCAACTGATTCTCGGAGCTCTCCGCGTGCGCCCGCACCGCTTGAGTCTCGCCCCTGGCGAGGTCCGCTTCCTGCCGCGCGTTGCCCAGCTGCTCCTCGAGGCGGGCCCGCACCGCCTCGGCCTTCTCCAATGCCTGGTAGCTCTTCTGCAGCTCTTGCTCCACCTCGCTCAAGCGGCTCCACGCGCGGCGTGCCTCGGCCTCGAGGTCCACGGCACGACTGCGTCGCGTCTCCACCTCGCGCTGCAGGTCCTTGCGGGTGCCGAGCACATGCTTGACCAGCTCCGGCGTGAACTCCTTGCTGTGCTTGGCCAGCAGCCGGCGGTGGTTTTGCAGCCATTGCTCCTGGTAGTGCTCGGTCTGGCCGATCTGCAGCTCGCGACTCCACTGCACGTAGCGCGCGGTGACTTGCGGCACGTGGTAGAAGGGATGACTGCGGCCTACCCTCAGCAGGAGATCCCAGTCTTCGTAAACTTCGAACTCAGGATCAAAGCCTCCGGCCTCGGTGAGGATCTCGCGGTCGAAAAGCAGGCATATCAGCGGGATATGGTTCTCCTGCAGGAGCTCCGGGTAGCTGAAATCCAGGCTGCTGAACAGACGGCAGGTTTCCAGAACGAAGTGGCGGCGCTCCGGGTCGAAGCTGCGCTCGCACAGCTCGGCGTCGCCGTAGCAGACCCGGTGCGCGCCGCCCTCCAGACAGGCGGTCAGCAGGGCGACGTGCTCCGGCAGCAGCACGTCGTCGTCGTCCAAGAAGCCCACATACCGTCCCTGGCAGGCCTCCAGGCCCGCATTTCCCGCCCGGGCCCGGCCTCGGTTCTCGGCCAGCTCCAGGAATTGGAGGTCCACCTCCCGCAGCAGTCCACCCAGGCTCTCCCTGTCCAGCGGCGCGCCCCCATCATTGACCACCACCACCTGCAGCGGGCGATAGGTCTGGGTATTGACGCTGCGCAAGGCGTCCCGCAGCAGTTTGGGCCGGTCCTTGGTCCGAACGATCAGCGAGACCAGCGGACTTTGGGGCTTCATCGCCACTTCCTCTCAGCGTGCCGATAGCCTATCGGCCGTAGTAGATTATTCGACCAATCCAGCGTGTGCGGGCCGCGTGGCGTGGGGCCTGCAAGTGCGGAACGGCGGGCTTTTCGCAACCCTCGGAGACTACGGGAGCCGTAAGCCCCTGACAAGTCATGAGTCGAGAAAACGTGAGCACATTCACACCGCAAGACCATAGGGTGGCCGTCTACGGAGCTGCATTCGACCCGCCTCATCTGGGCCACATGGACGTCGTGGCTCAGCTTCTGGCGCATTTCGATACCGTGTTGCTGGTGCCCGCCGCCTCCCACGCCTTTGGCAAGGACATGCTGCCCTTCGCCCA
>CAYQDX010000076.1:0-13610 GCA_964416345.1 uncultured Ectothiorhodospiraceae bacterium
GCCGATCATGTCACTGAGGCTATCTCGGTAGGCAGGGTGGCGAGGGGCGAGGGCGTGACTGTCAGGGAGGGCGGCCTGCGGAGTTGTCGCCGGAGACCGGGAAGGGGCCCTGGATTGCGTGAGTGTGCAGCGCTAGATGCACCCCTGAGAGGGCTCAAGACAATGCCAACTGATGCCGATCCCATCGTGGGCAACTGGTACAAGAACCTGGAAGCCGGAACGGTGTTCGAAGTGGTCGCCTTGGACGAAGATGGCGGCACGGTGGAGCTGCAACACTACGGGGGCGAGGTCGAGGAGCTGGACATCGACGCCTGGTACGAGCTGGTGCTGGAGCCTGCCGAGCCGCCCGAGGATTGGAGCGCACCCTATGACGACCTGGATAGGGACGACAGCGGGGACACCGATACTGCCGTCCATCACCAGAGCTGGTCCAGTTTTCTGGACGACTTCGACAAGGAGGATTGATGCTAGCACGGGGCGTCGAGAGATTGACGCGCTCGCGCGTCCTAGTGTTGCCTGCGCAGATATATTCGCATTTGATTGAGATCTTATATGGATGGCTCCCTCACCAACTTCCACTGAATCGCCGGGGTTAGCTTGCTCATGGTCGTGTTCGGGACCAAGCTTGCGCTGGCTCGAGCCTTGAAGAAGCTCATGGAAGCCTCGGCGCGGTACTGAAGCGCAAAGGCTCAGGCTGCCGGTGGGAGGCGGATGGTGACCTCAGCCTCCGGGTGGTGGCTCTGGATCATCTGAACGACGGCGTCCAAGTCGGTCCTGGGCACGTCCACTATGAGTAGTAGCTGCCCCGCATCGACCGCGGCCTCAAACGCCCTCAGCTGATGATTGGGGATGTCCTTGGCCACCAGCGCGGAAACTAGGGCGCCGAAACCCGCCCCGGCAAGCGCCATTCCCAGCACGGCCGCGCCGCCCAGGACAAGCCCAGCCGGCGGAAATGTCACCGCCAGCAGCCCTCCCAGCATTCCGGCGGCTCCGCCGACGCCGATGCCCATCTCGATGCCGTGACCAAACTCGGTCTTCTGGAGCACGCTGGCTTTATGCAGGCCATTTAGCGGCACCAGGTGATTACCGATCACGTGGATATTGCGATCCGCCACGCCACGCCGATGGAGCTCCTCCACCACCGCGACGCAGCTCTCTCGATTGGGCAGCAGGAAATAGAGCCTTCTGCTCACAGGTGCTCCCAGCAGCAATGGGCCCGGGGTAGCGGGCGAGCGATTATGATGACGCGACTCCACTTGCGGGGCAAGCCCGCAAGGGCTGCGTCACCGGGCTGCTGCTCAATCCACCGACATCCCGTGACTGCAGCGGCGCCAAGGGATGTCGGTGGGTCTCGGCTTCACCGGGAGTACGGCGGACAATGGGGCTACACGGAGGCCTGAAGTCCGCGCATGAGCTCCTGTGCGTCCCGGCGCTGGGCGTCGCTGCCTTCCTCCACGACTTCCTGCAGCACGCTCAAAGCGCTATCAGTGGACTCCATGTCGATGTAAGCGCGGGCAAGCTCCAGCTTGGTCGCTACCTCGTCCTCGACGTCCAGCCAGCTTTCTTCGGCGTCCAGCCTCGGACTCTCCCCGGTCCAACGCGCGGTCTCCGGGCCTCGCTCCGCTCCGGTCTGCGGCTCGGAGGGGAAGTCCAGCATGGTCTCACCCGCGTCGCTGGGCGACCAGCCTTCGAGCACCACCGTGTCCGCGGGCCGTTGCTCATCGCTCTCTTGGCCATCGATGCTCCAGTCGGCGACGTTGTCCTGGAGCTCGCCAGGCTCCGCGGCAGCCGCAGGCTGGACGGGAGGCTCCTCGCCGGCAGGCTCTCCGATATCAAAATCCAAGGGGGTGGAGAGGTCCACAGCCGCTGCCTGGTCGGCTTCAACAGCGGCAGGTGCCGGGGCCGCATGCTCGCTGCTGGCCGGCTCCCTGGGAGCTTCATTCACTTCGAACATGAGCTCGCCATCGGAGTCCAGGGGATCACTACGCTCGGCGCCGATGTCCAACTCCAAGTCCATGTCATCGGCGAATAGGGTCTCCTCGGCCGCACGGCCGGCACCGGTGTCCAGCGGGGAGTGATCCAGCGCCACGGTCTCGAAAGAGTCTTCAGGCCGCCAACTTTCGTCGGTGTCGGTCGCCGGCTTGTGCTCGGATGGCTCGCCCACGGGCTGCCTGCCCCACGCTGCCGCGGACGCTCCGCCGGTCTCAGCAATGCGGAAATCCAGCTGGGCTGGCTCTTCGGTCTCCACTGGGAGCTCCCCGGACGGGTCATCGTAGGTGCTGACGGCGGTGGTATGTGGCTCGAGCCGGGGCTCCTGCTCATCCGGCTCGACCTCGGGACCCGAGGCTGCGGAGCCGCGGGCCGGGCGTGCCGCCGCGGAATGCACCGCGGCTCTAAAGTCCTCCTCGCTGGGGCCGGGAGCCGCCCCCGGGCGGCGCCTGAAGAACACCAGCGCACCGACGACTCCTGCCACCACCACCGCCATGCCTCCGAGCATCCATGGACTGTCCAGCATATCGCCTGACGGCTCCGGGGGCGGCGCGGTCTCTTGCACCGGCTTGGCGGGCGCCGGCGGTGCGGCAGCAGCCGGCGGCTCAGACGGGGCTTCCGCGGGCAGTGCCGGCGCCGCGGTCTGTGCACGCGTGCCGGTCCCGGCGGTCGGCGTGGGCTCGGCAGGCATGGTGATCACGAGGTTTGGCTCCTCCGTCGCCGGAGGAGAGTTGCTGGCGTCTGACGCCTCCGGGATCGGAGCCTCTTCGGCTGCGGTGAGCTCGCGTGCCTCGGACGCAGCCGGCTCGTTCCCAGACTCCGCCGCCTCGGTACTTCCCAGGCCCACTTCTGCGGGTGTCACCTCGACTAGGGCTGGTGCTGCCGCTTCTAAGGGGGGAGGCTCACCGCGGGCTGCAGGCGTTGCCGCTTCTGCAGGCGGCTCGGTCGGGGCAGCGGAGCCCGGGGCGACTTCTGCCGGTGCTGGCGCGGCGCCCGTTTCGGACGCAACGGTCTGCGCCGGCTCGCTCGTCTTGCCGCCTGCGCCGGGAGTCCGGATCAGTGCCTCCGGCTCTGCGACCGTGGTGGCCGGCTCCGCGATCCCGGGCTGCTGCTGCTCATGCAGCGAGCTTATCTGTGCGTCCCGCTCGCTGACCTTCTCCCGCAGCCCGGAGATCGTCGCCTCCAAGTCAGCCAGACGTCCACGCAGGGTCGCATTTTTTTTGCCCAAGCTCTCTGCCGTCTTGCTGGCCTGCGCAACTTTCGCCTCGAGCCCCTGATTCCGAGCGCCCGCCCCCGGCGTCACTCCTCCGTCAGCGGTTGTGGGCCTCGGCGGGCGGACCGCAGAGGTCGGGGGCGCGGTCCCCGCACGCCAGACCTCCGTCTGGCGCGCCAGCTCCCGCGCCGCCTGGTCCGGGTCCAGGCGCTGCATCTCATCCAGGGTCGGAGCGAGCAGCAACTGGCCGATCTTCAGCCGGTTGACGTTGCTGCCCACGAATGCCTTGGGATTCTTCGCCAGTATGGCAAGCATGACCTGTGCGAGACTCACGGAGGCATCCGGTCGCAGCTGCAGGGCGATGGAATGCAGGGTGTCGTTCCTCCGGGTCGGCCCGTAACGCCGCGGCGAAAAGCCTCCGGCGATTTCGGCCGCGGGCCGTGCAAGAGCCGTCGTCGACTTGACCGCCGATGCATTGCCGACGGTAGCCACGTCTGGCGGCGGATTGGCCGCGCTGCGCGGCGGCAAATCGATGAGCAGCGCGTATTCTTTTAGCACTCGGCCGCCGTGCCATGAGACTTCTACCAGGAAATTGAGTACCGGCTCCCGTATGGGCCGCCTGCTGCTGACCCTGATGTAGGGCTTGCCGTTGGCTGCGCTGACTACGGTGAACCTCAATGCCCGGAGATGGTCTTGGCGCTCTAACCCCGCCTTGGCGAAGTCACCGGCCGAGGCCAGCCTTACCGATACCGATTCAAGGTCTCCTGGGCTCACCCCGGTCAGCGGAATGCGCGCCTCCAGGGGCGCGTTGAGCGCCGAGCGCAGCTCAATGCTGCCGACACCAACAGCGTGCGCTAATAAACAAGTACTTGACAGAAAGAGGAAACAAGCAATAGCCAGCTTGCGCGCCATATCCACTCCCCCTACCGAGGCCGCGCCCCGAAACCGTGGGCCACAGAATCCGTCCAGGGGCTTGTATGTGGCCGCCTGCACTGGTCGTCGGCGGTCCGCGGGCATGAGGATCAGGTGCATCCTGCAACCCACCTGCACCCGCGTGGCGTGCCGCCGCTCATGGAGCGAGCTATCGCTCCCAGGCTGATGTTAGCACTTGATAAACAGGATGAACAGTGACGGCTATCCCACCGTCGTGCAACCATTCGGAAAACTCGTGGACGAAGAGAAGGCGCTCAGGCGCGTGCCACCGCAGTCACCAGGGCCAGCCAGCCGACCACGAAAGCAATGCCACCGACCGGGGTGATGGCGCCGAGCCAGCGTGCCCCCGTCCAGGCCAGTAGGTAGAGACTGCCGGAGAACAGCAGTATGCCTGCAAGCATGGACCACCCGGCCAGCCCCAGCACGCGATCGGGGGCCTGGCGTCGACCCACCAGGCCCACGGCCAGGAGCGCGAGCGCATGCATCACGTGGTATTGCACGCCGGTGCGGAATAGCTCCAGCATGTCCGGATTCAGTCGCTGCTTGAGGACATGGGCAGCGAAGGCCCCCAATAGCACTGCCAGCCCTCCATTGACCGCGCCCGCGATCAGAAATCTGCGTGACGGTGGGACGTAGGGGCCGGCCGAGGGTGACATGTCCCGCTCAAGGCCTCACAGCGTATCCCAGCGGGCCTTGCGCCGGATCCGCAGTCGGGGCAGGAGCAGGCCCAGCAGGATACCGGCGAAAAGCACGCCGCCACCCGCCAAGAACCAATCTCGCTGGGAGCGGTCCTGCAGTGTTTCATATTCGCCGCGCAGGCTTTTCAGCTCGTCGCGGAGGGTGTCGCGCTGGCCCTCCAGGGCCTTGAATTGGCTGAGCAATGCGAGCCCCTTGGCGGCGTCCTTGCGGGTCTTCTCGATGCCCGAGAGTAGTTCGGCCTTATTTGCGCGCAGCTGCTCGATGGTGGACTCGGCGTCTTCCTGCTGCTTGGTCAGGTGCTCGATCACCTCCTGGTGTCGCTGGCTCTCGGTCTCAAGCTCCCGGAGCCGCTTTTCCGCGGCCGCGAGTCGATTCCTGGCGCTCGGCTGGGTCATCAGATATCGGCTCAGCACCCATCCGGATTGGTCACTGTCTGGGGCCTGAACCAGCGAGTAGCCGGAGTCCTCGTCTTCCTTCAGTACCTTGACTTCGGCGCCGCTGTCCAGCATGCGCACGATGCGATTCTGGGTCGAGGGCCCCGAGCGCAACGTGACAGGAATCTGGTCGCTCGTGTAGCGAACGACCTCGGCATGGCTGGGAGCGGCCATGACCAAGAAAGCAGCTACTAATAGAATCAATTGTGGCACGTCGCGACTCCAAGCTTCGCAAAGGGACAAGAAACTGGCATATTAGCATATTCACCAGCGCTCACTTTTGTGGCATCCTGTGCACCGACGGCGGGGCGTCTCTGGATTCCAGTGAGAACCTGCAGTAGCCTACTTGGCTAGCCAGCGGAAAGTCAGACCAAATTTGGAGTACATGTCAATGAGTGAAAAGCAAGAGCTCATCGAGAAGATGCTCAAGATGCAGCAGATGTTCACCGACTATGAGCGTGCAAACGGTGTGGATCCCGCCGACTACTACACCCCACAGCCAGGCCATCCGCTGGAGACCTATGTCAAGGAATACAATGATATCGCCCGGCGGGTGAACGAGCTGGCGCATAGCGAGGTCGGCTCCAAGGCCTAGCCTAGGCTGGATTCGTCGGGGTCGCCGGCGGCGACCCCCGACCTCCCTAGCCACCCACATCGTGACGCTGCCCTCGCGGAGCACGCACGCCGCCTGCCCACCAGATTCGACAAGCTCCTTCATCGGAGACCATGCAAGGCCCTACCGGCGTGCGCGGAGCACAGGCCCGCCCGTAGAGACGGCATTGGTCCGGGTAGATCTTCCCGAGCACCACGCTGGCGCAGTCGCAGCCGGGTGGCATTTGCCCAGCCCGCCGACGTGCCTCGTCGCCGCGGCCAGGGAAGCGCTCTCTCGCGTCATGCACCCGCAGTCGCGGCTGCAATCGGAGCCCGGAGTGCGGAATGACGCCGATTCCGCGCCAGCTCGCGTCCGCGACCTCCATGGCCTGCACAAGGCAGCGCCGGGCTCCAGGATTGCCACCGGGCTTGACCACCTCTGGATAGCAGTTGTCCAGAAATGGGCGCCCCTCCATCCACTGCCGTAGCGTGGAGTAGATGGCCGCCAGCAGGCTCTCCGGACTGAAGCCAGCGATGGCAGCGGGGAGGTGGTGACGCTCGACCACGAGCTCCCATTCCTCCGGCCCCATCACCGTGGCTACGTGTCCGGGGGCGATGAGTGCATCGAAGCGTGCCTCGCCACTGTCCAACAGCATCGCGACCGCGGGCAATGTGAGCCGGCCGGACAACAGCAGGCTAAGATTGGCCGGCACGCCTTCCACCAGCATGGCAGCCACCGGGGCAGTGGTGGTCTCGAAGCCTGCCGCAAAGAACACGACCTGGCGCCGAGGTGCCGCGCGGGCGATGCTGACCACCTCGTGGGGCGAGGCGACCGGCCGGACGTCCGCGCCGGCGCCGCGCGCCTCTTCCAGTGAGCGGATCTCACCCTTGGCCACGTTGACCGGCACGCGCAGCATGTCTCCGAAGGCAAGCAGGGTAACGTCTTGCGCAAGGGCAAGCCGAATGGCCTCGTAGACGTCTTCTTCGGGACAGATGCACACCGGGCAGCCAGGGCCCGGAATCAGCTCGATGCTGGGCGGAAGGGCGGCGCGGAGGCCGGCCATGCTGATGGCCCGCTCGTGACCGCCGCAGACGTTCATGATCCTCACCGGCGGGGGCACGAGCCCCCGGATCGCGGCGAGCCATTGGGCCGCGCTGCGTCTTGTCGCCACTGCACTAACGCTTCGGGCCGAGCAGCGCGGCGGCACGCAGTCCGTGATCCTGGGGCAGGGCGTGGAAGCGTAGCCCGTCGGGCTGGATGGCAGGCCGGACGGTCTGGCCGCCGGCGGTGCGCGCACGCTGGGCGCCGAGCTCGGCATGCAGCCAGGCAATCCACCGGTCAAGGCCGGCGCCGCGCCGCGCGGAGACGGGGTAGAGTGGAGCCGTGCTGGCCAGCTTGCGCAGTGCCTGCTCGGCCCGCTGGGGATCAAAGTCATCCAGCACCGGCAGCAGATCCGATTTGGACAGTAGCACCAGGTCCGCCGCCCGGAACATCACCGGGTATTTCGCCGGCTTGTCGTCGCCTTCGGTCACGGAGAGCAGAGTGACATTGCGATGCTGTCCGAGATCGAAGCTCGCCGGACAGACCAGATTGCCCACGTTCTCGATGAACACGATGTCCAGGCCGTCCAGAGACAGGTCGTGCAGCGCTTGGTGCACCATATGAGCATCTAAGTGGCACGCGCTGCCCGTGGTGATCTGGATGGCGGGTGTGCCGCGGCGGCGGATGCGCTCGGCATCATTCTCCGTCTCAAGGTCGCCTTCCACGACTGCACAGCGGAGCTCGCCGGGGAGTGCGTCCAGTGTGGCCTCCAGTAGCGCCGTCTTGCCCGAGCCGGGTGCAGACATGAGGTTGATGGCCAGCACCCCTCGCCGATCGAAGTGGGCCCGGTTGTGCTCGGCCTGGCGGTCGTTCTCCGAGAGCAGGCTGCGCAGCACGGTGACGGCGCGGTGACCGTCCGCAGTGGTAGCGAGGGCACCCTCACCCTCGATCAGGTGGCGGTTGCCATGGGTCACGTTGCAGCCGCAGGTGTCACACATGGGTCGGTGCCTCCGCTTCGCAGTCCAGCTCGACTCTGGCCAGCAGCATCTCGTCGCCGCTGAGCAGCTCAGTATGGTAGTCGCCGCACGCGCCACAGACCAGCCGGTTGGCAGCCGCCTCGGTTTCCGCGCCGCAGCTGCGACAGCGCACCCGCACCGGCAGCGGCTGCAGCACCAGCTGGGCAGCTGCCGCAAGCGTGCCTGCGCTGGCGATGGGGAAGGCCTGAAGCAGCAGCTCAGGCTCGACGCCCGACAGGGGACCGATGTGCAGGATGATGGTCGTCACGGCGCGGGCCTCGTGCTCTGCGGCGATCCGCTGCACCTCTCTTAGCAGGGCCGCGCAGACGGAAAGCTCATGCATGTGGGTCTCTTACGACGCCCCATTACCGAAGGAATGGATCCTTGACGCCGAGCTCAGCCCGGGACGTCGCCCACTGCCTCCTGCTCGCCGGCTAGCATCTCGTCGTAGAACTCCCAAGCGGAGCGCGCTTCCGGCTCGGTCATCTTCTGAATGGCGTACCCGACGTGCACCATCACGTAGTCGCCAGGGGCGAGCGGCTCGTCCTGCAGCATGAACAGGCTGACCTGGCGCTGCACGCCCTTAGCCTCGCAGCGGGCGTTGTAGCCGTCGATGTCCACAATCTGCATCGGGATGCCCAGACACATCGGAAAGTGCTCCTCGCTCGGTGGGCGGGCCAGCCCGCGACGCGGCGGCGAGCGCCGCGCTCCAGGGCACGCGGCTGCGCCGTTGCCTTCAGCATCTCGCCAGACGATTATGGCACCCCGGGACTGCTATTCAAGCCCGCTATCTGCTTCCGAGATACACCAGCTCGTAGTGGCGCTTCTCCTGCTCGCCTTTGTGCTGGAGCTCCTCCCCGGACAGGAAGTTGAATTGGTGGGATGGCGAAGCAGATGCCGGGGCCGATCGTGAGCTCCGGCCTCGGGCGAGCGGGCGCAAAGATAATCCCGTTCCAAGTGCACTTCAAGAGGAGGTCCGAGCCGTGCGGCAAGCGTCCACCCTGGTCCTAGGCGTCGGCAACACCCTGCTGACGGACGAAGGCGTGGGTATCCACGTGGTGGAGCACTTGCGCCTGCACTTTCCGGCGGAGCCTGGCGTGAAGTGCCTTGACGGTGGCACGTTGAGCTTTACCCTGGCACCGGAAGTGGAGGATGCGGCCAATTTAATAGTGGTCGACGCGGCGCGTCTGGATGCGCCGCCGGGCACCATCAGGGTGCTGGTCGGTGAGGAGATGGACCGTTTCCTCGGCACGACCAAATGCAGCGCCCATGAGGTCGGCCTGCTCGACTTGCTCAGAATCGCGCGGCTGACGGGCAGGCTGCCGGAGCGCCGCGCACTGGTGGCGATCCAGCCAGGCAGCCTGGGCTGGGGCGAGCAGCCCAGCGAGCGCCTTGCGGCCACCGTGCCGCAGGCCGCGGCGGTCGTGCTGGACATCTTGCGGTCCTGGCAGAGCTCGGCGAGGAAAGCTCGCCAGGCTAATGATTTGCCGAGTATATGAGACTTCATTGATATGTATCAAAGGCCCCCGGACTTGGGCCATTGGATTTGTGCTAGCATCACTAACTAGGGGACAACGATGGGTGGTCTTGATGCGATTGCGATCAAGGTCGTCGCCACCGATGCGGCGGCGACGGGCAACCTGCGACCGCTGCTGCATGAGATTCGCCATGCCCTGAGCCGCCTGCTGGCGACGGGCGAATCCTCCGCCATCGATTTGGCAGGCCTGCCGCTGGCGCCGGGCGAAGAGCGCGAGCTGCTCGACTTTCTGGGCGAGGGCGAGATCGAGCTCAAGCTCGATGTCCTGGGCCCCAGCATCATTCGGGAGACCCGCTATGCCGGCGTCTGGCTAGTGGTGCACCGCAACCTCGATAATCAGCTCATGGCCAAGTTCATCGAGGTCACCTTCGCTCCAGAGATACTCAAGAGTCCTGCCGCCGAGGTGCGGCTCGCACTCGAGCGCCTGCAGGCGCGGCTGGAGCCGGCCGGCCAGCCATGACGCCCTGCGCGGGGCAATGCCGCCGGGCGATTTCCGTCCTCAAGTGAGGAGATGGCTAAATGGCAAGTGACGAGACCCTACTGGATTCATTGAGCCGGCGGGGTGTCAGCCGGCGCGGATTCCTGAAGTATTGCGCCGCCCTGGCCTCTCTGATGGCGTTGCCGCCGAGCATGGTGCCTGCCATCGCCAAGGCGCTGGAGAGCGCCAAGCGACCGTCTGTAATCTGGCTGTCGTTCCAAGAGTGCACCGGCTGCACGGAATCCTTGACCCGTTCCCATTCACCGACTATCGAAGGCCTCATCTTCGATGCGATCTCGCTGGACTATCACCATACACTCCAGGCAGCCTCCGGCAGCCATGCGGAGGAAGCACGCGAGCAGGCGATGAAGAATAACTGGGGCAAGTACATCCTGGTGGTGGACGGCTCCATACCGGTGGGTAACCCCGGCTATTCGACCATCGCAGGCGTGAGCAACAAGGAGATGCTCGAAGAGGTCGCCAAGGGTGCGGCGGCCATCATTGCCGTCGGGACCTGTGCGTCCTTCGGCGGAATTCCGCACGCGGCCCCGAATCCCACCGGTGCGGTCTCCGTATCGGATCTGATCAAGGACAAGCCCATCGTCAACGTCTCCGGCTGTCCGCCCATTCCGGTGGTCATCTCCGGGGTGCTGGCGCAGTTCTTGACCTTCGGCAAGCTACCGGATCTCGACGACCTGGGTCGGCCGCTGGCCTTCTTCGGCCAGAGCATCCACGACCGCTGCTATCGCCGGCCCTTCTATGACAAGGGGCTGTTCGCCGAGTCCTTTGACGACGAGGGAGCGCGCAAGGGCTGGTGCCTCTACAAGCTGGGATGCAAGGGACCGATGACCTACAACGCCTGCGCCACCACCAAGTGGAATCAGGGCACGAGCTTCCCCATCGAGTCCGGCCACGGCTGCCTCGGCTGCTCCGAGCCCGACTTCTGGGATGTGGGCGGTTTCTACCGGGCGCTGTCGGTGCCCACGGCGGAGGTCATGAAGACCGCCGGCTATGCCGCGGCCGCCGGCGCGGTGGCAGGGCTGGGTCTGGCTGCCCTGGCGCGCCGGCGCAAGGCCGGCGCGACCAAGGCACACGAGACGGTGACCGTAGACGACCTCGAGAAATAGGGGGCCCCATGAGCAACGTCGAGCTCTTGTTGTGGGTTCGCGGACCCGCTTTCCAGATAGCGGTCGCGGTGTTCGTGGTTGGCATGGTCGTGCGCCTTTTGGAGATCTTCTTGCTGGGACGCAAGCCCGATCTTGCGCAGCCGCGAAACGGGGGCATCGCCGCAGGCTGGCGCACGATTGTGAGCCGCTCGGTGCCCGACCCGGGAACCTTCAAGCGCGAGCCGGTGACTCTGGTGGCCGGGTACATATTCCACATCGGCTTCTTCGTGACCCTGGTGCTGTTCGCCCCCCACATCGAGCTCTTCCGGGCCTGGCTAGGACTGAGCTGGCCGGCCCTGTCCACGCCGGTGGTCGATGCCACGGCAGTCATCACCATGCTGGCCTTGGTGGCGGCTCTGGTCCATCGCCTGCGGGACCCGGTGCGGAAGTTTCTGAGCCGGTTCGAGGACTATTTCACCTGGCTGGTCACGCTGCTGCCCGTGGTGACGGGCTACCTGGCCTATCATCGGCTGCTTGTGCCCTATGCCCTGATGCTCGCGGTCCACATCCTCACGGTGGAGCTGCTGCTGGTGGTGTTTCCGTTCACCAAGCTCACCCACGCGTTCACGTTGTTTGCCGCCCGCTGGTACAACGGCTATGCCTTCGGGCGCAAGGGGGTGCAGTCATGAGCGCCAGCTTCCAGAAGGGCATGAATGCGCTGCTGGAGCAGATTGACGCCCCCACCGCGACCTTCTTCTCCAGCTGCGTGCGCTGCGGAATGTGTGCCCATGCCTGTCTTTTCTACACCGAGACCGGCGACCCGAGGTACACCCCTATCTACAAGCTGGAGCCCATGCGCAGGGTGTGGGAGCAGAACTACACCTTCTGGGGCAAGCTGCTGAGAGCGGTCGGTCTCAGCAAGCCGGTGACCGATGAAGAGCTGGGCGCGTGGGGGGAGCTGGTCTACGACAGCTGCACACTGTGTGGTCGCTGCTCCATGGTCTGCCCGGTCGGCAACGACATCGCATACATGGTGCGCAACATGCGGGAGGGCATGGCGGCGGCCGGGCATGCACCGGAGGGCTTGATCGGCGCCACCAAACGGGCCGTGACCATCGGCAGCCCCATGGGAGTGAAGCTCCCGGCACTGCAGGCCCAGATCGCTCACGTGGAGAGCGACGAGGGTGTCACTATCCCGGTGGATGTGGAGGGCGCGGATTTTATGACGCTGTTCTCGTCCATGGAGATCATCAACTTTCCCGAATATATCGGCGCACTGGCCCGGATCTTCAAGCAGGCCGGCGTGAGCTGGACCGTCTCGACCGAGGCGTTCGAGGCCACCAACAGCGGCGTCCAGATCGGCGTCTCGGACATTGCCCGCGAGCTGGTGCAGCGCATCGTCACAGCCGCAGAGAAGCTCAAGGTGAAGACGGTGATCAGTCCGGAGTGCGGGCATGCGTTCACCGCGTTGCGCTGGGAAGGTCCCAACCTCATCGGCAGGCCATACGGCTTCAAGGTGAAGCACATTCTGGAAGTGCTGGATGAGCTGCGCGAGCAGGGCAAGCTTCGCACCAAGGGCATGGACAAGACGCGCCTGACCTTCCACGATCCGTGTCAGATCGCTCGGCGCGGCGGGGTGGTGCAGCCGCAACGGAATCTGCTGAAGATGGTGGCCTCGGAGGTCGTCGAAATGAAGGAGACCGGCACCATGAACTGGTGCTGCGGCGGTGGCGGCGGAGTCAGCGCCAACGAGCGCGCCGACGGGCTGCGCCTCAAGGCGTTCAAGCGCAAGAGGACGCAGCTCGAAGAGCTGGGGGTCGAGACCTTGGTCACCGCCTGCGCAAACTGCCGTATCGTGCTGGAAGAAGGGCTGGAGGCCAGCCACATGGAGCTGCCGGTGGTGGGCTTGACGGAAATGCTCGCCGAGCATCTGGATGAAGGTCACTAGGTCCGCGAGGCGTCGGTCGGTGCTGCAGGCCGGGAGTAGAGCAAAATGAGTGAGCGCGTCGTAGTCGATCCCATCACGCGGATAGAAGGTCATCTGCGCATCGAAGCGCAAATGGATGGCAACAAGATCGCCCGGGCCTACTCGGCAGGCACCATGGTGCGCGGCATCGAGATCATTCTAAGAGGGCGCGATCCGCGCGACGCCTGGGCCTTCGCCCAGCGCATCTGCGGGGTCTGCACGCTGGTGCACGGCATTGCCTCGGTGCGGGCGGTAGAGGATGCCCTGAAATACAAGATCCCACCCAATGCTCAGCTGATTCGCAACCTCATGAGCGGCGCGCAGTACGTGCACGACCACGTGATGCATTTCTACCACCTGCACGCGTTGGACTGGGTGGACGTGGTCTCGGCCCTGAGCGCCGACCCCAAGGCGACCTCGGAGCTGGCACAGAGCATCAGCGACTATCCCAAGTCATCGCCCGGCTATTTCGCCGACATGAAGAAGAAGCTGCAGACCTTCGTCGACGGCGGCCAGCTTGGCATCTTCGCCAACGGCTACTGGGGGCACCCGGCCTACAAGCTGCCGCCCGAGGCCAACCTGATGGCGGTGGCGCACTATCTGGAG
>CAYQDX010000077.1:0-13509 GCA_964416345.1 uncultured Ectothiorhodospiraceae bacterium
CGGGCACAGGCGCTCGACCACCGCCAGATCGTGGGAGATGAGCAGGAATGCCGTGTGGCTGCGGCGAATCCCCCCCGCGTCGCCTTCTTACTGGGTGCTTCCCCCGTCTTCCCCTTCCGGCTCAGACTACAAGTCAATGGACACCCAGCATAGACATACTCAGGCACAAGAAAATAACGGCCCAGAATGGCCGGTTACACTAGTCCGTCCTTTCGCCTGGCTGTTGTTCCGGTATGCACACACGGTTACGCCCGCCCTTCTTCGCCGCATACAATGCCTTGTCTGCACTTGCGACCAGCGTTGAAACCTTTTCCCCGCGCTCAGGAAACGAAGCGACGCCAATACTTACGGTAATTTGAACCTGCTGCTCATTGTCGACAACAAAGGGATTCTTCTCGATCGACTGTCGAAGTCGATCTGCGAGCTGCTGGCCTGCGACTAGACTCGTTTCAGGAAGAATTACGGTCATCTCTTCACCGCCGTACCGACATGCGAGGTTCATTGAGCGTAGCTGGCTCATCAGATGGTCACTCACGCCACGGAGAATCCTGTCGCCCACCCTGTGGCCATAGGTATCATTGACCTGCTTAAAATGATCGATATCGAGCAACAATAGTGACACAGGACGTTTGTACCGCCGTACGCGGATAAATTCGTCCTCCAGCAGCGAATAAAAAGTCCGCTGATTGTACAGGCCGGTAAGGCCGTCGTGGGTGGCAAGCGCCAGCAACGCCTTCTCATTCAGGTCAATACGCCGACCCACTCGGCCGGTCAACCAGAAGAAAAACGCCAGCAGCAGTGCACCAACTGCCACCGCAGCGAGGCTACCGGCATACGCCGTTTGGCGCGCAGCGTCTTCTTCCGAAGAAACGGTAGCCACTAGGACCATCTGCGCCACAGATTCGCCTGCCGCGTCAAACAATGGCGGCGTAGTCACCCGATATGACAGATCACCGTACGACAGCTCCATCAAGGGCCTTGTATTGCCGAGCTCACCGCGCACCAGGCGTTCGGACAAGAACGGTGGAATCCGGTTTGTCGATTGTTCGCTTGCAACCATATCAGGATACAGATCCCAGTGCGGCGTGCGTCCCAGGGTGCGCATCCCGGCTTCCCACTCTTCCCGGTCGAGATAGGTCTTGTGAATGAGGGTGTAGACTTGTACGCCAAAGAAGGCCTGCAGCTTTTCCAGCACCTGATCGACCTCCATGCCAAGCTCAACATAGCCGATCAACTGCTTGGTTTTGGTATCGTACGCGGGTCGAACAGAGACTCGGGCTGCGGCTCCGCCAACGGTCAGCAGATCTTCGTGCGCAAGAGCACCCGCGCCGAGCCGCGCCAGGCGGAGAGTTACCATGCCCTGGGGATCTCCTCCTCCCCAGGGGGCACGGAGAAGACCGCGGTGCCGAATCAGGCCGGTGAAAAAAGAAGTGCCATAGTGGCAGCTCGAAAAACATAGGGCGCTGTTTAATAGGATAATTCTCGGTGGGTCTGCTAAACATGGTGTCCCAGGGCGCTTGGGCCAGCTGCTCCATTACGCCGGGACAGATCTGACCCAGGGCCACCACCTCCTCCAGGCGGCGAATCTCGCCCTCAATTTTGCCGCAGGGGCGGCGGCGGGACAACGGTTCCTCCAGGCCCGGCTCTGTGCGCTTTCGGGCGGAACACAGTCGCGAGCGCCTGGACTCGCAGCCGGCGCAGGGCCTCTCCCATGGCCGCGCCCCGCAGGCCCTGCCCGGCCAGCGCCTGGGGGTCCACCGAGAGGGTGGCGTCCCGGGCGCTGCGCAGCAGCTCCGCCTGCGGATAGGGCTCCGCCTCACGACCGAGGCGCCCGCGGGCATCGGCCTCGCAGGCGAGCAGCAGCCAGGCGAAGCGCTGCGGTCGGCGCAAGGCGTCCGTGGCCTCCAGCAGGCGCAGTACGGTGCTCGGCCGCAGCTCCGCGGCACGGTGGCAGAGCAGGTGATAGCGGGCCGCCAGCATGCCCAGATCCCGGTAGCTGGCCGGGGTGCGAATGCGCTCGCACAGGGCTTGCACCAGTGCCACCCCCCGCCGCTCGTGGCCGACGTGGCGCGGCCACTCATCCCGCGGGGTCACCCCTTTGCCCAAGTCGTGCACCAGCGCGGCGAACCGCACCTCGGGGTCCTTGCTCAGCCGGGCTGCCTGGCGCAGCACCAGCAGGGTATGCACGCCGGTGTCCACTTCCGGGTGGTGGGCGACGGGCTGTGGGACGCCGTACAGCGCATCAATTTCGGGAAACAGGCGGGCGAGGGCGCCGCACTCCTGCAGTACCTCGATGAAGCGCCAGGGCTCTGCGTCCTCCAAGGCCCGCTGCAGCTCTTTCCAGACCCGCTCGGCCACCAGGGCATCCACTTCCCCGGCTGCCACCATGTCCCGCATCAGGCCCACGGTGTCCGGGTGTACGCGAAAGCCCAGCGGACCCAGCCGGGCGGCGAAGCGCGCGACCCGGAGGATGCGCACCGGGTCTTCGGAGAAGGCCGTGGAGACGTGATGCAGCCAGCGTTCCTGCAGATCGGCTCGGCCCCCGAAGGGGTCGACCAAAGAGCCGTCTTGGGCCAGTGCCATGGCATTGATCGTGAGGTCACGCCGGCGCAGGTCGTCCTCAAGACTCACGTCCGGGGTGGCGTGCACGTCGAAGCCATGGTAGCCCCGGGCCGTCTTGCGCTCGGTGCGCGCCAGGGCGTGCTCCTCGCGGGTGTGCGGGTGCAGGAACACCGGGAAGTCCTTGCCCACTTGCTTGTAGCCGCGGGCAAGCAGCTCCGCGGCGGTGGCATCCACCACCACCCAGTCGCGCTCCGCCACCGGAAGGCCCAGCAGCCGGTCCCGCACGGCGCCGCCGACGAGATACGTTTTCATGGGCCGATCTTATGCGCCGTGCTATGTTCCACCAACCATGCGCCTGCGCCTCGCCTGTGGATTGCTGCTCGCCACCGTGCTCGGCGGCTGCGCCGACCTGGGCTATTACGCCCAGTCGATGCGCGGGCAGCTGGACCTGCTGGCACGCCGCGAGTCGATCGAGGAGCTGCTCGCCGCGCCCCAGACACCGGCGGCCCTCAAGGACCGGCTGCGCCTGGCTCAGCGGCTGCGGGATTTCGCCAGCCGGGAGCTGGGGCTGCCGGACAATGCGAGCTACCGCAGCTATGTTCCGCTCGGTCGCCGCTATGTGGTTTGGAGTGTGTTCGCCGCACCCGAGCTGGAGCTGCGTCCCTTGGAATGGTGCTTTCCGGTGGTGGGCTGCCTGAGCTACCGGGGCTACTTCAGTGAGGCCGCGGCTCGCAACTTTGGCGCCCACCTGGCCGATGAGGGCTATGACGTCTACGTGGCGGGGGTGAGCGCCTATTCGACCCTGGGCTGGCTGGACGATCCCCTGCTCAGCACCCAGCTCAACCGCTCCGACGCTCGACTGGCCGCGGTCATCTTCCACGAGCTCGCTCACCAGCGGCTCTACATCCGCGACGACACGGAGTTCAACGAGAGCTTTGCGGTGACGGTGGAGCACGCCGGCGTCAGGCGCTGGCTGGCTGGCCGCGGAAGTCCGGCCCAGCGCGCGGAATACGCACAATGGCTGCAACGCCAGGCGCGCTTCGACGGCCTGCTCGCCACTACCCGGGCGCGTCTGGCCGAGATCTATGGAGGCCCTGGCATGGTGGGAGCGAAGCGCGCCGCCAAGGCGGCGGCCATTGCCGAGCTCAAGGCGCGCTACGCGGCGCTGCGGCACGGCGTGTGGGCCCACTTCGATGGCTACGATGCCTGGATCGGCGGCGACATCAACAACGCGCGGCTTCTGGCGATCGCCACCTACCACGACCTGGTGCCGGCCTTCGAGACCCTGCTGGCCAGCCTGAACGGAGATCTGCCGACGTTCTATCGAGCCGCGGGGATCCTGGGCGCCCTGCCGACGGCAGCGCGCAAGGCGGCACTGGAGGGCCTGCGAGCCACGCCGGAGCGGCTCCCGCTCAGTCTTGGCGGTTGGTGTCCACGCTGTCGTCCGGGTAGATGATGGTTCCCTCGCCCTCCTTTGGCTTAGGGGATGCTGAGCCCGTGGCCACAGCGTTCCGCTCCCCGCCGGGGATTTCGGGGGACTCCGGCTTGGCGGTGTCGGAGAGGTCCCCTGGCGACGAGGATCCTTCGTCCGCCAGCTTGGTCTCCCCGGTGCCCGCATCCATGGCGAGAGGCTGGAACAGCACCTGGGTGATGCGGTGCTTGTCCATGGCGCGGACCTCTAGGCGGCCCCCGTTCAGCGCCAGCCTATCGCCCACATTGGGGATTCGGCCGAGCTCGTGGTAGATGAGCCCGCCCAGGGTGACGAACTCCCCCTGTGGAAACGGGAAGTCGACCAGGTGCTCCAGCTCCGAGGTACGGATGCCTGCGTCTATGATGTACTGGCTGCCGCCCAGCTTCTTGACATAACGGTATTGATGGCGCGTGAACTCGTCGGCGTACTCTCCGACGATCTCCTCCAGAATGTCCTCCAGGGTGATCACGCCGGCAGTGCCGCCGTACTCGTCCAGCACGATGGCCATCTGCTGGCGGGTGCGCTTGAAGTCCTTGAGCAGCTCGCTGAGCGGCTTACTCTCTGGGATGATGTAGGCCGGCCGCATTATCTCGCTGACCGGCATCTCGGTGAGCTTCTCTCCGCAGCCCGCCTCGGCGACCACGCAGAGCAGCTCCTTGATCGCGATGATGCCGACCATATTGTCCAGATTGCCTTCGTAGACCGGATAGCGGGCGTGGTGTCCTTCGTTGAACAGCCGCAGCGCATCGCTCAGCTTGGCGTCCTTACTGAGGGCAGAGATATCCGTGCGGGGAATCATCGCGTCCCGCACCCGGTGCTCGTCCAGGTCGAACACCCCCCGAATCATCTGGGTCTCCTCCGGGTTCAGCACCCCCTCGCGCTCGCTGGCGCTGAGGATGGTGCGTATCTCTTCCTCTGACATGGAGAAGTGACCGGTATGGGCCGAGGTCAGATTTCGCTGGCCGAACAGCCAGAGCAGACCGTTGGAGGTCTTGTTCATGATCCAGATGATCCACGCCAGCATCCGGTAGAGCGTGTTGATGATCGAGGCCACCGCCAGGCTCAGGGACTCGGCCTTGTGGAAGGCCAGGACCTTGGGCGCCAACTCGCCCCCCACCACGTGCAGAAAGGAGATGAAGACGAAAGCGAAGAGGTAGGCCGTAGTATGGGCGATGTTGACGATGGCATGTCCTTCCCCGAAGGCATGGGAGAGGGATTCGAACATGGGGTCGACGATCTGCTCCAGCGTGGTGATGCCCAGCGCACCCAGAGCCAGCGACACGAGCGTAATGCCGATCTGGGTCACCGAGTAGAACCGCTCCGGCTCGTTGTGCAGCAGCTGAACGACCTTGGCGGATCGGTTTCCCGTATCCGCCAGCTGCTTGATGCGGCTGCGCCGGGCCGAGGTCAAGGCAATCTCCGAGCCCACGAAAAACGCGTTGCCCATGATGAGCAGGATGATGGCAGCCAGCTTGAACAGCAGTAGCGCGTCCACGCGTCCCCCTTTTCTTCAGCTCCCAGTCAAGGCGACCCGACTTCGTCATTGAACGCCGGCTCAGTCGTCGGGCCGAGCCCGGCAGCAGATGACGGGAAAGACCGGCCGTTCGGGCGGGTGGCTGCGCCATTGTGACAGAATCATGAATCCGCTGCGCTGCGGCCGGCACGACGGCGGTGCCCTGCCAAAATCACCCAAGTCCCAGGTATATCTTGAGTCCGTCCAGAAACATCTGCACGGCCATCATGATGAGCAGCATGCCAACCAGCTTCTCGATGGCGCGTACCCCCCGCCGGCCCATGCACTCCCACAAGAAGGTGGAGGCCAGGAGCACCGCCGCAGTGACGGTCCAGGCGGCGGAGAGCGCTCCAAGCCAGACTGGCCAGCGGTCGGGGTCGCGACTCACGAGGAGCAGCAGCACGGCGATGGCCGAGGGCCCCGCGACCATCGGTACCGCCAGGGGCACGAGGAAGGGATCCTCCTTGGACTCCCGCTCCGCATGCAGGCCATGCTGGGGGAACACCATGCCGAGCGCGATCAGGAATAGAATCAATCCCCCGGCGATGCCCAGGGCCGGCTGCTGCAGGCCCAGATAGGCAAGCACCGGCCGCCCCGCCAGCAGGAACCCCGCGAGCACCAGATAGGCGAAGGCCAGCTCCCGGGCGATGATGCGCAGCCGCCGCTCGCGGGGAATGCCTTGAAGGATGCCGTGGAACACCGGGATATTGCCGAAGGGGTCCATGATGAATAGCAGTAGGACCGCGCTGGAGAGGAAGTCCACGACGCCCAGCCTCACCGCGTGAACAGCACCATGGACTCCACATGACTGGTGTGGGGAAACATGTCCATGACGCCCGCGACGGCAAGCCGGTAGCCCTGGCGGTGCACCAGCACCTCGGCATCTCGGGCCAGGGTGGCCGGGTTGCACGACACATAGAGGATACGCTGGGGGTAGGGTGGCGTCAGGCCGGAGACCACCGCGAAGGCCCCGCTGCGAGGGGGGTCCAGCAGCATCCGGTCGACCGCCAGCCCGTGCCACGGCCACTCGCCCGGGCGGCTGAGGTCGGCCACCCTGATCTCGGCGTTGTGAATGCCGTTGCGCCGGGCATTGGCGCGGGCCCGCTCCACCAGAGCCGCGTCGCCCTCCACGCCGACCACCTGACCGGCGCGCCGGGCGATGGGCAGCGTGAAGTTGCCGAGGCCACAGTACAGGTCCAGCACCCGCTGGTGAGCACGCAGGTCCAGCAGCTCCATTGCCCGTTGCACCATGCGCTCATTGATCACCGCGTTGATCTGGGTGAAGTCCGTGGGCAGGAAGCCGAGCTCCAGATCACCGTCCACCCGGTACCCGAGCTGCACCTCGTGGGCGAGACTCAAGGGATGAATGGTTTCCGGGCCGCCGGGCTGCAGGTAGAGGCGCAGCCCGAGCCGGCTGCTCGCGGCCTCCAGGCGCTCAAGGTCGCACCGACTCAGGGCGGACAGGTGGCGTAGCACCAGAACCGTCTCCTTCGAGTCGGCCGCGAGCTCCAGCTGCGGAATGGTGGCACGCGCCTCCAGGCCGCCTATGAGGCTGCGCAGCGCCGTCAGCTGCTGTCCCACTGTGGGGATCAGGACTTCGCAGCGGCTCAGATCCGCCAGCCGATTACTGCCCTGCTCGCGAAATCCAATCAACAGGGCCGATCTCTTTTCCACGTATTTCACTCCCAGCCGGGCCTTGCGGCGATAGCGCCAGAGGGGACCCAGCAGGGGAGGCAGCAAAGTCCTCACGGGCACAGGCGTCGGATGGCGCAGGTGCTCTAGCAGGCGCTCCTGCTTGAGCCGGACCTGTGTCGCGGGATGCAGATGCTGCAGGCTGCACCCTCCGCAGACCCCGGCATGGCGGCAGCGGGGGCTGACCCGCAGCGGAGCAGGCCGCAGAACCTCCACGGCCACCCCTTGGTCGCAGCCGCCGCGGCGGGCGCGGTAGCGCAGTGTGACCCGCTCTCCCGGCAGCGCGCCGTCGATGAGCACCTGCCTGCCCGCGATTCGGGCGATGCCGCGCCCATCGTGGCCGATGGATTCCACCTCGGTCTCAACGGGGTCCGGTGGCAGTGATCGTCTGTGGCGGGACATGGCGCCAGGCTGGGGTCAGTCGATGGGCGGGTGCGCGGCGGCTACTCGGGAAACATCGCCAGATATTCGGACGCGTCGAAAATCGTCTCGATGGACACGATCTTGCCCCTTCGGACGGTGCTCCATTGGGCTACGACCACCGTCTGCAGCTCCGAGATGCGAAACTGGAAGTCCAGGATAGTGCACACGTCTGCCCCGTCCACGAAGATCTTGCGGGTCAGGAGGCGCTCCAGGATGAGGCCCACCCGCGAGATGTTGGCGATATAGGCGTCGGCGTCCCGGTAGGAGCTCAGCGGGCTGCGCGAGCGAAAGTCCTCATCGGCGAGCAGGCTTCGCATCAGCTCGAAGTCGCGGGAGGCTAAGGCGGCGAAGTAGCGACCGACGACCTCTGCGGGGGCCTGCTCTAGCATCGTGAGTCTACGGCTGCGGTTGGCCGCTCTGAGGGTAGCGAGAGGAAACTTCAGGCAAGACTACGACCGCCCGGCGGGATCGTCAAGGCAGGGCCAAGACCCTTTGCCCGATACATCGACGCGTGCGCACAAGGTGAATCCGGGCCTTCGGCGTGGAGCGACAAACTGCTGATGAATACTCGAAAGCCCGCTGGCGGGCAAGTGATGTCAGGAACAGCGCCGGCGGCGATTCAGGGGATCCGACCGAGTCGACCCGCCGTGGCGAGCAGGCGCTCGAGGTAGGCGGGCGGCAAGCCGTGCTCTGCCGCGCCCGCGCGGATGTATCTTAGGTAGCTCCGGCGCGGCACGAGCCCCGCCCGTACCAGCAGGCCCACGTACACCAGCACCCGCAATGCTCTGCCGCAGTCGTCGGTGACCTGGAGCCAGCGGGCCTGGTAGCCGCGCCCCAGGTCCTCGGCCGCATCCAGGCCGGGGCGGTCCACGGCGCGCAGGCCGAACACCACCCCCCACACCCGGCATCCGGGCCTGGGCACGATGTTGGCCTTGGCCGTGTCGTCGCGGCCGTGCTTGTTGAAGCACGGTGCCCATCCGTCCAGGTGCGCGACTCCCAGCGGTCGAGCCGACGGAGCGCGGGCTCGCAGCCGGTTCGTGCTCATGTTGGAGCCATAGGCGAAGTACAGGATCTCGCCGCCGGATGCCGCCTTCATCTTGGTCGCTGCACTCCGGGACGCAAGAGCCGTGCGCCGGATAGCGCGGCCGCCCAGTAGGGCAGCAGCGCTCCCAGCAACAGCGCGGTGAATCCCAGATGGATGGCCAGCAGCGCCGCCAGCACCGCGCCGACCACCGAGGCGCAACCGTTGATCGCCCACGCCCATGGGACCCAACCGGGGGCTCGCTCGCCCAGCGCCGAGAGTCCCAGCGGGAAGGGCATGCCCAGGCCCACGGCCAGGGTGCCGATGAGGGGAATGGCCAGCAGCACCTTCAGGCCAGCCGTCAGTCCGGCGGCCCGCTCCGCGAGCCAGGGCAGGGCGCCCGCATAAAGCACGGTCACGGCCGTGATGGCCGCGACCGCCGCACCCAGCGTCGCGCCAGTGCCGAAGCGCGCGCCCAGTCGCCCTGCGGCCTGACTGCCGAGACCGGCGCCCGTGAGGAACGTCGCCAGCACCAACGCCAGGGCATACAGGGGATGGGTGAGGAACAGGCTCATCCGCTGCAGCAGGGCTATCTCCAGGAACATGAAACCCAGGCCCAGAGCCGCGAAATAGACCAGCACCGCGAGCCGACTCGGCGCGTCTAGAGGCCGCTCGGTCCCCCGGCGACCCAGCCAAAGAGGCAGCACGATGAGCAGCAGACTGGCGAGCAGCGCCTGGACTAGGGTGGCCACCAGCACGGGGTAGCCCCATTCCACCAGCGGCAGGCCCCCGCCGCCCCGCAGGCGCAGCATCTCTGGCAAGGCACTCCAGCGGAAGAACTGGAAAAAGTATGGACGGTCGTCCGTGGCCGGGCGGATGTCGAACTTGTAGCCGGCGAGAAAGCGCTCCGCGCCGGCTCCCAGCAGTGCGACCGCACCCTCGTAGAAGTGGGGGGCATCCAGCAGATTGTAGCGATTCACCTCCCCGGCGCCGATGCCCGGATAGTAGGCCAGGTCGAAGGAGCGTTTGCGGCAGAAGCCTCGCAGCGTCGTGATGTCCGCCGCAGTCACTGGACGGGCCAGCACCAGCAGCGTGCTGGTGCGCCAGCTGCGCACCAGCACCAGGTGGCGGGCGGGCTCCGCAGTCCCTTCGGCGGCCATTGCCCGGCGCGCGGTGGCGACCAGCTTGAGGGTGTCGCGAGGTGGCAGCTTGACCCACCGACCCAATGCCAGGATGCCGCCGGGCCTCAGGTGCCGCAGATAGGCGCGCAGCGCCTCAACGGTGTAGAGGCGATCCTCACCCAGGGCTCCCAGGCCCGCGGACGAGGTGCCGTAGTCATCCAGTGGGGGAACCTGAATGAGGTCGTAGCGTGCCCGGGTGGCGGCCAGGAAGGCACGCGCCTCCCGAATGTGCAGATGCACTTGCGGCAGGTGGTAGAGCCCCCCGGCAAAGTCGTTGAAGCGCTCGCGCACCAGGTCGGCGATCTGCCGGTTGAGCTCCACGGCGTCAATGCGCGCGGCCCGGTGGTAGAGGGCGCGCAGCACCTCGGTGCCACCGCCGGCGCCCAGCACCAGAATCCGCGGCGCATGCAGCAGGTGATAGGGCAGGGCAGCGCTCTGGTAGTCCAGGTAGGCCAGGGACTCGCGCCGGCCGTCGAAGCGGGTGATGGGCGTGAATCCGCCGGCGTCGGTGTAGACGCCCAGCTGCGCGGGTGGCTCTGCCGGGCTGCTGAGGCTGAGTCCGGGGGCATAGCGAAAAGGGACCCTGGGGCTCGCCACCACGTCGATGAGACCCAGCGGGCTGGAGCGCTGAGCCAGCCGATGTGCGCCGCTGACCTCCAAGGCCTGACTCAATCCCTTGTAGGGGGCCGGCCGCAGCCCCAGCCCCGGGGCGACCGCCAGCAGGGCGGCGCCGACCGCGAGCAGCAGTGCCCCCCGGCGTGAGGCCGGGCGCAGCTCCAGCTCGCCCACGGCGGCTGCCGCCAGTCCCGTGGCGGCGAGCAGGGACACGGTCCGTCCCGGTGTGGCCAGAAACAGCACCCCCGTCACTGCGGCGGCCCCCAATCCGGCGCCCGCCAGGTCCGCGGCATAGACCTGGTGCAGCCGCGGCCGGCAGTACAGCATACTCAGTCCGATGCAGTTGGCCACGAAGAAGAACGGGATCGCCAGCAGCAGGTAGATGGCCAGCAGTCCGCCCAGCTGGCGTGGGTCCCAGGGCAGCTCCAGGGGGTTGAATGCCACCCGCTGGGCCAGCCAGAAGCAGCCGACCATACTCAGCGCACCGGCCAGCGCGTTGCCGGTATAGGCGGGGGCATATTCCAGTCGCCAGCGCTGGGTCGCCAGCGTGAGGAAGCTACCGCTGGCGCCGTAGCCCAGCAGGGCGAGGCTGATGATCATGTAAGCGTAATGGTGCCACTGGATGATGGCATAGAGCCGGGTCAGCAGGACCTCGTAGGCCAGGGTTGTGCCGGACAGGAGGCCCAGCGACAGCAACGGAGGGCCGCCCTGGTCCTCAATGCTCACCGGTGAATGGGACGAATCTGACCGGAAGGATCTGGCGGCTCTGCACCGTGCCGTCGGTCTGGCGCTCCACCAGCATCAGGTGCTGGGTGAGGAATCTGCTGCCCACGGGAATCACCATCCGCGCTCCTGGCTTGAGCTGGCGCACCAATGGCGGCGGCACGTGATTGGGGGCCGCCGTGACGATGATGCCGTCGAAAGGCGCCTCCGATTCCCAGCCGTAGTAGCCGTCGGCGATGCGCACCTCCACCCCCGCATAGCCCAGCCGACGCAGCCGCGCGCGGGCCTCCCGCCCCAGGGGCTCGATGATCTCGATGCTGTAGATCTCGCAGCCGAGCTCCGCGAGCACGGCAGCCTGATAGCCGGAGCCGGTGCCGATCTCCAGCACCTTGTCTCCCGCCTGTACGCCCAGCAGATCGGTCATCAGGGCCACGATGAAGGGCTGCGAGATGGTCTGGCCGTGGCCGATGGGTAGGGGGCGGTTGTCGTAGGCGTAGCGCAGCTCGCTCAGGGGAACGAAGCGGTGTCGGGGCACCCTGCCCAGGGCGGCCATGACTCGCGGGGAGAAGCTGCTGCGGCCACTCTCATCGGCGGCGATTCGGGCTTCCGCGGCTATCTCCCGCACCATGGCTGCGCGCTGCTGGGCATATTCGCTCGCGGCGCTGGCTCCGGCCAGCAGTGCTAAGCCGAGCAACAGCCACGAGGTGGATCGTCGGCTTGCGACTCTCACTGTCGTTGCTCCTCCCGCGCCGGGCCGAGGACCGGTGCCACACCGTGGCGCATCCCGGCGGCCAGCGCTCAGACTCGAGGCTCAGGCCTCCATTAAACGCCGCAGGGATGGGCCCGGCAACCGGCTGGCGCATTCGACGACACACGGAAGCAAGTCGCTTCGAGGTCTTGCCCCGCGGCTCCACGGCTGGAGGAGCGCAAGCTGGTCCTCTACCACGGCGACGTCTACCGCCGCTCCCGTGTCCAGGTCCCTGGTCTGCTGCCGCTTCCGTGGCGCTGACTCAGCCGCCAATCCGGCGCTGAGCTCAGCCCCATCCCGCGTGACGCTCGATTGCGAGCCCCGCTTTGCAGGCGCCGGCCCAGAGAACTGGTAGGAAATGCGGGTGGATGCTATACCTGAGTAGTGAACGCGGATATTGCGGGACCGGTCGTCCACGCTGCCGCACGTGGTCGCGTCGGCGGCATGCCCGAGTAGTTGCAGAGCAGGAGGTGGACTATGGCTACGACGCTGAATTCGGCCGTGACGAGGAGCTTTGACCCGGACGGCTTCTTGTGTGACCCGGCTCAGTGGAGCCACGAGTGGGCCAAAGATCTGGCGCGTCAGGACGGCCTGCCGGCGCTGGGTCCGGAGCACTGGCAGGTGCTTGCCTACCTGCGTGAGCATTACCGGCACTACGGTGCCGTGCCGTCCATGGGCCAAGTCTGTTGGCTCCACGGCATGGACCGGCACTGCATGACTGATCTCTTTCCCAGCCCCCGGGAGGCCTGGCGCCTAGCGGGTCTGCCCAACCCAGGGGAAGAGGCAAAGGCCTACATGTAAGGCCCAGCGGTCTGCGCTACGCTCCACACCCCCACCTGCGCACGGGTGGTGTGCACGAGTCTTGCATACCAATCCCTACATTGCGGGCTGAAGAGGTGGCCCGCTCCGGGGGATTGGGAGTGGAGAATTGAGCAGAGACGACCGGCGGCGACATTACCGTTTCCGCTTTCACGCATCCGGGACTGCCACCCTGGACGGTGAGGGCCTGTCCGCCACCACCCACGACGTGTCCCTCGAGGGCATCTGTCTGGAGGTAGCGGCGCAGCACGCGCCCACGCCGGGCGTCCCCCTCGGCATCGACCTGCCGCATCACGGGGTGACGGCGCAGGGCGTCGTGATTTGGGCTTTGGTGCAAAGGCCGGGCCGAGTGATGGTGGGCGTCAGATTCGCGCACCTGGCAGTGGCGGCCTGGCTCGCAGCCTGAGCGAGGTCCCTCGCCGCTAGGCCAGCCGCTGATCCGTGTCTTCGAGAGCCTCCTTGGCGGCCGCGGTGCGCACATCCTCTACGGCGCGCACCATGCGCGCGTGGCCAGGCTCGGCCCTACCGCTACGCAACGACTGCACGACCGCTTCGTAAGCCGCTTCCAACGCCGCCAGCCCACGGTCCTGGTACTGTCTTGGCCAGGTAATGGTTGTCGGCACTGGCGCCGCGCAGCTAGTCGGCCTGCTTTATGCCTTAAGGGCCGCGGAAAGAAATAATCATCCCATCTTGCGGGTCTCTGGCGCCGGCTTCTGCGTTGCGGCAAGCGTTACATAGTCC
>CAYQDX010000078.1:0-13379 GCA_964416345.1 uncultured Ectothiorhodospiraceae bacterium
CTAGGCACTCTGGGGGCGTGCGCCCGCATGCCCCCGCCTCTCTTAGTCTGGCCGGCGCTCGTCCTCCGTCCCTCTGTGCTTGCGGCTCGGTAGTGGGCGACGCCTGCGGATGGTATATTGCGCCGATGGGCGCTACCGGCGCCGACTCTTGGGCAAGTCACGGAGAATCAAATGAAGAAGTTAGCTGCTGCGGGTCTCGCCTGTGGGCTCCTGTTGGGATTCGGCGTTACCACGTCTTGGGCGGGCTGGAACCCGTTGAAGTCGGAGGCTGCCGACACCTCGAAGGCGCACAGTCAGGAGGCCGCTGAGGCCGTCGCCGAATTCAAGAGCAAGGACCCCTCCATGAAGACGTTCTTCGAGAAGGCCTATGGCTACGCCGTATTTCCCACGGTGGGCAAGGGCGGCATCGGCATCGGCGGGGCCTACGGCAAGGGTGAGGTGTATGCCAAGGGGCGGCTGATCGGTACCACCAGCGTGACCCAGGTGACTATCGGGCTGCAGCTCGGAGGCCAGGCCTACCGGGAGATCATCTTCTTCAAGGACAAGGCCATGCTTGACCAGTTCAAGAGTGGCAAATTCGAGTTCAGCGCCCAGGCCTCCGCCGTGGCGGTCACGGCCGGTGCCTCGGCCGATGCCGACTACAATAATGGTGTCGCCATCTTCACCATGGCTAAGGGTGGACTCATGTACGAAGCCAGCGTCGGCGGGCAGAAGTTCAGCTTCACTTCCAAGTAGCCTGGGCGCCGCTCGGCGCGCCCTGCGGATGACCGGGCGCCCAGGCGGCGCCGGGTCCGGAAGGCGAGGGCCGTGCACGATCTTCTGATTTTGGCCGTCTTGTTCCTGTTGTCAGCGTTCTTTTCCGGATCGGAAACGGCCCTCACCAGTGTGTCTCCCGCGCGGGCGCATGTGTTCTTCAGCGAGGGGCGGCGGGGATCGGAGAGCCTCCAACGGCTGAAGTCCAACACCACCCGCATGCTGATTGCCATCCTTATCGGCAACAACCTTGTGAACATCGCTGCCTCGGCCATGGCCACCGTGATCGCCACGGAGCGCTTCGGTCATCTGGGTCCGGGGTTGGCAGTAGGCGTGCTGACGCTGCTGATACTGGTGTTCGGCGAGATTACCCCCAAGACCTTTGCAGCCCGCTATGCGGGACCCATCGCACTGCTCGTGGCGCCGCCGCTGCTGCTGTTCTCCCGCCTCGCATTTCCGCTGGTGTGGCTGCTGGAGCGCCTCGCGGAGGCGTTGCAGGCACTGTCCACGGTACGTGCCGAGCCGTTGATCACCGACACCGAGCTGGTGCACATGGCCAAGCACGGCGCCAGGGAAGGGACCATCGAGCCCGACGAGCAGCGCATGATCGAGCGTATCTTCGCCTTCGAGGATTTGCGGGCAGAGGATGTCATGATTCCCCGCTCGCTGGCGTTCGTGCTCCCCGCGGCCCTCAGCATCGGGGAGGCCTTGCCCGAGATCCTCGGGCACCCCCACTCACGGATCCCGCTCCACGGGGGCAATCCGGACGAGGTCGACAAGGTGGTGTATTTGCGGGACGTGCTGCAGCAGGTCGTCGACGGCAAGCTGGACCGGCCGTTGAGGGAGATCGCCGACACGCCGCCACTGTTCGTGCCACTCAACCAGCCCATCGAGGAGCTGTTTCCCAACCTGCGGCTGCACAAGGAGCGCCTGGTGGTGGTGGTGGACGAGTACGGATTGTTCCAAGGAGTGTTTACCCTGGAGGACATGCTTGAAGAGCTGGTGGGCGAGATTCAGGGGGAGACCGACAAGCCCGAGCAGCAGCTCCACGAGGTCACCGCGGCCGAGGTGCTGGTCGACGGCACGGCCGAGCTGCGTATCCTCGAAGAGCATCTGGCCGTGGATTTGAGCGGCAAGCCCACGGATGCCGTTGCCTACTGGATACTGGAGCATGTCCAGCGCATCCCGAGCGTCGGTGAGCATTTCGCCATCGACGGAGTGGAGGTGCTGATCGAGAAGGCGACCCGCCGGCGCATCCAACAGGTGCGTATCATTCTAGCAGAGCGGGATCGCTCGCCCTCTTCCGGGCCTGCGGACTCCGACCGAGTCGCCGGCAGGCCGCCAACTAGGGAGCAGCCCTCGTCATGAATGTAGAGCGTCGATACTATCCCCGGACCTCTGTCGACTGGCCCGCGGAGCTGCGCCTGGAATCCGGAGAGTCCATACGAGGCAGCGCCACGGATGCCTCACCCGCCGGCATACAGATCGCCTGCGACGGCCACGATGCCGCCCGGATACTGCCCCCGGGCAGCACACTGATCCTTGCCACGGCACCCAGACCCATCCTGCGCCTTGGGGTCGGGGGGACGGAGCCCGCCGCGCAGGTAGAGGTCAATTGTCGCCTGGCCTATCTGCGCCGGGTGGCGCAGGATAAGTACCACATCGGCCTGCTGTTCGTGCAATTTTCCGGCGACGGCGAGCGTCTGCTCGAAAATCACCTGGAATCATGAAGCGCGTTTACAGCTCCCTCGACCGATTCATGGTGGAGCAGCTGCGCGGCGCGCTGGAGTCACGCGGCATCGGGTGCATGGTGAAGAACGAGTTTCTCGGCGGCGCGGCGGGTGAGCTGCCGCCGACCGAGTGCTGGCCCGAGGTGTGGGTGCTGGAGGACACAGATCTGCAGGCGGCCAAGCGCGTCGTCAGTGACATGCTGGCGGCCCGGGAGGTGGCGGCTGCGCCCTGGCGCTGCCCGCACTGTGGCGAGAGCCTGGAGGGGCAGTTCGGTGTTTGCTGGAATTGTGGCGCCCTGCGGGAGTCGTAGTCCGCGGCTTCGTCAACTGTTCCAAGGAATGGTGGCATTACCGCTTGTGCGACGAGCCCTACCCGGAGACCTGACTCGTTTTCCCGGTGCGCTAGCGACACCCGCCCAGCCCCTGCGGGTAGAGCAGGTAGCGCAGGCGGAACCGGCGCCGGCCTTGGCGGTCCATGGGCACACTCAGCTCGACGCCGGGCAGCTGGGGCTCCGGCACTTCGCCGAAGCGGCTGGCGAGGAACTGACCGAGGTCCGCCGGAAGCGCCTCGCCGCGCTCGGCGTCCCAGACCAGCAGGCACTGACCCGGCGGGGTGAGGCGGGCCGGTGTGCGGTTGTGATAGTTGGCGCTCAGCACCCGCGAGTCTGTGAAAGCGACCCGCAGGTTGCCGGCAACGAAATTGCGGTCGGCGACGATGGTGCCTCGGTGAAACCCGGCCGCGGCCAGGTCCCGTCCCACCAAGTCGAAGGGAACATGCAGCTTGGAGTAGTGCTGCACACTCGGGCCCAGGTACAGCTCGAAGGCGCGGACGCTCAGAATGAGTGCGGTGCAGGCCGCCACGGTGACGAGGTGGCGGCGCACTTGGGCTGCCCGGTAGCCCAGCCACTCCACCCGGGCAAAGAAATACACCGGCAGCATTACGGCCATGGGGATGAGCCAGCGGCTGCGAAAATAGCTCATCACGCCGCTCACCAGGACCAGCAGAAGCAGGGCCGCCGCACTCCCCAGGAAGGTGCCGGTCAGGCGCACCCCCAGCGGCTTGGGACCGTGGTCGGAGCTCTGGCGCCAGGCCTGGGGGAACAGCACCAGCAGCACCACCCAAAGGGGCGTCAGCGCCTCGGCCAGCGACTGCACCAGATCGGCCAGCCCCGCGCCCAATCCGCCGAGGTAGCTGCTTTGGCGTCGCGTCACTTCCGCTGAGACGACCTGGGCGAAGTCCCGGGTGTCCTGAAGCAGCCACAGGGCATGGGGCAGCACCACCACGGCGGCGAGGCCGACGGTGAGCAGCAGCCGGCGGTCCGCCAGGCGGCTGCGCAGCTCCGGGACCTGCAGAGCGGTGGCCAGCAGGGCCGCGGCTATGAACGGAAAGTTGTACTTCGCCAGCATTCCCAGACCCAGCCAGACGCCCAGGAGCCCATAGCTCAGCCACCGGCCGTCTTCCATGATCCGTAGCATGGTGGCGAAGGCGGCGCTGCCTAGGGCGGTGACCAGCATGGTGTGGGTGAAGCCCTGGTGGACGTTCCAGGCGAATCCCGGCATGAGCAGTAAACTGCTCACCGCCAGCAGCGGCATGACCGGGTCCCGCAGCAGCCGCTGGGAGATCAAGAACAGCGATCCCCCCAGCCACAGGAGCAGGCTGTACTTGAGGGTCACGGTGGCCCAGGCGTTGACGCCCATCAGATGGGTGGCCGCCCAGATCAGCCAGGTGTATAGCGGGGGCTGGTTGCTGTTGTAGCCGGCCGCCAGCATCTGGGCGAAGATGAGCTGCTCGTCTTCGTCCACCCCGACGGTGCTGGAGGCGAGCAGGCGCAGTAGCGCATGGGCCAGCAGGAGCAGGCCTGCCATTAGCAGGAAGCGGGGCAGGGATACGCGTTGCCAGGGCCGAGTGCTCATGCGGACCGGCGGCTCGGGTAGACTTGCATGGCGTGCGGACTCCGGGGCTTGCGTCAGACCTGCGGCGAGACCGCGCAGACGAGCGGCGTCCAGCCGACCTAGCACTCCATCAAGGTGATAATTGCATCATTATCTCCTTGATGGAGAATTGTTGCGTCGACATCCGATGAGCACCAAACTGCGTATCGGCATAGACCTCGGGGGAACCAAGACCGAGGCCATAGCGCTCGACCCGGAGGGCGTCGAGCAAATGCGCTTGCGCGTCGACTCACCGCGGGGAGACTATGATGCCACCTTGCGCTGCATTGTTGAGCTGGTCATGGCGATCGAGCAGCGCCTGGGCGCGCGCGCCAGCGTCGGGCTGGGCACGCCGGGGGCACTGTCTCCGGCTACGGGGCTGATCAAGAATGCCAACTCGGTGTGGCTGAACGGCCGGCCCCTGAACCAGGACGTGTCCCGATGCCTGACGCGGCCCGTGCGGATTGCCAACGACGCCGATTGCTTCGCCCTCTCGGAGGCGACCGACGGTGCCGGTCGCGGGGCGTCCTGTGTGCTGGGTGTTATCGTCGGCACCGGCGTGGGCGGCGGGATCGTCGTGAATGGCAGGCTTCTTGCCGGGCCGAACGCCATTGCGGGCGAATGGGGGCACAATCCCCTGCCCTGGCCCAGGCCCGAAGAGTGGCCGGGACCCGCCTGCTACTGCGGGCGTACCGGCTGCATCGAGACTTTCCTGTCGGGCCCGGGCATGGCCGCCCGGCACGCGGAGGCCGGCGGAACCGGCTCGACCGCCCGCGACATCGTGACGTTGGCCGACGCCGGCGATCCCCTCGGTCAGCGTGCACTGGAGCGGTATGAGGATCGCATGGCGCGGGCGTTGGCGAGCGTGATAAACGTCTTGGATCCGGACGTCATCGTGCTCGGCGGCGGCATGAGCAATATCATGCGATTATATGCGAGCGTCCCGCGCCGCTGGGGCGCCTATGTATTCTCGGACCGCGTCGCGACCCGTCTGGTGCGGGCCCGGCACGGGGACTCCAGCGGCGTGCGGGGCGCGGCGTGGCTTTGGCCACGGTGATTCCCACGGTTGTTTCGACATAGGGTCGGGAGACTGAGATGACGGGCAAGGTCGTGCTCAAGATGGTAGCCGGTCAGAACGAGGGGGATGTGCACTCCTACTCCGAGCGCGCCGTTTGCATCATCGGCCGGGCGGCGGACTGCAACATCATGCTGCCCGATGATCGCGCCCACCGCACGGTGTCGCGCTACCACTGTATGCTCGACATCAACCCCCCGGCCATCCGCATCCGCGATTTTGGCAGCCTCAATGGAACCTTCGTCAACGGCGAGAAGATCGGCCAGCGCGGGCGCGGGCAGACGCCGGAGCAGGGGGCGGCGCTGGCACAGCAGGAATACGACCTGAACCAGGACGACGAGATCCGCATGGGCAACACCGTGATACGGGTCGAGATCGAGCAGCCGGAGCAGGCGCCGGTGACGGCCGTCGCGGCGGCGCCCGAGACGTCCATACCCACAGGCGTCGACGACGCCCGAGACATCATCAACCTGCTGCTGGGGCAGGTCGACAACGGCAATCGGCGGCTGGCCGGTGTCAAGGGCTACAGCGTGGTCCGCGAGCTGGGGGCAGGGACCATGGGGGCGGTCTATCTGGCGACCCGCGACACCGACGGCGCCCAGTGCGCGCTCAAGATCATGTTGCCCCGGGTGGCCGCTACCGAGGAGGCCACCAGCATGTTTCTACGCGAGACCCAGAACACTCGCGCGCTGCACCATGCCAACATCGTACGGTTGGACGAAGCGGGTTTTGCCGACGGACTGTTCTACCTCACCATGGAGTACTGTGACGGGCGCAACGTCGAGGAGCTGATGCGCCGCAAGGGCGGGCGGCTGTCCCTGGTGGACTCGGCCGAGATTATCCTGCAGGCGCTGGACGGGCTCATCTACGCCCACGCGGCGCCCATCCCCTACGTGAAGCTGGTGACCGGAGGCATCGTGCCCGGGCGTGGCCTGATACACCGGGACATCAAGCCATCCAATCTGTTCCTGTCCGGCTCTGGCAATGCGCGGGCGACCAAGATTGGCGATTTTGGCCTCGCCAAAGCCTTCGATGCAGCCGGTCTGGGCGGACAGAGCGCCACCGGAGCCGTGGCGGGCACCCCTGCCTTCATGCCGCGCCAGCAGGTGGTCAACTTCAAGTACGCTCGCCCGGAGGTGGATGTCTGGGCCATGGCGGCCACGTTCTACAACATGCTTACCGGTGCCTATCCGCGCGATTTCTCCTCGGGCAAGGATCCCTGGCTGGTGGCCCTGCAGACCCAACGGGTGCCCATACGCCAGCGCAATCCGGCCGTGCCGGCGGCATTGGCGGAGGTGCTGGACACCGCTTTGATGGATGAGCCGGGCATTGCGATGAAGACCGCGGCGGAGCTGAAGAAGGCACTGGTCGACGCCTTGTGAGCGGAGCCTCAGCACCGGGCTCGACTGGAATACCCGCTTGCAATGCTGGGGTATTGTGTAGTAATCTTGAGCTTCAGTCGCCGTGTCCTGCTACCCGGCGCTCATCGAATTCCGGCAACCAACCTATACCCGCGGCGCACAACCCAAGTCGCAGAGGACGCTTTATGCTGAAGTACTGCACGCAGTTCAAGCGCTACTGCCAGGAGCACCCGGCTCTGGGCACCACCATCGCACTCGCCGGCATGGCGCTGCTGGTCGCAACCATTTGGGGATCCATCGTCTACCAGCTCGCCATCTACGATTGGCTGCGTGCCAACCTGCTGGTGCACGGCCTGGTGCTGGGATTGGGTATGTTGCTGGACGCGCTGATGGTATTCGGGCTGCTGTGCATGGGCTTCGCCGAGTGCGATGCCTACGAGCATGGTGCCGCCACCTACCGGGGTCGTCGCACCCCCGTGTTCCCCGAGGCCCTGAGCTGGATCGAGCATCTAGGCCGCAAGCCCGGTCGGCCCTGACTCGACTTCTTGCGGGGCGAGCGGCGCTCGCCCCGCCACTCCTACCTTCCCCTTCCCCAACGATTGCTGATGGCGCCATGCCGGCGGGCGTGACGTGATGTAGTGCTGTCACATGCCGGAGCATCTCACCGGGGTCCTGGCACTCATCGTTGCCGTCGGCGTCGGCTGCCAGTGGCTGGCCTGGCGCCTGCGCGTGCCGGCAATCGTCCTGCTGACCCTGGGAGGCCTACTGACCGGCCCGGTGCTCGGCTGGATTCAGCCCAGCCGGGACCTGGATGGACTGCTCGGGCCGTTCATCAAGCTCAGCGTGGCCTTCATCCTGTTCGAGGGCGGGCTGAGCCTGCGCCTGCACGAGCTGCGCGAGGCGGCGTCCGGCGTCCGGCGTCTGGTCTCGGCAGGCGTCGCACTGAGCTTCCTGTTCGGCAGCGCGGCGGCTCACTACATCGGAGGCCTGTCCTGGCCGGTTGCGCTGGTTCTCGGTGCCATCACGGTGGTGACCGGGCCCACGGTCATCATGCCGCTGCTGCGCCATGCCCGCTTGCGCCGCCGGCCCGCGTCCTACCTCAAGTGGGAGGGCATCGTCAACGATCCCGTCGGGGCTCTGCTGGCGGTCGTGGTCTTCGAGCTCTTCGTGCAGGTGGATATCCAGGCGAGTTCTTGGGGATTGCTGTCACGGGTGGGAATCGGCCTGCTGGCGGCTCTGGGGCTGGGTCTGGGTGTCGGCTTCCTGCTCGGGAGCGTGTTTCGCCGCGGCGGCGTGCCGGAGTTCCTCAAGGGTCCCGTGGCCCTGGCCTGCGCCCTGGCGGTCTACGTGCTGGCCAATCGGCTGCAGGACGAGGCGGGCCTGGTGGCCAGCACCGTGCTTGGCATCGTGCTCGGCAACATGCGTCTGCCCAGCATCGACGAGCTGCGTCGCTTCAAGGAATACGTCGCCGTGCTCATGGTCTCCGGCGTGTTTGTGCTGCTGACGGCAGATCTGAATCCCGCCATCCTGCTGGCCCTGGATTGGCACAGCGTCACCTTGCTGGCCACGCTGATCCTCGTGGTGCGCCCCGCCAGCATACTGCTGGCGACCCTGGGCAGCGGAATGGTCTGGCAGGAGCGGACACTGCTGGCCTGGGTCGCACCGCGGGGCATCGTCGCGGCCGCCGTGGCCGGCGTGTTTGGCCCCGGCTTGGCAAGCCACGGCTACGCCGGCGCCTCCGTGCTGCTGCCCCTGGTGCTCGCCCTGATCCTGATCACCGTGACCGTGCACGGCTTCAGCATCGGCTGGCTGGCGCGGCGGTTGGAGCTCAGCCCTGCCTCGCCCCACGGCCTGCTCATCGTCGGTGCCTCGCGCTGGAGCGTGCCTCTGGCCGAGGTGCTACAGGCGGCCGGCGCCCATGTCGTGCTTGCCGATCGCTCCTGGCATCGCCTGCGTGCCGCGCGGCTCGGCGGCGTGCCGGTATACTACGGCGAAGTGCTCTCCGAGCTCTCCGAGCAGCGCCTGGAGCTCAGCGAGCTCGCCTATGTGCTGGCGGCGACCGACAACGATGCTTACAACTCTCTGGTCTGCACCCATTTCGCCGGCGAGCTGGGGCGCAGCAACGTGCTGCAGCTGCCGCTGCAGGATCAGGACGAGACGGACGCGCGAGGTCTGCCCCGCACCCGCCGCGGGATGATCGCCCTGCCGCGGGAGCTGCTGTTCGAAGATCTGCTGGAACGCTACTATCGCGGCTGGACCTTTCAGCGCACCCGTCTGTCGGAGTCCTTCGACTACGGTGATTTCGGCCACAGAAAGCCCCAGCAGAGCATCGTGTTCCTGGTGGTGAGCGAGCAGGGCGTGCTGCAGTTCAACTCGCCCGAGCGGCGCCTGCGTCCCGTTCCGGGCGATCAGGTGATCTGGCTGGGACCCAGGCCGGAGCGGACCGAGCCGCCGCACAAGCCCGGCGAGAAGCCGTCGGCGGAGTCGCCACCGCAAGCCCAGCCGTGAGCTTCTAACGTCAGAGGAAGAGCTATGCATTCGACGAGACAATTGCTGGCCCTGGGTGCCCTGATTCTCGGCCTGACGGCCGCGGTAGGGGCCGCGGAGCCGGTGACCACCACCCATGCGCTGGCGATGTACGGCGACCTCAAGTACGGTCCGGATTTCAAGCACTTCGACTACGCCGACCCGAAGGCCGTGAAAGGCGGGGAAGTGAAGCTGGCGGGCATCGGCACCTTCGACAGCCTGAACCCGTTCATCCTCAAGGGGGTTTTCCCATCCGGCATCGGCGGGCTGTTCGCCACCCTGACCGTGCAGTCCGACGACGAGCCGTTCTCGGAATACGGCTACGTGGCACAGAGCATGGAGGTCCCCGCGGACCGCTCCTGGGTGAAGTTCAACCTGCGCAAGGAGGCGCGATTTCGGGACGCCTCTCCCATCACTCCCGCCGACGTCGTGTACTCCTTCAACATACTGAAATCCAAGGGTGGCCCGTTCTACCGGGCCTACTTCGCCAGCGTGAGCACGGCCGAGCAGGTGGGACCGCACGCGGTCAAATTTAGCTTCGTCCAGGGCCGCAATCGCGAGCTGCCGCTCATCATCGGCCAGCTACCGGTGCTCTCCAGGGCCTACTGGCAGGGCCGCGAGTTCGACAAGACCACTCTGGAGCCGCCGCTCGGCAGTGGTCCGTACGAGATCGAAGCCGTCGACCCCGGCCGGTCCATCACCTACCGCAGGGTGCCCGACTACTGGGCCGACAAGCTGCCGGTGATGGTGGGCCGCAACAACTTCGAGCGCATACGCTACGACTACTACCGGGACGCGACCGTGGCCCTGGAGGCGTTCAAGGCCGGCGAGTACGACTTTCGCCAGGAGCTGGTGGCCAAGGACTGGGCGACGGCTTATGACGTGCCCGCGGTGCGCGAGGGGCTCATCAAGCGCGAGGAGATTCGCCACCAGCAGCCCACCGGGATGCAGGCCTTCGTCTACAACACCCGGCGCGAGGTGTTCAAGGACCGGCGGGTGCGCGAGGCGCTGGCCTACGCCTTCGACTTCGAATGGACCAACAGGACCCTGTTCAACGGCGCCTACACGCGTACCACCAGCTACTTCTCAAACTCGGAGCTGGCCTCCCGCGGGCTGCCCGGCCCCGGGGAGCTGAAGGTCCTGGAGCCATTCAAGGACCGCATTCCCCCCGCAGTGCTGACCCGGGAGTATCAGCCGCCCCACAGCGACGGGTCCGGGCAGATCCGCAACAATCTGCGTAAGGCAATGCGCCTGCTGCTGTCGGCCGGCTGGGAGGTGCGGGACAAGCGTCTGGTCAACAAGACCACCGGCAAGCCGATGGAGCTCGAGATCCTGCTGAACAATCCCTCCTTCGAGCGCATTGTCCTGCCATTCGTGCACAACCTGAAGCGCCTGGGTATCACGGCGCGGGTGCGTACGGTGGACACGACCCAGTATCAGAACCGGTTGGACGGCTTCGACTTCGACATGGTGGTAGGGAGCTTCCCAGAATCCCTGTCCCCCGGCAACGAGCAACGGGACTTCTGGGGATCGAGACAGGCCGACACCCCGGGCAGTCGCAACATCGCGGGGGTGAAGGACCCGGTGGTGGACGCCCTGGTGGCGGAGGTGATCTCGGCACCGGATCGCCAGAGCCTCATCGATCGCACCCGCGCCCTGGACCGGGTCCTGCTGTGGGGCTATTACGTGATTCCCCAGTGGCACCTGCAGAGCTTCCGCGTCGCCTATTGGGACAAGTTCAGCCGGCCTAAGGTGACACCCAAGTATGCCCTGGGGCTCGACACCTGGTGGGTGGACCCACAAAAGGCCGCCCGGCTGGAGCGTCTGCGCGGCCGCCCGGCCGACTAGCCCACATTCGGCGTGACTGCGTACATCCTGCGCCGGCTGCTGCTCATGGTGCCGACGCTGCTCGGCATCATGGTGCTCAATTTCATCATTGTGCAGGCGGCACCCGGCGGGCCGGTGGAGCGCATCATCGCCCAGCTGCGGGGCCATGGTGTGGCGGCCACGGCGCGGGTAGGGGGCGTGGCCCAGGGCGAAAGCGCCGGTCCGGCCCTGGGAACGGCGGAGACCGGCTCCCGATATCGCGGGGCCCAGGGGCTGGATCCAGCCCTCATCAAGCAGCTAGAGCACATGTACGGCTTCGATCAGCCGGCCTATGCGCGCTTTTTCAAGATGATGAAGAGCTATCTCAGCTTCGACTTCGGCCAGAGCTTCTACCGCGATCGCTCGGTGGTGGATCTGGTCATCGACAAGCTGCCGGTCTCCATCTCCCTGGGGCTTTGGACCACCCTGCTGGTGTACCTAATCTCCATTCCCCTGGGCATCGCCAAGGCGGTGCGCGACGGCTCGCACTTTGACGTTTGGACCAGTGCCGTGGTGATCGTCGGCAACGCCGTGCCGGGATTCCTGTTCGCGGTGGTGCTGGTGGTGTTTTTCGCCGGCGGCAGCTTCGTGGACTGGTTTCCCCTGCGGGGCCTGGTCTCAGACAACTGGGCCCAGCTGTCCTGGCCGGCGCGCATTGTCGACTACTTCTGGCACATCACCCTGCCAGTGCTGGCCATGGTGATCGGCGGCTTTGCCGGCCTGACCATGTTGACCAAGAACTCCTTCCTGGAGGAGATCAACAAGCAGTACGTGGTCACCGCCCGGGCCAAGGGACTCAACCAGCAGCGCGTGCTCTACGGCCACGTGTTCCGTAATGCCATGCTCATCGTCGTGGCCGGCTTCCCCGCCGCCTTCGTCGGCGTGCTGTTCACCAGCTCGCTGCTGATCGAGGTGATCTTCTCCCTCGACGGCCTGGGCCTGCTGGGCTTCGAGGCGGTCATCAATCGGGATTATCCGGTCGTGTTCGGCACCTTGTACGTGTTCACCCTGCTCGGCCTGGTGATGAACCTGATGAGCGATCTCACCTACGTGCTCATCGATCCGCGTATCGATTTCGAGAGTCGGGAAGTGTGATGGCCGGCGCCGCCGAGCTCGGGAGAGCCCCATGACCCCGGTCAATCGCCGGCGCTGGCAGAGCTTTCGCGCCAACCGGCGCGGTTGGTGGTCGCTGTGGATATTCCTGGTCCTGTTCACGCTCAGTCTCTTCGCCGAGCTGATCGCCAACGACAGGCCGTTGCTGGTGCGCTTCGACGGGCAGTGGTACCTGCCGGTGCTGCGGGAGTATGCCGAGACGACCTTCGGTGGGGAGCTGCCCACGGCGGCCGACTACCGGGATCCGTACGTGGCGAGGCTGATCCAAGGGCACGGCTGGATGCTGTGGCCGCCCATCCACTACAGCTACGACACCATCAACTACGATCTGCCCGTGCCGGCACCGGCCCCGCCTTCGACCGAAAATCTGCTGGGCACGGACGACCAGGGCCGCGACGTTCTGGCGCGGATGATCTACGGCTTTCGCATCTCGGTGCTGTTCGGACTAACGCTCACCTTGGCCAGCTCGGTCATCGGCGTGACCGCCGGCGCGGTGCAGGGCTACCTGGGCGGCTGGGTGGACCTGCTGTTCCAGCGCTTCATCGAGATCTGGTCCGGCCTGCCGGTGCTGTATCTGCTCATCATCCTGGCGAGCGTGGTGGAGCCGAATTTCTGGTGGCTGCTGGGACTCATGCTGCTGTTCAGCTGGATGACGCTGGTCAGCGTGGTGCGCGCCGAGTTCCTGCGTGCCCGCAACTTCGATTACGTCCGCGCCGCGCGCGCCCTCGGCGTCGCCGACCCGCGCATCATGTGGCGCCACGTTCTGCCCAACGCCATGGTGGCGACGATCACTTTCCTGCCCTTCGTCACCAGCGGCGCCGTCGTCACCCTCACCGCGCTCGACTTCCTCGGCTTCGGCCTCCCCCCCGGCTCGGCGTCCCTCGGCGAGCTGCTCAAACAGGGCAAGGACAACCTGCAGGCACCGTGGCTCGGCTTCACGGGCTTCTTCGTCATCGCCGTCATGCTCAGCCTGCTCGTCTTCGTCGGCGAGGCGGTGCGCGACGCCTTCGACCCGCGCAAGAT
>CAYQDX010000079.1:0-4753 GCA_964416345.1 uncultured Ectothiorhodospiraceae bacterium
GTGTCCGGCTGGTGTTGCGCTGACCGCTACGGGCAGATTCAGCGGGCATCTGAAGGGAAGGGTCGTGCCGCCTGAATCAATGCCGAGTGCGAGGGTGGCCTAAGGGACTGACCTCTTTGGTTTTTGCGAAGCGAAAGCGCGGTCTCATTCCTGCGCCAAGATCCAAGAGTATCAGGGGGAAGCTCTTGGTTTGGTCAACATCGAGGAGTCTTACCTCGCTAGTGCCACTGATACGTTCTCACGAATGCCGGGTGATTTGACCGCCTGCCAACGACCGAACGGCGTGGGCGTTGCGGCAAGCGTTACATAGTCCGGGCTACGCGCGCCTTGCCGCGCCGTGAATCCGACCCCATATCCGGCGCGATCTTGGGACGGTTATTTCTTTCCGCGGCCCTTATTTTCCTCCGGGATGACATCGATCTCGAGGCGATCGGCAGCCCGCAGTAATGTCAAGCTCACCGGGTTGCCGACGGGCCACTCGGACAGGAACCTGTGGATGTCGTCGACGCTCGCGACCGGGCGATCGTGCACACCCACGATCAAGTCGCCGGGCTGGATCCCGGCGCGGGCGGCCGGACTCATAGCGGAAACGGACATGACCTCGACCGCGTCGTCGGTAGCGAGTCCATGGAAGCGCACCCGCCTTCGGTCCAGCCGTCGTGCCCGGCCGGCGATTCCCAGGTAGCCTCGCTGCACCTTCCCGCGGGTCAGAAGTTGGGTGAGCACCCAGCGGGCGGTGTCGGCAGGGATCGAGAAGCCGATCCCCTGAGCCATGGCGATGATTGCGGTGTTGATTCCGACGACGCGTCCGCGCGAATCCACCAGCGGGCCGCCGGAGCTGCCGGGGTTGAGCGGCGCAGTGTGCTGGATGATGTTCTCAATCAGCCGCCCGTCCTGACCGCGTAGCGCCCGCCCGAGCGCGCTGACGACGCCGGTGGACACCGTTGACTGAAAGCCCAGTGGGTTGCCGATGGCTATCACCAACTGGCCCACCCGGAGCTTTTCGGAGTCGCCCAGCGCCGCATAGGGGAGACTCGATCCGTGGGCGCGCAGCAGCGCCAGGTCGGTGGGGGTATCCTCGCCGACCAGCGTCGCCTGGCTGGTACTGCCGTCCGTGAAGGCCACCGTCAAGGCCTTGGCCCCATGTGCCACGTGGCTGTTGGTCAGAAGATATCCGTCCGGCGTCAGCACCACGCCGGAGCCCGTGCCGCTCTGCTCACCGCGCGGCGAGGACCGCCCGACGTGCACGCTGACGACCGCCGGTCCCACCGCCTCCGCCACGGTCGTGACGGCCCGGGAGTAGGCGTCGAGCAATGCTGTATCGTCGCGCTCGCCGGCTCCCACCTCGCAGCGGCCGGGCTGCGGCGCGGCGGAATCCGGATTGTCGATGAGCCGAACGAAAGCGGGTGCAGTGGGGACATCCATGGGCAAATCCTCTGACGGATTCCGCTGTGAGGTGGGGTCTGTGGGCATGCTTTTCAACAGGCCGAGGCTCCGCGCCATCGGCGGCTCCACATTTCGGCGCCTCCGGTCCCGGGATGGAGCCATATCGAGGCGGGCAGGCGTCGCGCCGTCCTGCGCTCGACACCGCCAGCCGGGGCGCTACAATTGCGGAGGCCCGCGGGAATCTACAATGTGCGCGAGAGCTCTCCTACGAGGCGGCCCCGCCCGAGGTGGCTCAGACGCACCCACTTGAGCGAACGCGGGCGTGGCCCACCGCTGGACCGCCACACTGAGCAGGAGCGAGGAATGCAATGTCGAAACTCCGTGTCCAAAGCTTCGCGATCTCCATCGACGGCTACGGCGCTGGGCCGAGCCAAGATCTGCAGAATCCGCTCGGCATCAGGGGCCCCGAGTTGATGGAATGGTTCTTCCACACACGGGCGTGGCGCAGGATGCACGGCCACGAGGATGGAGAGACGGGGGTCGACAACGAGATGGCGGAGCAAGGCTTCGCCGGAATCGGTGCCTGGATTCTCGGACGCAACATGTTCGGTCCCGTACGGGGTCCGTGGCCGGACGACAGCTGGAAGGGCTGGTGGGGTGACGAGCCGCCGTATCACACGCCCGTCTTCGTGCTGACGCATTACCCGCGGGCACCGCTCAGCATGGCGGGAGGCACCGAGTTTCACTTCATCACGGAAGGCATTCACGCCGCTCTAGAGCAGGCCACCGCCGCAGCGGGTGGTCGAGACATCCGGCTCGGTGGTGGCGTATCCACGATTCGGCAGTATTTGCGGGCCGGCTTGATCGACGAGCTGCATCTCGCCATTCGGCCGGTCCTGCTCGGCTCCGGCGAGCCTCTGTTGAATGATATCGACCTGCACGCCTTGGGCTACGAATGCGGGAAATACGTCGCGGGCGAGCGTGCGGCCCATGTCTTTCTACGCAAGCCGGCGTGACGTGCGGCTCCGGTGCGGCTCCGACCCATCTTGCCGGGAGGACTGGTCCAGCGGCGGATTCCATGCGGGGCCGCGACAAAGCCCGTATCCTGGCGCATCTGGGAGAGCCGGCCTGCTCGGCTGGCACGAGGCCGGCAATTTGGGTAGATTCCGGGCATGGCCCAGGATTCCCGTCAACGTCGATTCGCCGTCGCCGTGTCCTTTCGCGGCGAGCACCGCCGCCTCGTGCGCAGGGTCGTCGATCGCCTGGCCGAGGTCCTCGGCCGTGACCGGGTGTTCTACGACCAGTGGTATGAAGCCGAGCTGGCCGGGCTGGACGGCGATCTGAAGCTACGGCGCTACTACCGCGAGCAGAGCGAGCTGGTCGTCCCCTTCTTCTCCGAGCACTACGCAAAGGACTGGTGCCGGATCGAATGGAGCGCCATCCGTGCCATGCTTAAGGAGTGGCGCAAGGAAGACGCGGTGGTGCCGGTGCAGCTGGACGGCATCCGCGTCGAGGGCTGGGAAGACATCGACTTCGCCATCCGCCGCAAGAACCGAACCGGCAAAGAGATCGCGGATCTCCTTATCGACGCCTACCGCCATCGACATTCGGGAGAATCACCGCCGCAGGCGGAGTCGACGTCCCGCCCACCCGCGGGCGCCGGCAGTGTGCCGGTGCACTGGACCGACGAGCTGGCCACCTATGGCGAAGGCTTTGCGGGGCGCATCAATGAGCTGCAGGCCCTGGACGACGCCTGGAACGGCGGCTTGGCTCGGGTGGTGGTCGTCCATGCCGAAGGCGGTGCAGGCAAGACCCGGCTGCTGGTGCAGTGGCTCAAGCGGCTGCGCGACGCGGGCTGGCGGGGCGCGGGCCGGGTGCTCGTGCATTCGTTATACAGCCAGGGGAACAAGGGCTATGCCTCCTCGGACCTGTTCTTCGAGCAAGCCCTGGACTGGCTCGGCTATCACGGGGAGCGCATCACCGATGCCCGCGAGCGGGGCCAGACCCTCGCCCGGCGGGTGTTCGAGCAGCGGGGATTGCTGGTGCTGGACGGCCTGGAGCCCCTGCAGCACCCGGCCGCCTTCAACGAGGGCGCCTGCGGGACCCCGCCATCGAGCAATTGCTGCCGAGTCTCTCGGCGATGACCGGCGGCGGGCCCCATCCAGCGCTGTGCGTGGTCACCTCGCGCCAACCGCTGGTCGAGCTGCGAGACCGCACTGGCCGGGCCGTGATCCAGCGGCCACTCGATCGGCTGGACCGGCACGCCGGGGCCGACCTGCTGCGGCAGCTCGATTCGGGGTACCGGCGATGTGCTGTTTAAAGCCGTGGAGGAGTATCAGGGCCACGCCTATTCCCTGATGCTGCTGGGAACCTGGCTGCGGGATGCGACCGAAGACCACCACATCCGCAGGCGGCAGGAGATTCCGCTGCTGGACGAAGACCGGCAGCACGGCTCCCACGCCGACCAACTGTTCGGTGCCTACGTGCTGCATTTGGGGGCGGATAGCCCCGAAGTGGCGCTGCTACGGCTGCTCGGCCTGTTCGACCGGGCGGCAAGACGGGATCTGATCGACGTGCTTTGCGAATCGCGCGCCGACCCGCTCGATGGCTTGACCGCACCGCTGCGTGGTTTGTCCCAAGCGGATTGGAACCGGCTCTTTAGTCGCCTGCAGAAGCTGCGGCTGATCGTGGTGGCGGATGCGCATCAACAGGTCGATGCCCACCCGCTGCTGCGCGAGTATTTCGGTGCCAGGCTGCGCAACGACTACGAGGACGCCTTCCGCGCCGCCCACTCGCGTCTGTTCGAGCACCTGTGCGAGACGACAAGACATCGGCCCGATACCTTGGATGGTCTGCAGCCCCTGTACCAGGCCGTCGTCCACGGCTGCCTCGCCGGGCGACAGCAGGAGGCGCGCGAGAAGGTCTACCGTCACCGCGTCCGGCGCGGTGCAGCTACCTACAGCATCAAGAAGCTCGGGGCGATGGGGGCCGATCTGGCGGCGGTGGCGGCGTTCTTCGACGAGCCCTGGCGCCGCGTCTCGCCGAATCTGGGCGAAGCCGACCAGGCCTGGCTGCTGGCCCCGGCCGAGCGCACCGCCTGGCAGCGTGGGACAGGCTTCCGACCTGTCGCGAACGAGCGGCGTACGCCCCGTGGCACGAGCCCCGCAGACGCCACGTCACTCGATGCCGCCCTCGACGCCTGTGCTGAGGTGGAACGCCGAGCGGAGAGCGCTTTGGGTCGGGCAGAGCAGTTTGGCCACCTCCTCGACATCGCCCTCGATCACCTGATGCTGGCTCGCGTCGGTCTGGTGCGGGCGATTCTGACCCAGCCGCAGCCGACGCTCGATCTGCCGCACATAGCCGACGC
>CAYQDX010000079.1:4853-13344 GCA_964416345.1 uncultured Ectothiorhodospiraceae bacterium
AGCCGACGCTCGATCTGCCGCACATAGCCGACGCCGTCAACGGCCTCCGCAGCGCAGAACGATCAGACTACCTTCCCCGCGCCCTGCTCACCGCTGCGTGGTATCACTTCGTGCGGGTCGATCCGGATCAGGCAAAACATTGTCTGGACGAGGCGCAACAGATCGCCGACCGCGGCCCGATGCCGCTGTATCTGGCGGACATCCTGCTGCACCGCGCCCGGCTTTGGGGCAGTTGGAAGTCTGCGCAGAGCAGCGAGGAAGTACCCGAGTACCCTTGGCCCGACGCGTCACCCCAGGCCGACTTGGCCCAGGCCCGCAGGCTGATCGAGCAACACGGCTACGGCCGCCGCCAGGAAGAGCTGGAAGACGTCGAAGCGGTGGTCCGGGATCGGAGGCCGACCTGAGGGCCTGTCCCTGCTATCAGCAATGCACGTCAAGGGAACGAGATGTCAGGATCGCTGTTTTCAGGAAAGCGCTGCGTCGTGCTGGCTGAAGCCCGACGGCGGAAACCTCGCATCCACTCGTTCAGGGACGTATCCCGCCGCTGTCGAGGCCACAGAGGATGGTCAGTGGTATACCGAGGGTCTTGCGCACGAAAAACACCCGTAAGCCGACCCCCGCCGCAAAGCCGAGTGCAAATCCCAATGCCAGTCCGGCAAGTCCGTACCGGCTGTACAGTGTCAGCGCGGCGATAATGGCGACGATCGTTCCACTGCCGAAAGCAATTGCCGAATACCAGGGGTTGCCCGCCAGCTTCAACAGACCATTGGATATGATTCTCACAGGCAGCAACAGCCGGCCTGCCAGCATGATACCCAGGACCAGCATGACCTCACGGGGATGCTGCTCGCCGTAGAGCGATAACAGCCACGAGCCCGCCAGGCCCAAGAGTGCTATCGTCAAGGTATTGGTGAGCAGCAGTGCCCGGGCCATTCGAGCGATATCACGACGAAACTCCAATGTATCGGTCCGCCCGCCGCCTAGGCTGATCATCGGTTTACAGACCGCGTTGATGGCGTTAGCGGGTATCATCGTCAGTCCTGCGACCACGACAGCCGGGAAGAACAATGCAACTGCGCGCTCGTCTTCGATGAGGCGGACGAGCAGCACATCCAGGCGTGTGACCAGAGCCGTTCCTGAAGACGTCAACATCAAGGGTATGGACGTACGAGCCCACTCGCCGATGCGATATACCGGAGATTGCACCGTCATGGGATCGCGGGAGATGATGCCAGTCTGTACGGCAAAGGTCAGCATGAAGCCTAGACAGATTGCCCAAAGCGCCTCATGAACGCTAACACTGTCGGCGAGCACAACGATTAGGGCTCCCGTGCATAACGCCCCCCATTCCGGTAGTATCTGTTTGCTAAGCATGGATTGCTGCAATCGTCCCGTCGACAACAGATAGCCTGCCTGCACCTGCACCAGTGCGCCTAGAGGTGCTCCCATAAGCACATAGATCAAGGCTTCGTGCGTGACACTGCCTTCGACCAAGGGCACCACGCTGTTCATCAGTGAGAAAGCCAATGCTGTGCCGGCTACTGCCACCATGATCAGGCTGAATTGGTGCAACCCTCGTAGCAGCGCTTCGTCAGATGAGTGAAAATACCTGGAGCCGAAGCGGACGATCGACTGACCGAATCCCAGGCTGACTGGCTGGATCAATATTTCTATCAGGACGTATATAGTCGCAAATGCGCCATAATGCTCCGGCGCCATCCACCGCGACAGAACGACTGTGATCGTCAGGCGCCCTAGCTGCTGTGCCAGAGAAAAGGGAAGTAATGGCAGCGAGCGCCGCAGGATGTCCAGCATGAATCAGTACTGCATGACTAAGTCTAGGTTTGGTTTCAGGTCCGATTCCGTATAGTGGCACTCGCCTGTGTGTGCACTATCCGGATCTTCTTTCCCAGATTCCGCCGGCTATGGGGTCGGATTCAAGGCGCGGCAAGGGGCGCATAGCTCGGACTATGTAACGCTTGCCGCAACGCAGAAGCCGGCGCTAGAGACCAGCAAGATGGGATGACTATTTCTTTCCGCGGCCCTAATGTGGAGCATAGACCAAGGAGGCCCGCGATGGACCCGATATTTGCACTCGTGGCGGCGCTCGCGGCCGGCGCGACCCTGGCGCTCAAGGAGACGGTGAGCGCGGCGGTCAGGGACGCCCATGGTGCCCGCAAGTCGCTGATACTGAAACAGTTGTGTGCAGTCGACGTCGACCAGCTCGAAAGCAGCCCACAATCTCCAGGCCGTAAAATGTGGTGCGAACAGACGTACGGCGACGCTCGGCATGGGAGCGGGGTTGGATGTCACACTGCGCCACACATGGCCGGGCCCGGAAAATGAGCCCGAGTGCAGAATTCTGTCGAGGCCCATGCTACGGTGGCTTCTACAGAGATGGCGGTCGCCTCGAGGGCCAAGAACGACCACGCTACAGTGCCTGGCGGACGTCACACCTACAGCCTATCCAGGACCGGTGGAGTAGCGCGCCAACCCGGGGGGCAAAGCCGTGGCTCAAACGCGTACTTGAAGGTGCCAGGAGGGGAGAGCATGAGAAAGGTCATATACATCGTCATCATCGCAGCACTGGCGTACGGCTTCGTTCATGAACGCCACGTTTGGATACCCGGCGCGCCAGTCGGCGCAGAGCAGACCGACAATGTTCTCCTGGACGCATACAACAATCGTAGAAGCGACCTCCAAGTTCAGGGGGAAGGTGTCGTGGCGAAGGTGCTGAGGGACGATCTACGAGGATCGAGACATCAGCGGTTCATCCTGAGACTGAGCACGGGGCAGACACTCTTGGTTGCTCACAACATCGACTTGGCACCTCGCGTCGAGGATCTTGGGGAAGGTGATGCGGTACAGTTTTACGGCGAATACGAGTGGAATGCGAAAGGCGGTGTTCTGCACTGGACCCACCACGACCCGAGTGGCCGCCACGTTGGCGGTTGGCTGAGGCATGGAGGGAAGTCCTACCGATAGAATAGGGGGAAGGTTCTCGCATGGGGCCTCCGCGACACGCTGGGAGTACATCCCTGCAAGCTCGACGCCGCCGCTATCGCCGCTGGCATCGTGCTGCACCCAGGTGCTCTGGAAGCCATGCGCCGCGATCTGTCGAAACAACCCTGTCGGAGTCACCGTCCATGGGCTCTACCAGGACCGCCCGGACACCACCCGAGAGCTGCGACACGACGGAGAGCGTGGTGCCGGTCCGCCTTTGCCTGAGCTCTACGACGCCCTTGACACCGCGCGAGATCGCGAAAGTCGTCGTCTCGCCGGGCTGGATGTGAGATAGCGCGAGCAAATGGTACGGCACAAGCTGATCATCGAGCCGGCAAGGGAGTCCGATGCACAAATCATTGCGATGCTCTCGCGGGATGAGATAGAGCGTGGACTGGGATGGAGCTATACGCCGTCGAAGATACTGAGAGCCATCCGGGATCCGGAGACCAACGTCGTCGTCGCAAGAGACCTAGGCGTCGTTGCTGGTTTTGGGATCATGGAATACGGCCTCGACACGGCGAACCTGAGGCTTCTTGCGGTCGCCAGGGAATACCGGCGCAGAGGATTGGCGAGCGAGATCGTGCGTTGGCTGGAGCACGTTGCGATCAACGCCGGCACGTTCGAGATATCGGTGCAACTCAGGAGCACGAATCATCCTGCACTCAAGCTCTATGAGGGCCTGGGATACGAGGTGGTCGATCGGGTGAGTCAGTACTACAAGCTACGAGAAGACGCCATCATCATGGCCAAGCATCTACGAGGAGCGGAAAGTGCCACCTAGGAAAGTGGATGCGGTCCTGGTCTTCCGTGCCATCCGCTTGTGCACGTGTCCGGGCGACAGGCGGCTATGGTATGAGGATACTTACAAATGGAGGCGCCCTTGAAGGCGAAAGTGCTCCCGTTCGTCCTGAGCCGCTACGAGCCGCTGCGCGATGATGGGCGATGAATCGAGAGCCAGTCATCCCTGCAAGGGGCGGGCAGCTTCGTGAGGCTTCGTGCGCAGCCGCCGAGCGCCCAGCCGTAGGGCGGGCGGCTGCCGACCCAGATTCTGCCCCTGTGCAGCTGCCGAGCCGTGGGTGCCCCGGAAGCTTGACCTGAGTCGCCATCCGCCTAGAATTGGACGGCCGCGAGAGATCCAGCGCGCGGCTGGTAGGTGCCAGCCCGCCACGACGGGCGTGGGCAGGCAACTGCGCTGGCATCCGCTAGAGGCGACAGGATCCGCGAAACGACCAATCTTCCGTGCCTAGGGTGCGCCCGAATTTGGCTCTTCAAGCGAGGCGAGTGATGAATAGCAAGCAGTCCATTTCCAGTTTCTCTATTGGCGTTCTTACCCTGCTGCTCGGTGCTGTCGTGACGACCAGTGCAATGGGCGCGGAGCTGCCCAAGCGTAAGCCCGGACTGTGGGAGCTGCGCACTCAGGTGCAGGGCATGACCGCGGGAACGACGATCCAGATGTGCATAGACGCGCAGACTGACAATCTGATCCAGCAGCGAGCCAACGACAAGGAACGCTGCAGCACCATGGACGTCCAGAGGGGCCCCGGCAAGGCGACGATTCACGCGGTGTGCAAGGCAGAGAGCTCCACCGTGACGATGGATGGCGTCTACACGGGGGACTTCTCCTCGAGCTACAGGAGCGAAATGAAGATGCACTACGACCCGCCCATACACGGGATGAGCGAAAGCAATATGAGTCAGGAGGCGAAGTGGTTGGGGCCGTGCAAGCCGGGCCAGAAGGGTGGGGACGTCGTCATGTCCAATATGGGGGGATTCAACATGAACGAGATGTTGAAAAATCCGCGCTTTCAGGAGCTCACGAAGCAGCGGCAGGGTCACTGACGAGCCAGCCACACCGGGCGACTGGCGGGTGGTCTTCTTCACCCGTGCCTCGGTCGACCGTCGAGAAACCGCCAGGCCGCGGATTTCAGACGAGCCCCGAGATGTTGCCCGCTCCATCGATGTCGATGCAGATGGCCGCGGGCTGGCGGGGTCAGCCGGGCATGGTCATGAGCTCTGTAATTTCTATCTAACCAGAATCTAGGTAGGGGTTGGGGATTGTCAAGCCGCGGCGTGCACGCCGCCACAGGCTCGGGTCGGATGGCCGCTGCGAACGCCGCCCGCGGACGGACTGGAGGAGGGCACCGGCAGGCATTCGACCGCGCCCGCCACCCGAGGCGCCATCGCCGCGCGCCTCATTCGGCGCTACGATGCACGACGGGACGCACGGGTCACAAGACGCGTGGATTCGTAGGGTGCGGCCGAGCGCAGCGAAGCGCACCATCCCAGAGCAGCCGAGGACTGACCGAAATGCGTCGCCCCATCTGGGTGATATTCTTGATGCTGGGCTGCGTGCTCGCAGACCAGACGACGAAGCTTGCCGCGGAGGCCTTGCTGCCGCGGGCCTCCGAGGTCGTGATGCTCGGCGGCGCCGTCAAGCTGATCAACGCCCGCAACCGGGGCGCATTCCTCAGCATTGGGGCATCCCTGTCCAGTCCCGTCCGGTACTGGACCCTGACCGTATCGGTGTCACTCCTGCTGGCGGGTCTCTGCATTTACCTGCTGTGGTCCCGGGAGCTCGGAGCGCTGGCGACGGTCGCTCTATCGCTCATGCTGGGAGGGGGCCTGAGCAACCTCACGGACAGGATGCTCCACGACGGCGCGGTGGTCGACTGCATGGTGCTCAGCCTGGGTCCCCTGCACACGGGCATCTTCAACTTAGCCGATGTGATGATCATGGCCGGCGCCCTGTCGCTGCTGGCCGCGGGCCTGCGCCGAGAACGCGGCAGGCGAGGCCGCCGGTGGTGGCCTTGGGACATGGCCGGCTGGGGGGCCGTCTGGCTGCAAGGCGCCGAGGCCTATGAAAGAGTGCACCGGCTGGCCGTGGAGACGCTGCCGCCCGGGCAGGGCAAGCGCTGGCTGGACGTGGGCTGCGGCGCCGGACTGGTGGCCCGTTTGGCCGCTTCCCGCGGCTACCGTGCCCGTGGTATGGATCCGGCGCCGGCCATCGTGGCAGCCGCCCGCCGGCTGGCGCGCCAACAGGGCTCGGCCGCCAGCTTCACGGTGGGCGCGCTGGAATCCGTGGCACCAAACAGCGCGGATGTGGTGTCGGCCGCCTCTCTGCTGGCGGTGCTCGATGACAAGGAGGCGGCGCTGTGCCGGCTGTGGCAAGCGGTGCGCCCCGGCGGACATCTGCTCATCGTCGAGCCCACCGAGCGCATGAGCTCGGCCCACATGGGCAGGCTCATCGCGGCGGGGGAGGGCGGCAGGCGCAGCCTCGCCCTGCGCGCGTGGGCGGCTGCGCGCGCGGGCAGAGCGACGGATCCCGCCGTCTACACAGCCCTGGGGGTGAATCCCCGGAAGCTCCAGCTGCTGGCGGGAATGGTGGGAGTCTGGCTGTTCGAGAAAGGGGCAGCATAAGCGGACGAGCACGCCATAGACTGGAGTCCGGGAGTTTGCTCCCGCCTTGGGCTCCTCCGCGGAAGCCGGACGCATGCCGGGAAGAATAAGGGCCGCGGATTTCTTTGGACTGCCCTTCACCCCGATCGGCAAGATTCTGCGCAAAGCGCGCGCATCGCATAGAACGCCAGGGAAAGACGCGCCGAGCTGCGCGCGGCAGCGCTGGCTGATGGCTCCATTACCGTGCGCAGCACGGCGTTGGCTTGAGCGATTTGTTGGCCTTTGCAGTGGCGCTGTCACGGGCAAGGAGGTGGCGCGGCACCTAAGCTCAAAACTTAGAAACGCAGCGACCAAGCCTCCTCACGAGCCTGCTCTTTGGTGTAGCTCACACCGTGCACCTTCAGCCCTTCACTGTTTAACAAGGTGACGGTCCCGCCCTTGTTGCCCAGGGGCGGTTCACCGTTCAACTCGACCTTGAGGCAGGTACCGGCGGCGATGGCGAGGCCGTTCAGAGAACGAGAGCCGCCCTTTGCCGTCAAGGACCAGCCATTGAGTTGGATCTCGCCCGGCGAGTAGTTGAATAGGGTCACGGACTCCGGTCGTCCACTGTGGGAGGGTTGGTTCTCGCCACCTTCCGGATTGACCAAGGCGGCGATGATTCTCATGGCGCGCTCGCCTTTGAGGACCTCCGGTGGGACTGGCTCGACGATGGGCTCGATGTCACCGCCCGCGATCACCTCCGCGAAAGTGGCCGATCCCGGCAACGGATTACCGTTTACGTCTGTGTGGATATGTTGGCTCTGGAAAGCGAGAAACAGCGCTGTCCATTTGTCGGTGGTAGGGAAGTGGAACAGCACGCCACCATCCTGGAAGATGCCGTTATCGCCGGCGAACCGCCCCTCGTTTCCCTGGTTCATATGGATGTCATGCATTCCGTTAGGGAAGGGCTCGCCGAATACGAAGACCTCCGCTTGCGCCGCTTGGGCGGAACGGCACAAGGCAAGGACGATATCTTGTAAATCATCCTCCTGCCCCGGAGCGTCGTGGGGGAGCGCCTCTACGGTGTCTATGGCGAAGAGGTTAGAGCGAATGTAGTCGAGCCCTCGCCGGCCTGGCGAAGGCAAGGCCGTAAAACCTTGGCGTTCATCCGCCAGGTCCGCCGTAATCGGGTGCTCGAATCGACGATTGATGTGAAACGCCAGTTGAGAGGGGGGTAGCTGCGACTTGACATTCATTGCGCAACGGACGGTGTTCCCGCCGCCCCGGACGAACAATTGAAAATGCGGCGACTCGTCGTCATCGCGTTCGGCATGAAAGCGTTCTACTTTGCCGCGAAATACACCGTAGTTATGCAATGCCATTGAAAAGCTCCTGTCGATTTGTGCGCTAAAACGTGCCCAATCCCCAGACCGAAACGACCTATGATCCTTTCGCACCAAAACAAAATACCGTGTAGGGCAGAGAAATCATGCTGCAATCCGGCACCGCGAGCAACCATCACCGCCGAATCAGCCCAGCCCTCATCACCCATAACCTAGGAAATAGGAGGCGGACCTTCGCTCTCGGCCAACCCGCTGCGGATCACGCGCGGCCGTAGGCCGGTGCGTGCATCCGGCTTGTTGGCCGCGTAATGGTGAGGCACGCCGGAGAACTGCTTACCCAAAATCAAACTCCGCCACCACTGGAGCATGATCCGATTCCGGGAACCTCGTGTCCACCCGGAACGCCCCGGACTCATCAGGTAATGCCTCGTTGTGGATTTCAGCATGCCTGAAGAACTGCAACAGTCCCCGCGATGCGATAATATGGTCGAGCATCTCGCCCTTTCCGAGGTGGATCAAGGAGTACCTGCTTGATTCTGGGATGTTCCGCTCGCAGGGCACCATCACCCGCGGGGCGTGCGCTGGGTTGCCCGTCTCCTCGACATGGCCACAGATTGCAAGGACGGGAACATTATCGCTGTCAGCATTGAAGTCACCGCAAATCGCGATCAACGAGTCCTCACCCTGGGTGTCGAAGATATCGTCGATTTTGATTCGGATCTGAAGGGCTTGCCCAACCCGCTTCATCGACGAGATGAAGCTGCCCT
>CAYQDX010000080.1:0-13291 GCA_964416345.1 uncultured Ectothiorhodospiraceae bacterium
CTACCGCCCCGGTTTCACCCGGGCTTGTGCGCCTCGATGGTCGCGGAGACGACGTAGTCCTCGACCCGGCGGCCGGGTGCCCAGTCCCGGATGAATTCCCGCGATTCGTCCTTGGGGTCGATGCGAACGGCCTGGAAGCCTGCCGCCTGCAGCACGCCGTCCAGCTCGTCGATCGGGGAGGCCCCGCCCACGCAGCCCGAATAGAGTGCGAGATCCCGGCGCATCGCCTCCGGCAGCTCGGCGCTGGCCACCACATCGGAGATGGCCAGCCGCCCGCCGGGCTTGAGCACCCGGAAGGCCTCGGTGAACACCTGGGACTTGGCTGGCGAGAGATTGATCACGCAGTTGGAGATGATGACGTCCACCGTGCCATCGGCCACCGGCAGGTGCTCGATCTCCCCAAGGCGGAACTCGACGTTGCCGTAGCCGCCCTTGACGGCGTTGGAGCGGGCCTTGGAGATCATGTCCGGGGTCATGTCCACGCCGATGACCCGGCCGGACGCCCCGACTTCCTGGGCCGCGAGGAAGCAGTCGAAGCCGCCGCCGCTGCCCAGGTCCAGCACCACCTCGTCTGCCCGCAGGGAGGCAATGGCCTTGGGGTTGCCGCAGCCCAGGCCCATTTCCGCCCCTTGAGGCACGGCGGCAAGCTCCGCCTCGCTGTAGCCGAGGTGAGTGGAGATCAGGGCATTGATGGCGCTGTCGTCGGAGACGCCGCAGCAGCCGGAGGCCGGGCCGCAGGCCGTGCCCACATCGCTGGCCAGGGCGACCTGAGCATAGCTCTTGCGCACCTGCTGGCGGAGGAGCTCCGCATCGAGTCGCGCCTGCGCGCTCGGCGCAGGCTCGGGGGTACAGCAGCCGGGGCTGCAACATTCTTCCTGGCTCATCGCACGCTCCTCATTCGGATGCGAAATCAAGGAACAGGCGCAGCTCGGCCAACACGGCCGGCTCCACCGAGCACTCTACGCGCTTACCCCGCCGCTCCATCCTCAGCAGGCCCGCGCGGTGGAGCTCCTTCAGATGGTGGGAGACCGTGGATGGCGCGATGGTGAGCGGCTCCCCGAGTGCTCCCACGGTCTGGCACACCGCGGTGTCCACCGAGCAAGCGGTGCCCGGCGCGCAGCAGCTCGCCAGACGGCGAAACACCCTCAGGCGGTGAGGGTTGGACAGCGCCTTGAAGATCGCCGAGTAACGATCGATGTCATCGATTCGATTATTCGACATCTTTCGCAATGTACCCGCCGTAGCGCCTTCCGTCAAGCGCCGATCGCGGGCGTCTAGGGCTGTGGGGCTCCGCTCTTCTTGTCGCCGCCGGTCGTCGCTCGCAGCCAGGTGTCCATGAAGGCCTTCTGCATGGCGTCCAGGGTCTGCATCTGCGGGGTCAGGAATGGCTTCATCAGCGCCGCCGGATCGAATCCCGCCGCACCCTTCAGCATCTGTTGGCGCAGCAACTCCAGCATTTCCGTCTGCAGGGGCTCCACGTCCGGCAATCCGAAGAAGGTCCGCAGCTCCTTTGGGGTGGCATCGATGTCGAATTCAATCTTCATGGGTCAGCTCCTCGCGCCTGAAGGTGGTGGGGCGGCCGGCGTCGGATAGAGCCGCAAGTAATTGTAGCGGCTCTTGGGGTCCGGGCTAGCAAAAAAGAGCCCCCCTTTCGCGCCATCCCCGGCGATGGCGGCCCCCGTGTAGGGGTCGTGGAAGCGCTGGCGGCTGGCGGCGAGAAACGCCGGCAGATCCTTGGACACCACGACCGTGGAGGTGACTGCACGCTTGAGATTGACCAGGGTGATCGGACCGTCAACGTCGTGGACCCGAATGGCGAACAGGTAGGCGTCGGGCAGCCCCACGCCAAACAGCACGCTCGTAGCGCAGGGGCTTGCCACGCCAGCGGCGGCTGATCTCCGTGCCGGCGTCGGAGGACCGGCCGCCTTGCTCGGTCTGCTCAGCCGCGTCGATGGCGTGGTTGACTTACTCGACCAGGCGCCGGCCCTCCGCGACCCGGTCCTGCCCGGCGGCTCCTCGAAGCTGTAGATGGCGTAGTACAGGTCTTGCTCCGGCGCCACGGGCGTCCGCCGCTGCTCCAGCCAGGTCGCCGCGCCCGGGTCCAGGGAGGCATCCGGCAGCAGCCAGAGCAGCAGCGGTGGCGCCAGCAGCAGGACGATTGGAGCTGATCGAGCGCATCGCTGCGCTGGTACCGCCACCTCGAATGCACCGCCACGGCTTAGCCGGCACGGTCCCTGACGTCCCTGGCGCGAGGGAAGTGGCTATCGATGCCCCAGCCCGGACGTCCTGTCCGGGCGTTCACCACACTGCGTTTGCCCCAACCTGGCCACAATGCGGCACAGAGATGCCCATTGTTGCCTTCATCACCGAAGCCTCCACGGTACCGCGGATTTTGGACCACATTGACGAGCCCACTGCACCGCCGGGGATTACCCCGGCACGAGGGCCCCCGCTGTGGGAGGAAGAAGACTCCGGGACCCTGTTTCTCGATGAAGATTGCTTTACGGGCGGTCCGCTTGCTCAGCCGGAATCGCAGTACCAATTCGATCAGCGTGAAAACTGGTGAGCCGCGCTTCGGCAGCGGCGGAGTTTCCCGTTGTCTGTTTCCTACGATCTACTGCTTCTTCGCTGGGAAAAAACCGCTTCGCGGCGCTGCTTCCCACCACCTCGATTTCCCCAAAGCATTCCATCTCGCTTTGCGCGACGCTCAGCAGGGCTTTCACCGGGGGTCGGAACGGTGGGTATTTGCGCTTAGGCGGTTGGATTTTCCATCCTATATTTTCAACTGTCCAACAATCAACGATTGGTCAAAGAAAACAGTCGGTTAGCATGGGCCTGGAGGGGGCGTTTGGGGAGGTCTGATACCACAACACGAGGATCGGCCTCACTGGCCACCCCAGGTGGGCGAGACGGGATGCAATCGAGACTTGACAGGTCTCCGAAGACGGCTCGATACTGCCGCTTTAGCGGTCGGATCTCCTGTCTCGAGGGGGACCGCGATCTTGACATTTGAGTCGCTGAGCATACTGGCCAAACCGGCAAGCCCGGCGCTCTCGACAATTTCACACTCCTATACCTGAACGAGCAGCACGGAGCGATCTGGGTCCCTCAAGTTGTCGAGCAAGTTCCGCACAGCAGTCACCTGGGTGCCAAGCTGGTGGATCCGGACAATGACGGGTTCCCGGAGATCGTCTCGATTGCTTGGAATCAATATTGGTGTGCCCATTTATGGAAGAATGCCAAACCTTCCATCGACCTCGGATCGAAAGACGGAGGAGGGTCAACGCTGCGTGCGGCTTCCACCGCAGTGTCGGCTCGGTAACGTCGTTTGACTGATGTTCTCGTGAAGAGGACTGTCCTTGACCGGGGAGGCGCAGCGTTGTCACCGCAACGTTTTTGCCTACTTCTGACGGTTTCGTTGCTCGTCGTTTACACCTTCGCACCGTTCGAGTTTGCGATTTCGAGCGGGGATTTGGGAGGGCGGATTAGAGCAGCGTTGGACGTCACAGCTTCTTCTGGCGGTGTCTTCAAGGTTCTCGGCCACTTCGTGGCGTTCTTCACGGTTGGCGTGCTGATAGTCGCTGTCTCAGAGCGCCTGCAGCGTAGGCCCGATTCGTTGCGCTGGTTTTGGTTGATCGCCGTAGTGTTCTGCGTCGGCTTGGAATTCATTCAACTATTCGACCAATCAAGGCACGCGCGGCTCACCGACCTGCTTTGCAACGTTTCAGGATTGATCCTGGGGACGACAGGCTCGGTCCAATGGAATCCTATACGCGAGCTCTGTGTGAAGCTGAAGGCTTGGTTGAATCATCACACGACTGGTTTTCTTGCGGGTGTGCTGGTTCTCGCCTCAGGCGCGTGGTTGATCGCTGGGCTGCGCCCCGTTGTTGGCTCCTTGAAGATGGATTGGAGTGAAAACTATCGTCTCTTCGTTGCCAACGAGAGTGATGGTAGCAGGCCATGGCTTGGGGAGATCAGGTACATCGGGCTCTATGGGCGAGCGTTGACGCCCAGCCAGGTCCGGTTCGCGCGTGAGCATTTGGACGCTCCAAGGGATGAAACGGAGTTCAATCATCTGGGGCTGCTGGCCGGATACGATTTCACTCAGGCCGGCGCAACACTGATCATTCCCAATGGGTTGCTGTCGTCAGGCGATCTAGCCATCCAAATCCCAGAAGCAACCGAATGGGCCCGGGGTGGCGGAATTCAACTCCGTCAACGCACAATGTTGGCCAGCCGGAAACCCGCTTTCGAGTTGGCTGCCGCCATGCAATCGTCCGGCGCCTTCAGCGTCGAGGCGTGGGTTCGCCCTCTGAATGAGAGTCAGGGCGGTCCGTCACGAATAGTCAGTCTCTCCGACGGAATCTGGCGGCGAGATTTCACGCTCGCACAGGAGAGGGCGGATGCGGTTTTTCGCGTTCGGAACAGCGTCAACGGTCCCAACGGCCAGGAGCACGAGCTGAAAGCCGCCGGGGCAATCCGGACCTCCCTGGAGCACTTGGTGGCGGTGTATGACCATGGCGCTTCATCGTTATTCGTCGACGGCAAGCTGGCAACTCCTGTCGAGGATTTGCGGGAGCCGTTGGTGTACTTGCTGCTCGGGACGGGTGCGTTGGGACGTGCGGCGGGAGCGTTGCTTCTGACCGTGACTGTCACGCTACCGTCCCACTATTTGTTCTCGCGTTGGCGGTCCGCGGCGAAGGCGGTTTTTGGGGCGATTGGCGTGACCTTTCTCACGGGATCGCTGCCCTATTTAGTAGCCGGCGTGACTGTGGGAGGACCATGCCCTTTGAACTTTCTCCTTTGGGTTGCTGGCGCACTCATGACCATCTATCCATTGAGCTATTATTATGTTGGCCATGGTCAAATCTGCCCAAGGAGCGGGTAAACCGCAGGTGGTGGCTCGAAGCCTGCTGCCTGAAAACTGTGTTTTGCCACGACCGAACCAGGCCGACTGCTTCCAAACAGGAGATTTTGGAAAGGAGGCAGTTCATTGCCTGGCAACTGGTTGCAGGCTCTGATTGGCTAGATTGGTAATAAGAATGAAGGTGGCCATTTTTGGGGGTAGCGTTGGCCGCCGCCTTTTAGACGAAGCCCAGGTGAAACCCAAGCCCGTGGTCGAGATCGGGTCGCGACCCATCCCCTGGCACACTATGAGACACTCAGCGCATCACGGCTTCAACGACTTCATGATCGCGCTTTGTTACGAGTGGGAATGCATCAAGAGCTACTTTGTTGATTTCTGCTCGGCATGACCAGAAGACCCTCAATGCCGCCCTGCGCATCTTCCTCGATGAGATCGAGCGTCATCTGCGTGCGCACAGCCCGGGCGCGGGGCCGGACGCGCGCGCCGGCGCGCTGGCCTTCATTCGCCAGTTCAGCTCCTCGCTCAACCTGCATATCCATTTTCATGTCTGAGTCGTCGACGGCGTATTCGAGCCTGGCCCGCACAGCCGGATCCTGGACAAGGATGACCGCAAGGAGATGGGGTTGTGGAACCACGGCGGCGGGTTCTCCCTGGAGGCCAGGATGCGGCATCGCGGCCAACGACCGCAACGCCTCGGAGCGGCTGCTGCGCGATTGCTCCCGAGCGCCTTTGGCCGCGGTCCGCCTCGAGGAGTTGGACTTTCAGCGGCTGACCTACCATCTGCCGAAGCCCGGTGGGCGCACGCAACGGAATCCATTCACCCTTGGAGCTGATCGAGCGCATCGCCGCACGCGTGGCCTCGAATGCACCGCCACGGCTTGGCCGGCACGGTCCCTGCCGTCCCTGGCGCGATGTCAGTGGCTATGGGTGCCCCAGCCCGGACATCCTGTCCGGGCGTTCGCCACACTGCGCTTGGGCTAACCTGCCCGCAATGCGGCACAGAGATGCCCATTGCTGTTCGTCACCGAAGCCTCCACGGTGCAGCGGATTTCAAACCACGTCGGCGAACCAACTGCGCCGCCGCGGATTACCCCGCCACGAGGACCCCGTCGTGTGAGGAAGAGAGCTCCGGGACCCTCTTGCTCGATGAAAAGCTTCTTACGGGCGATCCGCTTGCTCAGCCGAAACCGGAGTGCGAATTCGATAAGTGCGTGAACGGATGAGCCGCGCTTCGGAAGCGGCAGAGTCACCCGTCGTCTGTTTCTTACGATCCACTGCTTCTTCGCCGGGAAAACCGCTTCCCGGCGCTGCTCCCCACCACCTCGACTTCCCCAAAGCATCCCATCTCGCTTTGTGCGACGCTCAGCGGGGGCCTTGACCGAGGGTTCGGATCGGACGGATACTTACATATAGGCGCTTGGATTTCCTGTCTCGCGCGGATGGTGGCGGCCAGGCGATTGGGTTGCTCGCAAACGAGAAAGAGGAGCGTATCGGAGGACGGCTCCTCAAGGATTTTCAAGAGGCTGTTGGCCGCACTCTGGTTTAGATTCTGCACGGATCCAAGACGATGACCTCGTAGCCACCCCGATGGGCCGTCAGGGAGTCTGGCTCTGCAAGTCGGCGGATGGCATCGACCCTGATCTCATCCGACTTGCCCTCCGAATCCGGACCAATCTCTAGATAGTCCGGGTGGGTACCGGCTGCAACGAGGGTGGATTCGGGGCACGGGGGAGACCTTGTTCATCGGGTCTGGCTGCAAAGCAGCGAGCGAGTTATCAGCGCCACCAGATCGCGTTTACCCACACCGGAAGGTCCCGTGATGAGCAAGGCATGGGTTAAGCGTTGGACCGCTCGAGCCCGCACCATAGTCGCGCAACAGCCTTTGTGCCAGGGCAAAGGCGTCTCGACGCCGGTTCTCGATCTCATCGGTCAAAACCGTCGAGGAAGGCCGCGATCCTCCGCTGCGCCTGATCTGGTACCTGCGCTGCGGATACGCCGGCGTCGATCATGCGCACCCGTTGCGGTTGGGACCGGGCAATCTCCGGGTATGCGACCCGGACGTCCTCGAAGAAGCGCCTTGCCTTCGATTCGAAGCGATCCGGCGCGGAGCGCCTGCCAGCCCGAGAAAGCCCTACGACAACTGCGCTCGCCCACGGCCGATCCCCCCGGCTCCCTGGTCGTTGGGACTTCGATGCCCTTCTTTTCGAGGCAGGCCATGACAACCGCGAGCCGCGTGGACTTACCGGCGCCTTCAATGCCCTCCCACGTGATAAATTCGCCTTTCGTCTTCATATCTCAATTTCCGTATCAACGATGATTCAGCATGCACCACTGAAGCTTCACAAAGACGCCGAGATCGCGCTTCTAACCTTAGATCGTCCGGAAGTCTTTAACGCCCTCGACGCCGAGACGGTGGTCGCAGCCCTCTCCCTCTTCCGGGAGCTGCAGGACGACCCCAAGGTCAAGGTCGTGGTCGTCACCGGCGCCGGCAAGGCCTTTATCTCTGGTGCCGATATCGCCGAAATGCACCGAATGACACCAACACAGGCGCGGGCCTATTCGGAGCTCGGCCACACCTTGATGCGCACCATCGAGCAGCTGAGCAAACCCGTTTTGGCTGCAATCAATGGCTATTGCCTAGGGGGAGGAATGGAGGTCGCGCTTGTCTCGGATATTCGCATCGCATCGGAGAAGGCCCGCTTTGGGCTGCCGGAGACAATCCTGGGCATTATTCCCGGTTGGGGTGCACTTCCCCGCGCCACGCGCCTGATTGGTCCAGCCGCTACCAAGGAGCTCATGTTTACCGGCGAGATCATCGATGCCCCGCGTGCATTGAAGATAGGTTTGATAAATCGAATGGTTGCACACAATGACCTTTTGGCGAGCACAATGGAGATAGCGAAGAAGATCTGTCGCCAGAGCCAATTTGCGGTCGCGCAGTCCAAAGCGGTCATCAACGCGAGTATCGATGAGACATTAGCCGAAGCCTGTGCCATGGAGACCGACAGATTCGTCTCCTGCTTTGAAGCCAAGGATCACGAAGAAGGCATGCGGGCATTCCTGGAGAAACGGGATCCAAAATTCGACAACGGCTTGTGATCCCCAAAAATCCAGTCCTTCTGTCTTGTTGATCGGCTAGGCAGACGGAGGGCAAGTACGCCTACGCACGGGCTATTCAGCGAACTTGGCTCATTTCACCTCCAAGACCAAACGGGTATTGGCCATGATATAGCCGTGATAGGTATGGGAAGGACGACCGGAGCGGGCATTGCTCCACCCATGGGCTGAAGCGATGATCAAGTTTTAGATACTCGATAAAGAATGGCAGCTGACCGCTGGGAGTGACGGCCGCTGTCGGATCCCATTCAACGTGGACTTCTCCAGCAAAGGCTTCCACTTCAATAGCCGTCGATAACGACTGCTTTTTCGCCACAACGGCCTCGCCCGCTGGGTGAACGGTCTTCGGTGGTAACACAATGGTCCTACCTCAGCTATTCAACAGCTTGCTATTGTACCTCTATGCTCAACTGAGGAATCTAGGGTGAATGTAGCTCCACGGTCCGCGCCGCCCAACGGAGGGCCACCAAGCTGTGGCCGCGCGCGAGGGTGCCATGTCTCGTGTCCGTCGAGTGCGCCCGCACAGCCGAAGGCCGCGGCCGTCGACTTCAGTGGCGTGTTAAGCGGCACGCCCGGCGCCCGTGGCGAGCCGCGAACCTGGAGCCCCCGCATCACCACTCAGCTCGACCCCGTCTCGGGGAGATCCTCCGGTGCAGGGGGAGACGTCCCGGCGGGACGCTCCGCGGGCGGCTTCAGTCGACGCCAGGACTCCTTTACCTTCTCCACCTCGCCCTTCACGCAGGGTTGCTCCTCGCCGGGGTCGTCATAGTGCTGGTTGTCCCACTCGACGTCGAGGTATCTTCCGTCGGGGAAGAGCTGCGCCCGGAAGGACCGATGGTCGGTCTTCGCCAGGCCCTTCTCCACGCAGTCGGCGGGGTTGCAAACCTTGAGCCCCGTCCCCTCGTGAGCCACAAGCCGGCTGCCGTCGCCAACGATGTCCGCCTCGAAGTCCCGCTCGCCCTTCGCGGATGCTCCCTCGTAGCAGGAGTAGCTGCCATCGACGACGGTCGCGACAACCGTGTCGCCTGTCTGTCGGATCTCGATGGTGCGGCGATTCTCGCGCCACAAGCCGTCGAAGCACGGCTTCACGACGATGGGGACCGAGCTGGTTCCGGTGAGGGAGGGATCGAACTCCTCCCTCATGTGCACGTAGAGGCTGCTGAAGTCGTCTCCGACGACGCGCGACGTGTAGAGGAAGTGCAGGTCCTCCGAGGGCTCCCCCTCAGGCGAGTCCGCTCCGGGTCCCAGGATCTCGACGTCGCCCTTGTCGGGGGTGGCGATCAGCTCGAAGCCGAATGCCGGGATCCACGCGCTCCGGGGGGCGTCCAGGCTTGCGGACACCCAGAGCTCGGCGCTGTCGCCGACGCAGACCGCGACGACGCCCTCGCGGTTGGCCAAGCCGTCCCAGTAGAGGAAGAATCCGTCGGCGACGGCCGGTCGAGCCGCCGTCGTCAGCCACACGGCGAGCGGAAGCGACAGGGCGGCGACCCTCTTCACGGCGCCCCATTGTACGGAACAGGAGCGGGCCTTGGGATCATGTCCGGGGTCATGTCCACGCCGATGACCCGGCCGGACGCCCCGACTTCCTGGGCCGCGAGGAAGCAGTCGAAGCCGCCGCCGCTGCCCAGGTCCAGCACCACCTCGTCTGCCCGCAGGGAGGCAATGGCCTTGGGGTTGCCGCAGCCCAGGCCCATTTCCGCCCCTTGAGGCACGGCGGCAAGCTCCGCCTCGCTGTAGCCGAGGTGAGTGGAGATCAGGGCATTGATGGCGCTGTCGTCGGAGACGCCGCAGCAGCCGGAGGCCGGGCCGCAGGCCGTGCCCACATCGCTGGCCAGGGCGACCTGAGCATAGCTCTTGCGCACCTGCTGGCGGAGGAGCTCCGCATCGAGTCGCGCCTGCGCGCTCGGCGCAGGCTCGGGGGTACAGCAGCCGGGGCTGCAACATTCTTCCTGGCTCATCGCACGCTCCTCATTCGGATGCGAAATCAAGGAACAGGCGCAGCTCGGCCAACACGGCCGGCTCCACCGAGCACTCTACGCGCTTACCCCGCCGCTCCATCCTCAGCAGGCCCGCGCGGTGGAGCTCCTTCAGATGGTGGGAGACCGTGGATGGCGCGATGGTGAGCGGCGGCGTCTGCGGCCGCACACCGGACACAGGTAGCGCACCGCCTAGTATCGTGCATTTGATCAACAAGGGGCCATGGAGGATACTCCGGCAAGAATGGCTGAATCCCCTTTCCTTTCGACACCACCGGTGCCGCTCGGACGCCGGAGAGCTGCAACTGCCCCGCGATGGGGATAGCCAGGCGCTAAGGCTCGCGGTTTCGGGCCGCATCACACGGACTCGCCACACCGAGCATTGCGGCCGCACTGCCACCTGTCAGGGCCGCGGAAAGAGATGATCATCCCAAGATTGCGTTCGCCACCTGCGACGACCGGCAAGCACGACTCAACGGGTGGATACGAAAAGGGAGCCCAGGATGCAGATCCGGATCGGATATGAGCTGGTCTACGAGTGTCCGCAGCCGACACCCATGATCCTGACACTCAACGTCCACTACTCACGCGTCTCCGAACTCGTCATCCCCGACCACATCGTCACCAGCCCGCCGACTCCGATCACGGCTTATCGTGACGGCTTCGGCAACTGGTGCAGCCGGATTGTCGCCCCCTCGGGCGAGATTCAAGTCTCCACGGGCGCGCTCATCAACGACAGTGGATTGCCTGACGCGGTCGAGCCCTCGGCTCCCCAGCTCGCCGTGCAGGATCTTCCGGCGGACACGCTCGTGTACCTGCTCGGGAGCCGTTATTGCGAAACCGATCGGCTCTCCGAAGCAGCCTGGACGCTATTTGGACACACCCCCCTCGGGTGGCCGCGCGTCAAGGCGATCTGCGATTTCGTGCATGAGCATATCGCCTTCGGCTACCAGCATGCCCGGGCCACCAGGACGGCGCTGGAGGCCTTCCATGAGCGCGTCGGTGTGTGCCGGGACTATACCCATCTTGCGGTCGCCCTGTGCCGCTGCATGAATATTCCGGCCCGTTACTGCACGGGATACTTGGGTGACATCGGCGTCCCCGCCTCCCCGGACCCGATGGATTTCTCCGCCTGGCTCGAGGTCTACCTGGGCGGCCGCTGGCACACCTTCGACGCGCGCAACAACATACCGCGCATCGGACGCGTGCTGATCGCGCAGGGCCGGGATGCGGCGGATGTGCCGATCAGCAATGCGTTCGGCCCAAACGTGCTCAAGAGCTTCAAGGTGTGGACGGATGAGGTGAAGGGTCCGACTGGATCCTGAGCTGCGCCATGTGCGAGCGTAGCCTGACGACCGCCTCGTTGCTCATGCCGGATGAGCCGCCTGCATTCGAGATGGTCAATGCCGACGGGGACGGCAGCGCCGTGCTCGTCTGCGATCACGCCTCCAACAGGATTCCCCGTCGACTCGGCACCCTCGGCCTCGATGCGGACCAGCTGAGCGATCACATCGCCTGGGATCCTGGTGCAGCCGAAGTGGCTCGCCGCCTCGCGCTTCAGCTCGATGCTCCCTTGGTGCTGAGCGGCTACTCGCGTCTGGTCATTGACTGCAATCGGCCGCTGGGCAGTACGGAATCCATTGCCGAGCACAGTGCCGGCGTGCCCGTTCCCGGCAATATCGGGCTGTCGCCAGAGGCAAGAGTAAACCGCATCGCGGCGCTGTACCGACCTTACCACGATGCCATCGCCAGGCTGCTGGACGGCCGTGCCCAGCGCCCGAGTCTGCTGCTCAGCATACACAGCTTCACACCGGTCCTGAACGGCCGGGGGCGGCCCTGGCACATCGGAGTCTCCCATTGGCGCGATCCACGGCTGACGGAGCTGATGCTCGGAGCCCTGGCCCTCGACGGGGCTCTAAACGTCGGTACCAACGAGCCCTATGCAATCGAGGATGACATCGACTACACGATCCCCGTGCACGCCGAGGGTCGCGGATTGCCCGGTATCATGGTCGAGATGCGCCAGGACGGCATCCGGACAGCGGCGGACGCTGCCGTCTGGGCGACACGCCTGGCACGGGCCTATGGTCAGATCGAGGCCGAGGCATTGCGCCTACGAACAACGATGTGATAGGCGAGCGACTTAATTGCTCGACCATCGGTGCGGGCGGCAGCGTCCGAGTCTATATGACATCGCTACGGAGGCCCCATGAGCCGATCCCACCACTGCCCTCGACCGTTTCGTTTCCACCCCCTGGCCGCCGCCCTGCGCCGGGCGCGCCTGCCGCTGCTGGCCGGCGGTGCCCTGCTGTGCCTGGCCGGCCCCGCTTTCGGTGCCCCGGTGGAGGTGGAGCTCTCCGGTATTGTGGCCGGCGATGACGGCGGGTTTGCGCTCAACGGCGCAACTGCGGGCGACTACTCGGGCATCGTGGTCAGCGCCGCGGGGGACGTCAACGGCGACGGCATCGACGATGTGATTGTTGGAGCGCAGAGGACCGACCCTAACGGCGACAAGCGCGGGCAGAGCTGCGTGGTCTACGGCAGTGACACCACCCCCGATGCACTGGTGATTCCAGGGCGTAGCGGGACCTTCCCGGGCACGCTGGCCACCTCCGATACCGTGACGGTCACGGGCTTCGATACCACTACCCTTATCTCTTGAGCGGCGGGGAATACGCCATTGACGGCGGCGACTTCACCACTGCCACGGGAAGCGTCGAGCCCGGTGCGGAGATCGCCGTGCGGGCGGTCTCCTCCCTGCTCTACTCCGGCAGCGCCGAGGCCATCGTCACCGTCGGCACCGCCGATGGGGTCTCGGCCACCTTCACCGTCACCACCGAGCCGGCCACCGCGCGGGTGGATAGCCCTCCGCCCTACCCCGAGGGCAATAGCGGCAGCAGCCAGATGATGATTCCGGTGAGTCTCAACGGCGAGTCCGCCGTGGACGTGGCGGTGGACGATGCGGTGACTGGACTCACCGCCACCGCCGGGGTGGACTTTCAGCCTGCCAACGACACCCTGATGATCCCGGCAGGCTCCACCAGCGCCAATGTGCCGGTGGACATCCTCGGCGATGTCCTGGATGAGCCCGACGAGCAGCTTCTCATCCAGCTCTCCAACCCCAGCGCGGCCAGCCTGAGCCAGGCCCTGGCGACCGCCACGATCCACGACGACGACGATCCGCCCACCCTCTCGACTGCCGACCTGCAGGTGCTGGAGGGCACCAACCGCAGCCAGGCGGGACTCACAGTGAGCCTGAGCGTCCCCGAGCCCGAAGACGGCCAGCAGACCCCGGCCAACTTCACCGTCACGTTGCAGAATCCCATTCTGG
>CAYQDX010000081.1:0-13229 GCA_964416345.1 uncultured Ectothiorhodospiraceae bacterium
TTCCACGGCATTTCTGCCAGAACCGACGGTGATACAACCTGAAAGGGTTCGATAAAAGCCGGACTCATCGATGCCAGGAAACCACTGATTTCCCCCATCATATTTCCATAATTATCCGGAAACCGACGGTGAAGTCCGGGAACGGGAGTTTGCCCGCGGCGTATTGATGCACAAGCTCCTTAAGCCGCAGGGTTTGAGTGAAATGGAAATTGATAGCGGCAACCTGGATCCGGATTTGTCCTGGGAGATCATGGGGCTGTTCGGGCAGTTCAACCGGTTCGGCGTCACGGTGCTGGTGGCCACCCACGACGTGGATCTCATCCGGCGTATGGGCGAGCGGGTGCTCGTGCTCAGCCATGGCGAGCTCGCCGGAGACACGCGATGAGCCGGCGGCGAGCTCCCGTGCGGCCAAGCCACTCCAAGTCGCCCAAGACGGCGCCTGCGGCCAAGGCGGCCACTGCAGGCGCCGCCGCCCGGCCGGCCCTGCTGACACTGCTGGTGCGCCACGCCCACGGCGGGCTGTACAGTCTGGGACAGCTCGCCCGTGCTCCCCTGTCCACGCTGATGACCGCCGCAGTCATCGGCATCGCGCTGGCCATGCCCACCGGCCTGCACCTGCTGCTCGGCAATGCCCGGCAGCTCACCGCAGGCTGGGACGCCTCCGCCCACGTCTCCGTCTATCTCAAGCAGGGCGTCGGCGCCGAGGACGCCGAGCACACGGCCCAGACGGTGCGCGGGCGCAATGACGTCGCCCAGGTGAGATATTTGTCACCGGATGACGCACTGGCGGAATTCCGCCGGCTCTCTGGCTTTGGCGATGCACTGAGCGCCCTGGATCAGAACCCGCTGCCCGGCGTACTGGTGGTACGTCCCGCCGCGACCAACGGCACCCCCGGCGACATCGACGCCCTAGTGCAGGCTCTGCGGAAGCTCCCTGGAGTGGAGGCGGCGCAGCTTGACGTACAGTGGGTCAAGCGTCTGTATGCAATCATGGAGATAGGTCGCCGCGGCGTCCTGGTGCTCGCCTCCCTGCTGTCCCTGGCGGTGCTGCTCATCGTCGGCAACACCATACGGCTGGCGATCCAGAACGGCCGCGACGAGATCGAGATCATGAAGCTAATCGGGGGCACAGACGCTTTCATCCGCCGGCCCTTCCTGTATACCGGCATTTGGCTCGGAGTCATGGGCAGCGGCATCGCCTGGGCGCTGGTGAATCTCTCCCTGTGGGCGTTGGAAGGACCCGTCTCGCGGCTCGCAGGACTCTACGGCAGCGGCTTTCGTCTGACGGGACTGGATCTCTCTGCCGCGGCCGCGGTGCTGGCCGTGGGCACGCTGCTGGGGCTCTCGGGTGCCGGTATCGCCGTGGGACGCCATCTGCGGGCCGTCGAGCCCGCCTAGTCACCAGTGGCGGGCCCGCATTGAACTTCGGGCGGGATTGGCACTCTTATGACCAGAGTGCTAACATGACTGCGAGAAGTCGTTCAAGCCATTGGGGAATACCGCAATCCATGAATACCGCGCTGAAGAAGCTCGAGCTCAGCCTACCGATGGGAAGCCTGCAGGCCTATGTCCAGGCAGTCAATCAAGTCCCCATGCTTAGCGCCGAAGAGGAGCGGGAGCTGGCGGTCCGGCTGCAGCGTTACGACGACGTGGATGCGGCCAGACGCCTAGTGCTGGCACACCTGCGCTTCGTGGTGCGGGTCGCCCGCGGCTACCGGGGTTACGGACTGCCGGAGGCCGACCTCATCCAAGAGGGCAACATCGGGCTGATGAAGGCCGTGCGGCGCTTCGACCCAACCCTGGAGGTGCGCCTGGTGTCCTTCGCCATCCACTGGATTCGGGCGGAGATTCACGAGTACATCCTGCGCAACTGGCGCATCGTGAAGATTGCCACCACCAAGGCCCAGCGCAAGCTGTTCTTCAATCTGCGCAAGACGAGAACGCACCTGGGCTGGCTCAGCCGGGACGAGGTGAAGCAGGTCGCCGATGATCTGGGAGTTAGCACCGCTCAGGTGCTGGAGATGGAGGCCCGGCTCAACGCCCATGATGCGGCTTTCGACGGCGAGGTCGACGACGACGAGGGTGCTCGGCGAATGCCGGCGGCATACCTGGAGGACCATCGCTACGAGCCCGCCGCCGGAGTGGAAGACGCGGACTGGGAGTCGGCCAGCAACAAGCGACTCAGTGCCGCCATGCAGACGCTGGACAGCCGCAGTCGGGACATCCTGGCACGGCGCTGGCTGGAGGAAAAGAAGTCGACTCTGCAGGAGCTGGGCGATGAGTACGGCGTGTCCGCCGAGCGCATACGCCAGCTCGAGCGCAACGCGATGCAAAAGCTCAAGGCCAACCTGCTGGAGGCCTGAGCCTCAGTCGGAGTCCGAGTCCTCCTGGTCCCGCTGCGCGGGGGTCGCCTCCCCTGTCGGGGGCGAATCGTCATCCATCAGGATGCGGTAGGCGGGACCCTCCATGTCGTCGAACTGGCCGCTGCGGATGGCCCAGAGGAAGGCCCAGACGCCCAACGCGATCAAGGCGATGCTCAACGGAATCATCAGATACAGGATAGTCATCTCAGTTCTCCGAGGATCGCCGCGGGAAGATCAGCCGGGCCGGGCTAGACGCAGCGCATTAAGCACTACCAGCAGGGAGCTGGTGGCCATTCCGATGGCCGCCATCCAAGGGGTCACCATTCCCGCCGCCGCGAGCGGCACTGCCACCGCATTGTAGACGACGGCCCACGCCAGATTCTGCCGCACTACCCTCAGGGTACGGCGGGCACCACGCACCGCTGCCAGCAGATGAGGCAGCTGCTCGGAGAGCAGCACCATGTCGGCGCTGGCTCTGGCAAGCTGGGTGCCACAGCCCATGGCGAGTGACACCTGGGCGCCGGCCAGCACCGGGGCGTCGTTGACGCCGTCTCCCGCCATGGCCACCACGGCTCCCTCCCGCTGCAGGGCCTGCAGCCGCCGCAGCTTGCTCTCCGGGGTAAGGCCGGCCTCGGCGTGGTCGATGCGGAGCTCCCGGGCGATGCGCCCGACGGCGCCCTCGCCGTCGCCACTCAGCAGCCCCACGCGCAGTCCCAGCGCCTCCAGGCCGCGGACGGTCTCCGCCGCCTGGGGACGCAGCCGGTCCCGTAGCGCGAATAGACACTGCACCGCCCGAGGGTCTCCCAGGGCCACCACAGTGGAGCCTTCCAGAAGCTCGTCCAGGCGCTCGCGGGCGGATCCTGCCGGGCACTGTGCTTCGACGTAATCCAGGTGGCCGATGCGCCAACGCACCCCGTCGATGGAGCCCTCGATGCCTTGCCCCGGCGTTGCCTGCTGCTCGGTCAGCACCGGCAGGGCGCCTCGATGTGCCCCCTGCAGCGCCTGGGCCACGGGATGCTCCGAGCCGCGCTCGAGCGCGGCGGCCAGCGCCAGACACCGGCTCCGCGGCAGCCCGGCCAAGGGCAGCACCTGCTCCAGAGCCAGGCGACCGAACGTGACGGTGCCGGTCTTATCCAACAGCAGGTGGGTGGCTCGGGCCAGAGTCTCCAGGGCATGGCCGCGGGTAGTAAGCACCCCCAGACGGGTCAGGCTGCCGGTGGCGGCGGTAATGGCCGCCGGTGTGGCCAACGACAGGGCGCAGGGGCAGGTCACCACCAGCACCGAGAGGGTGACCCAGAGCGCATCGGCCGGATCGTGTAGCCACCACCACCAGGCCACCGAGGCGGCAAGAAGCAGCAGTGCCCCGACGAACCAGCCCGCGACCCGGTCGGCGAGCCGCGCAATGTCGGGCTTCTCCGTCTGTGCCCGGTCCAGCAGGCGCACGATGCCCGAGAGCACCGTATCCTCGCCCACCTGCTCCACCCGCATGAGCAGGGGACTCTCCACGTTGACGGTGCCGCCCACCAGGGCATCGCCCACCGCCTTGCGCAGTGGCGCGCTCTCTCCGGTAAGCAGGGACTCGTCGATGCTGCTGCCTCCCTCCAGCACCCGGCCGTCCGCCGGCACGGCGTCGCCGGGTCGTATGCGCACCCGATCTCCGGGCTGGAGCTCGGCCACGGGGACCAGTGTCTCGCCGTCGTCCGCAGCGACGCGCAACGCCATCGCCGGCAGCAGACGCACCAGGTCTTCCGCCGCCTGGCCGGCACGATGGCGCGCCGACATCTCCAGAAAGCGCCCGCCGAGCAAAAAGAAAGTGAACATGGTCACCGAGTCGAAATAGACCTCGCCGCGCCCGGTCAAGGTAGCCCAGACGCTGCTGGCATAGGCGACTCCGATGGCCAGTGCCACCGGCACGTCCATCCCGAGCTGGCGCCGCCGCAGATCCCGCCAGGCGGCGGTGAAGAACGGCCGTGCCGAATACAGCACCACCGGAGTCGCCATCCCGAAGCTGACCCAGCGCAGGAACGCCTGAATCTCGGGATCCATCCCTTCGTAGGCGCCGGTGTAGAGAGCAACGGCGTACATCATCACCTGCATCATGCCGACTGCGGCGACCGCCAGCCGCGCCATGGCCTGTTTGCGCTCCCGCTGATAGACCTCGTCCTGGCGCCCCGGATCATAGGGATGGGCGATGTAGCCGATGGCCGTGATGGCGGCGAGGATGTCGCTCAGGCAGATGCGCGAGTCGTCCCAGCGTACCCGGGCGCGATGGGTGGAGTAGTTGACGTGGAATTCCAGGACCCCGGGCAGGGCGCTGACGTGACGCTCGTTCAGCCAGACACAGGCGGCGCAAACGATGCCCTCCAGGATCAGAGAGGCCTCCCGCTGGTGCTCGCCCACCGCGGCGACGAAGCGCCGCTGCAGCTCCGGCCGGTCGTAGATCTCCATCTCCCGCAGGGCGGCCGGGACCAGCTCCTCTACGGTGCGCGAGGCCTTGGTCCGGTGGCGGTAGAAGTCGGTCAGGCCACCGCCGACGATGGCCTGCGCGACGGCCTGGCAGCCCCGGCAGCACATGGGACGGGCGACGCCGTCGATTGTTACCACGTAGTCGGCCGCCGGGGGCACCGGCTCCCCGCAGTGGAAACAGCTCATTTCAGTCTCGAACATGGGCGCCGGAAGACTCGGCCTGGAATTCCGATTGGGACTCGGCGAGGGGCATGGCTGGCACTCCGTCCAGGTGATAATTCACTCTTCCCTCTACGCCAACATCGGATACCGCTGGCGACCCGCGAGCTCAGAGTACTCGCGCCAAAATCAGGGCGTCTTCCCGCCCCTGGGTCGCCGGGTAGTAGCCCCGGCGCACCCCTACGGAGTTGAAGGCTTCGTCGGTATACAACTTCAAGGCAGGCTTGTTGGATGGCCGTACTTCGAGGAACACGGTGTCGGCACCATACTCCTGCGCCAGGCCCAGCAGGTGTCGCAGCAGGCTGCGCCCCAGACCCCGACCGTGCTCCGCGGGCTCTATACACAGATTGAGGATGTGCGACTCCGCGGCCGCCACCGACAGCACGCCGTAGCCCTGCACGACACCGTCGGTCTCGATGATCCGGCACAGGTAGCCGACGCGCAGGCAGTCCTTGAAGATGCCCTCGGTCCACGGGAACTCGTAGGCGCGCTGCTCGATGTCCAGCACACTGGGCAGCTCGGCCCAGCTCATGGGCCGGAATCGCTGGACTCCGGAGAGGCTTACGGCACTCACGGCGGCAGACCTGCCTCCCCTGCTGCGGCAGATTCGGCAAAAGTGCGACGGGCAAGCTGCAGATCCTCCCAGGCCTTGCGCTTCTCGCCGGGAGAACGCAGCAGATATGCCGGGTGATAGGTGACGACCACCGGGAGATTGGGGCCGAAACGGTGCACCCGACCGCGAAGGCGACCGATGGGCACGTCGCTATGCAGCAGATTCTGCGCCGCAACCCGCCCCACCGCCAGGATCAGCCGCGGCGCGAGCAGCTGCACCTGGCGCAGCAGATAGGGCTCGCAGCACGCCACCTCCTCCGGCTTGGGGTCCCGGTTCTTGGGCGGCCGACACTTGAGAATGTTGGCGATGTAGACCGTGCTGCGGTCCAGACCAATGGCCTTCAGCATGGCGTCCAGGAGCTGTCCGGCACGCCCGACGAAGGGCTGGCCACGGCGATCTTCCTCGGCCCCTGGGGCCTCGCCGATCACCATCCAGTCGGCCGCGCGGCTACCGACGCCGAACACCGTCTGGGTGCGTGTCTGGTGCAACGCACAGGCGGTGCAGGCGGCCACCCTGGCGGCCAGCGCATCCCAATCCAGCACCTCGAGCGCGCGTGGCGTAACCTGCACAGTCGTCTGGGGAAATGCAGCCTGCTCCGTCGTCTCGGCAGGTGACGGCCTGCCATCGTTGGCCGACGCAATGCCCGAGCAGCCGGCAGCGGGTACGCGGCGCTCCCACACCGTGATTCCCATGGCCGCCAGATATTGCAGGCGACGACCATCCATCACGCGGTTCGGTGCGGCTGCTCCGCCACGGCGGGCGGACGGCGCTCAGACGTCACCGAGCTGAGGGTGGGCGCGGGCCACCGCCTGACTAAACTTGTTGAGCCCATTGATGTAAGCCTTGGCGGAGGCGATGACGATGTCGGTGTCGGCTCCCTGGCCGTTGACGATGCGGCCGTCCTTCTGCAGCCGCACTGCGACCTCGCCCTGGGAATCGGTACCGCTGGTGATGTTGTTGACGGAATACAGCTCAAGCAGCGTGCCGCTCTGCACAATGACGTCGATGGCCTTGAAGGCAGCGTCAACCGGCCCGCTGCCGAGGGCCTGGGCGCTGCGCTCTTCCCCATCCAGCCACAAGGTCACGTCGGCCACCGGCGTCTCGCCCGTCTCCGAGCAGACCCGCAGGGTAAGCAGCTTGATGTGCTCGTTCTCGGACAGCAGTGAGGTATCGGTGACGAGACTGACGAGGTCCTCGTCATAGATCTCGTGCTTCTTGTCCGCCAGCTCCTTGAAACGGGCGAAGGCGCTGTTGAGCTCTTCCTCGGAATCCAGCACGGCCCCCAGCTCGGCCAGGCGAGTACGAAAGGCGTTGCGCCCGGAGTGCTTGCCCAGCACCATGCGGTTGGTGCTCCAGCCCACGTCTTCGGCCTGCATGATCTCGTAGGTCTCGCGGCTCTTCAGCACGCCGTCCTGGTGGATGCCCGACTCGTGGGCAAAGGCGTTGGCGCCCACGATCGCCTTGTTGGGCTGCACCACGAACCCGGTGATGCCTGAGACCAGGCGCGAGCAGGGCACGATTTGGGTGGTGTCCAGGTCCGTGTGGCAGCTGAACACGTCCTGGCGGATGCGCACCGTCATCACCACCTCCTCCAGGGCGGCGTTGCCGGCCCGCTCGCCCAGGCCGTTGATGGTGCACTCCACCTGGCGGGCGCCATTCATGACCGCGGCAAGCGAGTTCGCCACGGCCAGTCCCAGGTCGTTGTGACAATGAACGGAGAAAACGGCCTGGTCCGAATTCGGGACGCGCTCGCGCAGCGTCCTGATGAGGCTGCCGAATTGATGCGGCAGGTTGTAACCCACGGTGTCCGGGATATTGACCGTGCGCGCCCCGGCGTCGATCACCGCCTCCAGCACCCGGCAGAGAAAGTCGATATCGGAGCGACCGGCATCCTCGGGGGAGAACTCCACGTCGTCGGTGTAGTCCCTCGCACGCCGCACCGCTTTGACCGCCTGCTCCAGCACTTGTTCCGGAGACATGCGCAGCTTGCGCTCCATATGGATGGGCGAGGTGGCAACGAAGGTATGGATGCGGGCGGACTGGGCCTCCCGCAGGGCCTCCCCGGCACGGTCGATGTCGCGGTCCAGCGCGCGCGCCAGCCCACACACGACGCTGTCGCGGACTGCGCGCGCGACAGCCTGCACGGACTCAAAATCCCCCGGACTGGCAATGGGAAAACCCGCCTCGATCACATCGACGCGCGCTTTCTCCAACGCCCTTGCGATACGCACCTTCTCCTCACGGGTCATCGACGCCCCGGGACTCTGCTCGCCGTCGCGCAAGGTCGTATCGAAGATGATCAGCTTGTCGCTCATCTGCCTGCTCCCACGGCATCCCCGCGACGAGGACGCACGCGTGTGTGCATTCGGAGATCGTAGTGCGGCCGTCGAGGGCCTCGCCACCCGCAACACGGCGGGCGCAGGTGTGGACGGGGAGCCGGTGAGGTGGCTGGCTGGGCGGCGCGCCAGCTGTAAGAGCCCCCAGCCACGGGCTGAATATAACGGGAAGCACACAGCCTGCCAAGCCGCCTCCCCGGAACGGCCTGCCGGGACGGTATGTCGGCCTGCCCGCCGCCTGCAATGCTCAAAGATCGCGCGCGACTCTGAAGCCGATATCGTTCAGCGTCGTGTCGGAATAGAATTTGTCACGCCTGGCGACTCGCAATGAGCTGGCCGGAGTATTGTAGGAGCCGCCGCGGACCACTCGCCTATGGCAGGGTGGCTCTTCCCAGGCGCTGCCGTCCGTCGGCGCACCTTCGTAGTCCTTGTGGTAGCAGTCCTGCACCCATTCCATCACGTTGCCGGCCGTGTCGTAAGTGCCGAAGGGCCCCGGGGCGAAGCTCCCCACCGGCGCCGGGTGGCCACGACCGAGAGCGCTGTTGCAGTCGAAGCACTGAGCATGGTTCTCACCCACCTCCCGTCCCCACCAATAGGTGGTCCCGAAGCCCGCGCCGGCGGCATACTCCCATTCCGACTCGCTGGGCAGTCTGTATTTGTGCCCGGTCTGCCGGGATAGCCACTGAGCATAAGCGACGGCATCCTTCCAGCTCACATTGGCGATGGGATAGTCATCCCGCGCGGTGCTGCTCTTGGGGGGCATCTTCCGGCCGGTGGCTCTGGCGAATGCGCGGTATTGCTTGACGGTGACCTCGTAGCGCCCGATGGCAAAAGTGCCGAACTTCACCGCGTGCTGCGGGCGCTCCTCGAAGTTGGGCGTGCTGGAGGGGCTGCCCATCCGAAACATCCCGCGCGGAATCTCAGTCATGACTGGCCCCTCAGCCCCGCTGCGCAAGGAATCCCGGAAGGTCCGGACCACCGGAGGCGGCGTGCGCTCTTCGGCACCCTGGCTCAGTCCCGCTTCGCTGGGTTGCTGCGCCGACGGCGCCGGCTGCTTCGGGCCGCCGGACCCAGAAGTCTCCGCGGGCTCGGTCTCCTCATCATCGAAGCGCGGCAGATCCAACGAGCCCTCGCCGACGCGCGGCCGTTGAATCTCAGCAAGCTCCGCGCCTCCATTTCCCCGATTGCCTAGTAGCAGCCAGCCCGCCGCCCCGGCCACCGCCAGCACACCGACCACGGCCGCCGCGATCATCGCCTTAGCGCCGCCACGGGGGGCTCCAACTTCAGGATCGGGGGCCCCGTCTACCGCCGCGTAGCCCCCCGGCCCCACCGCCTGCCCGCCGTCGAGATCCGCGAAAGTAGACTCGAAAGCAGCCCGCGACTCGCCCTTCTCGAGGGCATCGACTACCACCACGGTCGCATTGTCCTGCTCCGGCGCCCCCGCCCGCTCGACCGCATCCAACAGGCGCGCGGCACATTCCTCGGCGGACTTGCTCTGTGCACAGATGTGCGCGATCTCTTCGGCCGTGAGCGTATTCACGCCGTCGCTGGCCAGCAGGATGCGGTCCTTGAAGTGCACCTGCAGGGGCAGCAGCGCCAGATCGGTCTCCTCGATGTCGCCTCCGGTCAGGGCGCTCAACAGCATGTTGCGGGGAAATTGTGCGGCTTCCTGCGGTATCTCCTTGCCGCTGGCGGCCATCATGTCCAGGTAGGCCCCATAGCTGTGGTCGGCGTTCTTCTTGATCAATTGGCCGCCGCGGTAAAGATAGAGGTGGCTATCCCCGACGCTCATCCACCACATCTGGCCGCTGTCCAGCAGCACGGAGACCAGGGTGCACCCCATGCCCTGGCGTGTCGGCTTTTCCCGCACCGCAGCCTGGATGGCGGAATTCGCCAGATTCAAGCTCTCCCGCAAGGTATCGGTAACCACAGGTGGGGGAAAGCGCTCGCTCACGCTCTTATTGAAGATCCGCACCGCGATGTCGCTTGCCACGTCGCCGGCCGCATGTCCCCCCATGCCGTCGGCAACGCTCACCACCGCCGAGGCGGTCGCCGCACCATCCACCGTCTCGTCGAGGCGACTGACGAGGAACGCATCCTCCTGGTGCTTGCGGGCACCGATGACCTGTCGCGCCGCGATATCGAAATACATGCTCATCGCTGGCCTATTGCTCGCTGGATAGCAGATTGCGCGAGTGCCGGCGCCCGCATTTCAAGTGCGCCCAGCGCCTTGCTGGCGGCGCGCCGCACGCCTGCGCCGCAGCTGCAGCAGCGTGAGAACCGGACCGGAAACCGCGTAGAGGAGAAAGGCTCCGAACAACATGAGGGGCGGCTGGATGGATACCACGACGAAGGTGAGTGCGACCACCAGGATAGTCACGAAGGGCACCCGCCCCCTGAGGTCGAGCTGCTTGAAGCTATGGTAGCGGATGTTGCTCACCATCAATATTCCCGCCATCACCGTGAGCGCCAGCGCCGGCACCTGCAGATCACTGCCGGATAGGCCGTAATGGCTGCCCACCCACACCAGCCCCACCACGATGGCCGCCGCCGCCGGACTCGCCAGCCCCTGAAAATAGCGCTTGTCGGCGATGCCGACCTGGGTATTGAACCGGGCCAAGCGCAGGGCCGCGCCCACCGCGTAGACGAATGCGCACAGCCACCCTACCTTGCCCAAGGCCTGTAGGGACCACGCGTAGACGATGAGCGACGGTGCCAAGCCAAACGAGATCATGTCGGACAGGCTGTCGTACTGCACGCCGAACTCGCTTTGCGTGTTGGTCAGCCGCGCGATGCGGCCGTCCAGCCCATCCAGCACCATCGCAACGAAAATCGCGATTGCGGCGTCCTCGAAGTCTCCCCCCATCGAGCGCACGATGGCATAGAACCCTGCGAACAGTGCAGCGGTGGTGAAAAGGTTGGGCAACAAATAGATGCCCCTACGCCGCGCGCTCACCCCTTCTGCCGGATCCATCTACTAAATATCGCCGTATCGCTGGGCCGTGTCCAGTCCGGGCATCGCCGCCTCGACCTGCCGCCCCGGGCGGTCAACCACATGCGCCGGCGGGTATGCCGATGAGCAGCCCAGACGAAAACGCGGCCAAGCGGCTGCGCCCTCGGACGGAATCAGTTGCGCGACTTGTCGACGATCTTGTTGGCTTTGATCCAGGGCATCATGTCACGCAGGCGCTCCCCCACGGTCTCGATCGGGTGGTCGCGACCGATGCGGCGCTTGGCCTTGAGCGTGGGAGCACCCGCCTGATTCTCCAAGATAAACTCACGGGCAAACTCCCCCGTCTGGATCTCGCCCAGCAAGCGCTTCATTTCCGCACGGGTCGCCGCGCTGACGATTCGGGGCCCGCGGGTCAGATCGCCATACTCGGCGGTATTGGACACGGAGTAGCGCATGTTGGCAATGCCGCCCTCATACATGAGATCGACGATTAGCTTGAGCTCGTGCAGACATTCGAAATAAGCCATCTCCGGCGCGTATCCAGCGTCGATGAGGGTATCGAAGCCCGCCTCGACCAGGGCGGTGACGCCGCCACAAAGCACTGCCTGCTCGCCGAACAAATCCGTTTCGGTCTCTTCCCGGAAAGTCGTCTCGATGATCCCGGCTCGACCGCCGCCGTTGGCCGAGGCGTAGGACAGCGCGGTGTCCTTGGCGCGTCCGGAGACATCCTGAGCCACCGCAATGAGGCTGGGAACCCCGGCCCCCTGGTTGTAGGTCGAGCGGACCAGATGGCCAGGACCCTTCGGCGCAATCATGATCACGTCCAGGTCCACTCGGGGCTCGACCTGGCCGAAATGGATGTTGAATCCATGGGCGAACGCCAGCACCGCGCCCTGCTTGAGGCTCGGCGCGATCTGCTCCCGATACAGGCGCCCCTGATGCTCGTCGGGCGCGAGAATCATCACCAGGTCCGCGTCGTTGACCGCCTCTTCGATGGGCTTCACCGCGAGGCCTGCGGCGGCCGCCTTACGCGCCGACGCAGACCCCTCGCGCAGCCCGACCACGACATCGACGCCGGAATCCCGGAGATTGTTGGCGTGGGCGTGGCCCTGCGAGCCGTAGCCGATGATGGCCACCCGCATCGACTGGATGATTGAGAGATCGGCGTCTTTATCGTAGTAGATGTGCATGCTCGGTCCTTATGTCTACAAGTCGTGTCTCAGTGGATCCCCGTGACCGAGGCCTGCCGGCCGACGCGATCCAAGCGGCGACTCGGCCCGTGCGGCCCGACGCCACCCCGCGCTGCCGTCAGAGATTCAGAGCCTTCTCTCCGCGGCCGACCGCCGAGGCACCGGAGCGGACGACTTCCAAGATGGGCTTTCCGCCTACCGCCTGAATGAACGCATCGAGCTTCGCCCCGGCGCCGGTGAGCTCGACCGTATAGGTGCTATCGGTGACGTCAATGATGCGGCCGCGGAAGATGTCAGCCAGTCGCTTGACCTCCTCCCGATCCTCTCCGACCGCCCGCAGCTTGATCATCATCAGCTCGCGCTCGATGAAGGGGCCTCCGCTCAGCTCCACCAGCTTGACCACTTCCACCAGCTTGTTGAGCTGCTTGGTGATCTGCTCGACGATCTCGTCCGAGCCACGGGTCACCAGGGTCATCCGTGACAGAGACGAATCTTCGGTGGGCGCCACGGTCAATGACTCAATGTTGTAGCCCCTGGCGGAGAATAGTCCCGCCACCCGGGACAGCGCGCCGGACTCGTTCTCCAGCAGTATCGAGATGATGTGACGCATGCTACACCAGGATCATTTCGTTGAGGCCCGCACCTGCAGGGATCATCGGGTAGACGTTCTCCGACTGATCGGTGAGGAAGTCCATGAACACCAGCCGATCTTTCAGCTTCAGGGCCTCCCGCAGGGCCGGCTCCACGTCCTTCGGCTCTACGATTTGCATGCCGACGTGGCCGTAGGCCTCGGCCAGCTTGACGAAATCGGGCAGGGCCTCCATGTAGGACATGGAATAGCGGCTCTGGTAGAAGAACTCCTGCCATTGCCGCACCATTCCGAGATAGCGGTTGTTCAGGTTGACGATCTTGAGGGGCAGGCCGTACTGGCGGCAGGTGGACAGCTCCTGAATGTTCATCTGTATACTGCCCTCCCCGGTGATGCACACCACGTCGGCACCCGGATGTGCCAGCTGCACGCCCATGGCGGCGGGCATGCCGAACCCCATCGTGCCGAGCCCGCCGGAGTTCACCCAGCGCCGCGGCTTG
>CAYQDX010000082.1:0-13139 GCA_964416345.1 uncultured Ectothiorhodospiraceae bacterium
TCGTTCATGCCCTGGCTGGTGGGCACCGCACTGATTCACTCCCTGGCGGTGACCGAGAAGCGCGGCGCCTTCCGCAGCTGGACGGTGCTGCTGGCCGTGTTTGCCTTCTCGCTCAGCCTGCTGGGCACGTTCCTGGTGCGCTCCGGCGTGCTGACCTCGGTGCATGCCTTCGCCAATGATCCCAAGCGCGGCGTGTTTATCTTGGCCTTCCTAGGCGCCGTGGTGGGCAGCTCGCTGGTGCTCTATGCCTGGCGTGCCCCCAAAGTGGTGGGCAGCGGCAATTTCCAGCTGTACTCGCGGGAGTCCCTCCTGCTCGTCAACAACGTGCTGCTGGTGGTTGCGATGGCCTCCATTTTGACCGGCACGATCTATCCGCTGGCCCTGGACGCGCTGAATCTCGGCAAGATCTCCGCGGGACCGCCCTATTTCAATATCGTATTCGTGCCCATCATGGTGCCCCTGGTGCTGCTCATCGGCATCGGTCCGGCGACGCGCTGGAAGCAGGACAGCCCCTGGCAGGTGCTGCGCAGGCTGCGTTTCGCCGTGCTGGTCAGCATCCTGGCCGGCTTCGCCTATCCCTTGCTCATGGGGAGCTATTCGCTGGCGGTGGGGGCGGCAATGGCCATCGCCTTGTGGATATGGCTGACCACGCTGATGGACATGCGGGCCAAGGCAGCCCATAAGACCAGCCTGTGGGCGGGCCTGCGGGCCCTGCCACGCAGCTACTATGGCATGGTGCTGGCGCACACTGGAGTGGGCATATTCATCGTTGGGGTCACGCTTGTGACCGCCTACGGGGTCGAGGAGGACGTGCGCATGGCGGTCGGTGATTCCCACGAGGTTGGCGGCTACAGCTTCCGCTTCGACGGGGTAAAGGAAGGGGAAGGACCCAACTACACGGCCAGCACCGGCACCCTGCACGTCTCCAAGAACGGCAAGGAGGTCACCGTTCTGAGGCCCGAGAAACGGGTCTATTGGGTGCAGCGCATGCCCATGACGGAGGCGGCTATCCACCCGGGTTTGCTCCGTGATCTCTATGCCGCGCTCGGCGAGCGGCTGCCGGACGGTGCCTGGTCCGTGCGCATCTACTACAAGCCTTTCGTGCGCTGGATTTGGCTGGGTGCCCTGTTCATGGCATTCGGTGGCGTGCTGGCAGCCAGCGATCGGCGCTACCGCGTGATGGCCAAGCGCGCCAGCGCGCGCGCGCCGGCAATCACCGGCGGCGGCGCCACGTCGGCGCCGGCCCGCTAGTCCGGCGCTGCGCCCTACAACTCTGAGGGTATTGCTCGCGATGCTACGTTACTTGTTGCCACTCGGCATCTTCGTCGGCCTGGTGGCCCTGTTCGCGGTGGGTCTGTACCGGGATCCCAAGCTGGTGCCCTCGCCTCTCATCGGCAAGCCGGCGCCGGAGTTCACCCTGCCGACTCTGAAGGATCCGAAGAAGACCTTCTCCCGCAACGATCTACTGGGCAAGGTCTCGCTGGTGAACGTGTGGGCCACCTGGTGCGTTTCCTGCCGCCAGGAGCACCGGTTCCTCATGCAGGTCGCACAGCGGCCCGGCATGCAGCTCATCGGTTTCGACTACAAGGACGAGCGCCCGGCGGCAATGCAATGGCTGCAGTCGCTGGGCAATCCGTATGCGACGGTGCTGTTCGACCAGAGCGGGCGAACCGGCATCGACTGGGGCGTCTACGGAACGCCGGAGACCTTCGTCGTCGATCCCAAGGGCATCGTGCGCTACAAGCATATCGGCCCCATGACACCCGATGCGTGGCACGATCACATCGAGCCGGTGCTGGCACAGATTAGGACGGGCAAGGGATGAGCGGCCGATTTCAAGCATTCATGCTGTTGCTGGCGCTCGCATGGAGCGCGGCCGCGCTGGCCGCCATCAGCGTGTACGATTTTCCAGACGCCCAACAGGAGCATCGCTTCAAGCATCTCATCAACGAGCTGCGCTGTTTAGTGTGCCAGAATCAGTCGCTCGCGGAATCCAATGCCGGGCTGGCCCAGGACCTGCGCCAGGAGGTCTACGAAATGGTCAGCTCCGGCAAGAACGACGATCAGATCCTGAAATTCCTGGTGGACCGCTACGGGGATTTCGTGCTGTATCGCCCGCCTGTTGAGGCTACGACCTATTTGCTATGGTTCGGGCCGTTCCTGGTGCTTCTGGTGGGCCTGGTAATTCTCATCCGTACCGTGCGCCGGCGTGCCGCCTTGGCCACCGGCACGCTCAGCGCCGAAGAGCAGCAGCGCCTGCACCAGGTGCTGGATCAACCCAAGGATAAAGACCAGCCATGATTTTGTTCTGGACGCTGGCCGCCTTAATGGTGGCGATCGCGCTTGGCATGCTGCTGCCGCCGCTGCTGGGCACGCGCGGTCGCTCCGGACCTCAGCGCGACGATCTCAACGTCGCCCTTTATGAGGAGCATTTGGTCGAGCTGAACCAGGATCTGGAGGAGGGCGACATCAGTCAGGAGAAGTTCGAGCAGGCGAAGATCGAGCTGGAGCGCGGGTTGCTGCAGGACGTCTCGGGTGCTAGTCCTGCGGATCGCATGCCAGCCAGCCCGGGGCGGTGGATGGGTGTGGTGGTCGGCGTCGTCGTGCCGCTGCTCGCCCTTGGCATATACAGCCAGCTGGGGGCCCCCGGGCTGATCCCAGCCTTCGGGCAGACCCCTGCCCAGCAGGCCGCCGGCCAGCCCGGCAGCAGCGTGCCCTCGGTCGAGGAAATGGTCAACACGCTGGCCACTCGGCTGCAAAGCCAGCCCGACGACGCCGAGGGCTGGGTGATGCTGGGACGCTCCTATGTCGTGCTGCGCCGCTACGCGGAGGCGACCAAGGCCTACGCCAAGGCGCACGACCTTCTCGGTGATCAGCCCGGCCTGCTGGCCGATTATGCCGAAGCTTGGGCGCTCGCCAACGACAACCGCCTTGCCGGGCACGCCACCGCCCTGCTCAAGCGTGCGCTGGTGGCCGAGCCGGAGAACACCAAGGCACTTTGGCTCATGGGCATGGCGCACTATCAGGCAGGCGAATTCGCCTCGGCACTTGAGAATTGGCGCAAGTTACTGGCTCAGCCTCAGCTGGCCCAGGAGGATCGCACGGCGGTGCAGGATTTGATCGCCCGTGCAGAGGTCCAGCTCAATGGGGCGCCGATGCCGGCTGTCTCGAGTGCCCCCTCGGCGGCACCCGCCGCCACGCAGGCCAGTGCGGCCCCCGCCGAGGCCCCCGGGGCGAGTCTCAAGGTGCATGTGAGTCTGGATCCGGCGCTGGCATCGACGGTCTCGCCGGACACCACAGTGTTCGTGTTCGCGAAGGCGGAGTCCGGGCCGCCCATGCCCCTGGCGGTCGCCCGCCGCATGGTCAAGGACTTGCCCGTCTCGGTGGAGCTCACGGATGGGATGGCCATGATGCCGGCGATGAAGCTCTCCAATTTCCCCAAGGTCGTCGTCGGCGCCCGCATCTCGCGCTCCGGGTCCCCCGTGCCGAGCAGCGGCGATCTGCAGGGCCTCAGCGCCCCGATCGTCGTGGCCTCTGCCGCTCAGCCGGTGGAGATCTCCATCAATCAGCGCGTTCCCTAGTACTCCATCCAGGTGATAATTGCGCAATTATCACCTGGATGGAGTACTAGTCTCGCGGCGCAGCGCAGCGACGAGCTTGCGCAGCGCCTGTCCCCGGTGACTCAGCAGGTTCTTGGTCTCGGCTGCCAGCTCGGCAGCCGAGCGACCTTCCCCTGGCACGCAAAAGATCGGATCGTAGCCAAAGCCGTTGCTACCCTGCGGTGCCGGTAAGATCCTGCCTTCCCATGTGCCCTGACAGATCAGCGGGGTCGGGTCCATGGCGTGCCGCAGATACACCAGCACACACTGAAAGCGTGCCGTGCGCTCCTCTTCCGGCACCTCGCGAAGCCGCTCCAACAGCGCCTGGACGTTCTGCTCGTCGCTGGCACCGGCGCCGGCAAATCGCGCGGAATAGATTCCTGGCGCGTCGTGCAGGGCGTCCACCTCCAGGCCAGAATCGTCCGCAATGGCGGGCAGTCCGGTGTGCTGGGCCGCGTTACGCGCCTTGAGGATGGCGTTCTCCACGAAGCTCAGGCCGGTCTCCGCCACCCCGGGCACGGCATAGGCGGACTGCGATGTGACTTCTATATCGATGTCCGCCAGCAGTGTGCGGAGCTCCCTGAGCTTGCCTTTGTTGCTGCTCGCCAGCACGACAGGCTTCGTGATCACCTGACAATTCCTCAGATTCAAAAATGCGCCGCAGACGCAGAGACCACCGTGAATGTGGCAATTGCGCAGCCCGAATTTACTCTTGCGCGCGATGCTAACACGTCGGTTGATTTTGTCCGAGCACATTGCAATGCTTGGCGCCGGTGCTATACATGATGGATAACTTACAAGCAGATTCCGTTTATCCTGTCACGGGGGGTCAAGATGGTCGTCAAACGCAAAGTGTCCAAGGCCGCAGGATCCAGCAGCATAGCCGCCGCCGGCGCCGCAGCGCGAGCGGTGGGTGCACTGGATCTGGAAAAGGAATTCAACGCGCTGCGGGATCGGCTCGGCAAGGCCTACGCGAGCGAGGTCGCGGAGCTGCAGAAGTCTCTGGCCAAGGCGAAGCTGCAGGCGGAACGGGCTGCCAAGAAGCAGAAGACTGCTCGGGAGCGCCAGCAGGCGGCCAGCGCCAAGGTTGCCGCAAAGGCCACATCCGGTGCCATGAATCAGCTTGCTCGGGCCAGGGACGCCTACCGCGAGGCGGCCGACACCAGCCGCGCAGCCCGCGAGGAAGTAGCGGCGGCACGGCAGCAGCTCCGGGATGTCAAGGATGCGAGCATCCGGTTTGCCAGTCTGGCCAAGGCGATGGCCAAATGCGAGAAGGAGTGGGGGGCACGAGCCGAGGCGAATCCCAAGCCGGTGGGTAGGCCACGGGGCCGCAAGAAGGTCGCGGCGCCCGAGGTGCCGGAAGCCCCTACCGCTCCCGTACCGGCAGCGAAGCGCACGGCCGAGGCTGAGACGGCCGCCAAGCCCACCGAGAAGCCGGTGCGCGGGCGTAGAGCGCCGGCGAAGAAGCCCGCGGCAGCGGCCGAGCCGGTGGTGGAGAGCCAGCCCGCGGAGGCAAAGCCCAAAGTCGCGAAGCGAAGGCCAGCCAAGGAAGAGCCTGCCGCGCCCCCGCCGCAGGAGGAATCTCCGGTGGCCATGGAGCCGGTTGCGCCCGTTCCAGAGCCGCCCAGTGCAGAGCCGGTGGTGGATGAGCCCGCCCCCGAGTCGCAGCAGGAAGAGCCGGCCCCCGACGCCCCGGCGGACTAGACAGCCCTGAGCCGAGCCTGTCCGGTTAGTCCTTGCGCGACGCAGGGATTGCTCGGACAGGCTCCCAGGTTTCTCTTACATCTCGATCACTTTCGCCGGATCGAATCCGCTGGCACACCCCGATAGAGGATTGCCGCGTTGAAATTGGCAATCTTCCTGAATTCTTCAAAGCAGCGACGGGTGCGCGCCATGGCGCCAGCCCTGTGCTGGCGCCCGCGTCAGTCCTCCTCGGCCAGATTCATCAGCTCCTCGAAAGGGGCGGGACGCGCGATGCCGAAGCCCTGCGCATAATCTACTCGCATTTCGGCCAATGTCGCGCGGATGGCCCCGTCCTCGACGAACTCCGCCACGGTCTTCAGGCCCATGACGTGACCGATGCTGTTGATCGATTCCACCATCGCCCGGTCGATTGCGTCGTGGGCGATATCCTTCACGAAGCGGCCGTCGATCTTCAGGAAATCCACCGGCAGGTTGCGCAAGTAGGCGAAGGACGACAGCCCGCTGCCGAAATCGTCCAGGGCAAATTGACAGCCCAGCACCTTGAGCTCCTCCATGAATACGATGGCCTCCGGGAGATTGGCCACCGCCGCGGTCTCGGTGATCTCGAAGCACAGCATCTGGGGCAGCACGTGCTGGCTGCGGATCTCCTGGCGCAGGAAGTCCAGGGCGTTGGCATCGCTGAGCGAGGCGCCGCAGAGATTGATTGCGTAGGTGTCCAGAATGCGTCCGGGATGGCGGCGACATATCCGAGTCAGCTGGGACAGGGCATTGCGGACCACCCAGCGGTCGATGGAGGGCATCAGATTGTAACGCTCGGCGGCGGGCAGGAAGGCGCCCGGCGGGATCAGCTCCCCGCCAGGTCCCTCCATGCACAACAGGATCTCGTAGTGCCGACCGGCGTCCGCGCTCTCGCCCAGCGGAACGATGGGCTGGTAGCGCAGGCGGAAACCGTCATTCGTCAGGGCGTCTTGGATACGCGCGACCCATTGAATCTCTCCCCGGTGGCGTGCCATCTCCATGTCGTTGGCGTGGGAGACGTGGATCCGGTTGCGGCCTTTTTCCTTCGCGACGCAACAGGCCGCATCGGCGGCGCTCAGGGCCTGGGTGGTGCTGGTGGTGTGACGGGTGATGGGTGCCAGGCCGATGCTGCTGGTGAGCGACAGACTCCGGTTTTCCCAGAGGAAACGATAGCTCGCGATCGCGCGCCGCATGCGGTCGGCCACCCGCCTGGCCGGCTCGACCGGGCAGTCGAGCAGCAGCAGCGCGAATTCATCGCCGCCCAGGCGTGCCAGCACGCCGGATTGCTGCGTGCAGTCCTCGAGCAGGCCCGCAATCTGGCGCAGCAGCTCGTCTCCGGCCACGTGCCCCCAGCTGTCGTTGACGACTTTGAATTGATCAAGATCGAAATAGCACAGCACATGCTGGCGACGCTCGGCGCGCGCGCGAGCCAGAGCCTGATCCAGGGAGGACAGCAGCTCCACGCGGTTCATGAGCCCGGTGAGGCCGTCATGAGTCGTCAGGTAGCTGAGCTGACCCGCGAGCCGACTGGGGTCGCCCATTTCATGAAATATCACCACCGCTCCCAGCCTGCGTCCGGCATCGTCTACGACCGCGGTCACCGCGCTCTCGATGATGGTGGTTCGCACCCCGTCTCGGTGCATCAGACGCAGGCGCTCCCACCGCAGCGCACCCTGTGGCCCCTGCATCGCGGACTGCACGGGATCGGCCGCGGGCCGGTCGTCGAGAGCCCGTCGAGCCTGCCAGATGTCCAGCAGCGGGCGGCCTTCGGCCTCCGCCCCGGTCCAGCCGCTGAGCTGCTCCGCGGTGAGGCTCATGCAGCACACCCGACTGCGTGCGTCCGTCGCGATGATGCCTTCGAACGCCGAAGTCAGTGCCCCGCGAATCAGCTCCTGGGCCAGATTCCCGGAGACGGCCGCGCCCAGGACCTCGGCAACGTCCTGCAGGAACTCGCCGGCGTCACTGTCGAAGGCGTGATCCGGCGTCGCATAGACCGCCAGGGCGCCCCAGATATCCTTGCCGGCCCGCACCGGCACGCAGAGCGTGGCACTCAGTCCCTGCTTGACCATGCGCGGCGGGATCTCGACCCCGACGGCCGGGTTGGCAGCATCCACCACTACGGTACGGCGCAAGGCGATGGCCCGCGCCGCAGGTGAGGTCGCGGACAGCCAGTCGTGCCACTCCGCGCTGTCGGTCCGCACGAGCTCACACCGGCCGACGCCCAGCACCGTGGACACCGTGGCGCTGATGTGTCGCTCCAGCTCGTCCAGGTCGGTGCCGGCCAGTGCCTGCAGGGCCAACCTGGTCACCGCGGCCAGCTGGCGCTGCCGTGCTTCGTTGGCAGCCTGCTCTGCGGTCACCTCACGTCCGACGGCGCAGCGCGCCCGCGGCTGCCCTTGGCTGTCGAAGCTGGCCTGTAGGGTCCAGTGCTGCACCCGGCTCGGCTTTCCCACGGGCTCGACGTGGCAGTTGACGCTCGTCGACGGTCGTGCCGGGGAGAGCGTGCCCAGGCTCTGGCGCACGATGGCTTGGATCTGCGGACTGGCGCCCACCGGAAAGGCCATCCCCACAAGCTCGGCGGCGCTCAGCCCCAGCAGCCTGCAGTAAGCGTCCCCGGCACTCCGGATGCGAGCCCGTGTATCCAGGGTGCAGGTGAGCTCCCCCCCGACCGGGAGCATGGCCGCCGACGCGCTTTGCGGGATTGCAGTCATGGGTTGCACCTTCGTCGCCCGCGCCGCACCAGGGAGCGCTGGCGCTGACCGGCATCGGTCTGTGCGCCATGCAGTCGAATGCGGTCGAGCATGATTGCCGAGACGGTCCCGCGGATCGTTGTCCTTCTGGGTGTCCACTCTAGGGAATGGCCATGGTCCCGTCAAACCGGCGCGCGCGACACCGCTTGGCCCGACAGGGGGTGGCAGCTCGAACGCGATGGTCAGCAGCAGGTGGGTAAGCACGTGGTGCCGGATGGACGTCTGCATGTTTGCCGCCGCGGCAGCCCCTGGTCCAGCACCACGAGGTCGAACCGCTCGGTTTGCAGCGCCGTGGCCGCAGACTGCCCGTCCTGCAGCCAGTCTACGGCGTAGCCGACTTGACGCAGTGCAGTCTGCGCTCCGCTGCCGATAATCTCCTCAGCTTTGACCAATAGCACCCGCAGGCTCGTTCCACGGGGCGTCCGCGCCGCCGTTGAACGGCGGCGCACCTCCGGGGAGTCTAGCCGGTGCCCCTTGAGGCAGCATTAACCCCGGGCCGTCGGGAACCGCTAGCGGGTCGCGTGGAAAGCCAGCACGAAGCTGACCGGCACCGCCGGGCTGATGGCCGGCAACTGGGCGATGGCGCGCAGCTTCTCCACGCCGGCCTCCAGGCCGAAGTCTGCCGCGTTGATGATGATCGGTGCGGTGCCCACCACCAACATCCGATCCGTCGCCAGCCGGGCGATGAGCACATCGGCCTTCACCGGATGCTTGATGCCGTGCAGGTCCAGCTCGCCCTCGATGGTCTGAGTCATGGTGTGGCCGGGCAGCAGGCCCTCGATCGTGGTCGCATTCAGCTTGGTAGTGAGGATGGCCACGGGGAAGGTCTTGGTGTCGAACAGCAGATCGCGCATGCGCTCATCGCGCACCGGGATCCTGGTGTCGACGCTGGCGAGCTGGATCTTGAATACCGTGGTGCCGGCGTTGTCCATGCTGCCGCTGAGCTCGCGGAAGGTGTGGACTTCGTCGATGGTGCCTTTCTTGTTGGAGACGAAGCTCAGGTGGGATGCGTCGTTGACGAGCTCCCAGTCGGCCTGGGCGGAGCCAAAGCCCAGACAGAGCAGCAGTGCGAGGCCGCAGGCGGCGGCGGGGGTCCGGTGGGTGGTGCGGGCTGGCAGACGGTGCTTCATGAAAAGGTCCTCTTGTGAGTGTGGTGGAATTGCTGTCGTGCGCTAAATGCCACAGGAGCCGGCTGAAAGCTAGCGCCGGCGAATGCCGCCCCGCGGGGCTACGCCCAGCCAGCGGCGAAACTCGACCAGATTGGCGACCTCGCCGTCCGCCGCCGGCAGCCCGTCGGGCCACTGCAGGCCGTAGCGGTTGATCCACACGGTGTGCATTCCCAGTGCCCGCGCCGCCGCTATGTCTAGCTTGGGGTCGTCACCCAGGTGCAGGGCCTGGGCGGGCGCCACGCCGGCGGCGCGCAGGGCAGCCTGGAACACGGCCGGAGCGGGCTTGGCGGCGCCCACCTCAGAGGCGGAGAATGCCTCGCGGACGTGGGCACCCAGTGGGGTGCGACGGACATCGGCGTTGCCGTTGGTCACGGTCACCAGGTAATAGTCGCGGGCCAGCTGCTCCAGGGCGGGCAGCACGTCGGGGAACGGGGTGACCTCGTGGCGGGCCGTCAGGAACACCTCCACCGCCTCGGCCGCTAGTGACCTGGGGTAGCCGTGCCGGTCGAGCAGGGTCTCCAGGGAGTGCCGGCGCAGTGCCGTGATGTCGTGTGCCAGCTCGGGCCGTGCCTCCATCAGGGCGCGGCGGTGGGCGCGCAGACTGGCGATGTCGTGCGCCTCAGTCAGGCGCCCGGCATGCTCGCTCAGCCAGGCGTGCACCGTGGCCTCGGCCTTGTCGATGACGGGCGCGCAGGGCCACAGAGTGTCGTCCAGGTCGATGGTGATGAGGCGAATCGCCCCAGCCACCGCAGGCGCGGGGACGCGCTGCGTGGACGGCCTCACGCGTTTGCCCCCGTGCACCCGGCGGCGCAGATCCCGTCCGGGCGATCGCGGCCCCTGTCAGTCGGGGCGGCTGCTAGGGCTCCAATCGGCTCGTTGGATTTGGCGCGGCGGCCGCTCCGGGCCGCCCCCTGCTGGCACTTCATCGGGGCCTCTTAGATTGTCTCGCCATCCCTAACATGACAACGCAGAGCGCTCTTCAGTTTCAACTGCGGAAGCTGTAGGGTTGTTGCGGGCCGGGCCAACTGGTTCGCTGCATGGGGAGGGAGGGCCGCCTATGGTCGCCGAGCTGGCCACGGTTGGGGGCTACGGCCTGGGGCTAGCGGTGCTCATCGCGCTGCTGGTGGTCGGCTACACCGTGCGAGAGGTGCTCGCCCTGCGCCTGCGCCCTGGCGCCGCGGGAGTGCTACCTTGCGATGAGCTGGCAGACTACGTGGCACCCCTGTGTGCCGCCACGGAGGCACGGCTGGGGGAGATGGGCTTCCAGGCCTTCCAGTGCGAGTGTCTGGATGAGATCGTGGTGAGTGCCCACGCGCAGCGCCACGCCAAGATCTTTCTCAACCTGGACGAAAAGGTCTACGCCTCGGTGACCGTGGCGGCCATGCCGGATGCGCGCCGCACCTGCGAGGTGGAGCTGGTGAGCTTCTATGCCGACGGCCACGTGCTGGTCACCATGGACGGCAACGCCCACGGCATGCTGCCTTGTCTGAGCTGGCTTACGGTCCGCGACGGTCATTTCGGCGACCTCAATGCCCAGTGGGCGCTGCACCGGGAGGCCAGCGCCGCCTACGCCGGCGCCCACCGAGTGTTGGTGAAGCCCGGTGCATACGCCGCCTGGGGTACGCGGCTGCTGCAGGAGTACCCCGCCGCACTGCACCGGAGCGGGTGGACCCGCCCCGCCGAGGATCCCGACACCTACCGTTTCGGCCTGCTTCGGGCCATGCGCCTCGCTATGCGCCTGCTGCGCCAGGCCCGCCGTGGAACCGGCAAGGGCGCCGCCGCTGAGCCGGCCGCCGAGCTCGGTGCCTGGTTGGCCAAGGCCCAGGCGGTGGCCTACCAGCGCCGCAGCGAGGTCCTGCGCCGGCGTCCGGGCGGTTGGCTAGGCAAGACCGCGCTGTTCCTGCTCAGCGTGATTCTGTTCGTGCTGGCCTTCGGTATCAGCCTCTCCGCGGAGATGGTGCTCACCCTGCTGGGAGTGCTGCTGTTGCACGAGCTGGGTCACGTGGCGGCCATGCGCCTGTTCGGCTATCGCGATCTCCAGATCCTGTTCGTTCCGTTCCTGGGCGCAGCGGCCAGTGGCACGCCGCGGGAGCCCAAGATCCACCAGCAGCTTATCGTGGCGCTCATGGGCCCGCTGCCGGGCATCCTCATCGGCTACGCCCTCATGCACGCGGCGCACCCAGCGACAGGCGGGCTGCTGTGGCAGGCGGGGCTCGTGATGCTGGTGCTGAACTATCTCAACCTGCTGCCGGTGATACCCCTGGATGGTGGGCGGGTGATGAGCCTGCTGCTGTTCACCCGCTACCCTCGGCTGCGGGGCGTTTTCACCCTGCTGAGCGCCCTCGTGCTCGGCTACGGCGCTTGGGCCTGGGGCGAGCCGGTGCTGGGGGCGCTGGCCGTATTGGTGCTCTTGGGAGTCAGCGGACAGATGCGGATCGCGGCCCTGCAGCGGGCGCTGGACAAGGACGGGCTGCGGCCGGACGAGCCGGAGTCGGGCCTGGTGGAGCGAGCGTTCCTTGCGCTGGCTGGTATCGGGCCGCCCAAGCAGACCTTCATCCGCCAGTTTCAGTTCGTCCGCGGCGCTCTGGACCAGCTGCGCCAGGCCCATACCAGCGCCCCGGTGGCCGTCGGCTCCCTGGTGCTGTACGGTCTGCTGCTGGTACTTCCTCCATGGGTGGCGCTACGCGACATTCCCGGCCTGGGCGACGCGGTCGCTGCCGCTCCGCCGGTGCAGGAGCCGGCGCCGGAAATGCCGGATTGGGATGCCAGGCTGACGGCGACCACGACCCCGGAGCAGCGCTGGCAGGTCTTGATGCAGGCCGGCGAGTGGCTCGGCGACTCGGAGCAATATCAGGAGGCGGCCAAGTATTACGGTCGTGCCAGATGGTTGGCGGAAGGATTCGGTCCGGATGACCCGCGGCTGGCTCGGACCCTGGTCAGGATTGCCGGGCTGGGCGAAGCGGACGTGGTCGAGGATCGGGCCCGGCTGGAGCGGGCGCTCGCCATCCAGGAGCGGGCGCTGGGACCGCAGCACCTGGATCTGGCCGAGACCCTGGAGGCCCTGGCAATGACCTACGACTGGCAGGGCGAGGATCTACCCAAGTCGGTGGCGGCCTTGCAGCGGGCGCTGGAGATCCGCCGCCGGGCTCAGGGCAAGCATCACCCCGACGTGGCAGAGGCGCTCACCACTCTGGCCTACGTCTACGATGCCCGCGAGCTGTACGCGGAGGCGGAGTCTACGCTCAAGGCCGCCGAAGCCATCTCCCGCTCAGCCTACGGTCCCACCGACTCGCGCACGCAGCTCGCCCTGCAGCGGCTGGCGGATTTGTACCTGAGCCATGGAGATTACGTGGAAGCGGTGGCGGTGCTTCGGCGTGCCCTGAGCGCTCCCTTCACGCGCGTCTCCGTGGGAGACACCTACGCCCGCTCCCGCACCGAGACTGCACTCGGCTGGGCGCAGCTGTTTCAGGACGACTACTCCGGCGCCGAGTCGCAGTTCGCCGCCGCCCTGCGCGACCACGGCCAGCTGCCCGGCGCGCTGGCCGGCGACGTGGGCCGCGTCCCCCTGCTGCTCGACCTGGTCTACGTCAACGCAGTCCAGGAACGCTGGAACCAGGCCCGCGTGCCCTTTGAGGTGTTCGTCCACGTAGCGGCAGACGCCATACAGACCACGCCGGCCGAATTCGCCGCTCACCTGGAGCAGCAGAGCGCCGCCCTGCTGCAAGCCAAGGCCAACTGGCGCGCCCGCCGCCAGCAGGCGCAGGCCCGCGGCATCCGGCTCATGCTGAAGCATGAGTCGTGAATCGCAATGCGTGAAGTCCTGTAGGGTGTGTTAGGGCCGCGTAAAGAAATAGTCGTCCCAAGATTGCGCCGGATATGGGGTCGGATTCAAGGCGCGG
>CAYQDX010000083.1:0-12982 GCA_964416345.1 uncultured Ectothiorhodospiraceae bacterium
GCTGGCGCTCCAGCCACAGGCGGGACTTCCGATGCTGGCACTGAGGACAATGGCGTTTGCTGCAGGCCGCAGGCATAGACGGTGGCGAGGAAAGCGCGGTTATGCGGTGTGCGGACACAGCCGAGTAGTGCTCGGACATCCGGCACGGAGAGCACGGCGGGCAGGCGTCGCTCGCTCTGGGCACGGATGAGCGCCAGGGTATGCCAGTCGCGCTGTAGGACATGGGAATAGAAATGGCGGATACCGCAGTAGCAAGAGAAAGACGGCAGATAAGGAAGATAATCTACGAGCATTTTGAGTACATCGAGCAGCAGTGGGACGAATTCCAACAGAGGCGGAGATGATGAACAAATACCATGAAGTGCAGAATGTCAGATCTGAAGAGGGTTTTTTGGCCGTAGAGGTCGATGGCCATGATAGAAGAATCGCGAGCTGCTCGGACGGGGAGGCGAAGTTTTGGTTGGAACCACAGTTGGAACTTGCACGGAACTATCCTCTTTCCCGCGCGCAGATTCGGGAAGCGGAAGCGATTATCGAGGAGCATGAGGATGAGCTCAAAGCCGCATGGGGAACTCACTTCCCAGGTTGAAGTGACCAACGTATCGAGCCACGGACTGTGGATATTGGCTGACGGTCGGGAGTTGTTCCTGTCGTATGACGACTTTCCCTGGTTCAGAGAGGCGAGTATCGGCTCAGTGGTCAAAGTCGAGGAACCGTCGCCGGGTCATTATTGCTGGCCGGAGCTTGACGTAGACCTGGGGTTGGAAACCATCGAACATCCTGAACGCTTCCCCCTCAAGAGCCGGAGTGATGCATAACGAATATGGATAGATCCTGTGCGGAGGTGGGAGTCGAGATGGGGCCTAGAAAAGAAGCCTCTAATCACTACCACCTGGTGATTGAGACACCTGACGGGGTCAGAGATCGCAGAGGTCGGGTCTACCGAAAATCCGAGAGATCAGGTCATCTGACCTTGTGGGCGCGGCTGACGGCATCGGCCAGAGGGACGGCGATCTCCAGCAGCCGGCCCAGCGGAAAACCACCCCTGGGCTGGAGCCGCGTCAGGGTCCGTCCCTTTCAACGCGACCCGCCGCTGCAGTTTCGTGTCCTCGGCCTTCCAGACGATGCCCATCCCACCTTCGCCAATCTTCTCGATCCGGCGGTAGGATCACTTGCTATCCAGCCTCGATGGCCACTTCGCCTCTCGTCAGGGTTGAGCCGAAGCGCCGGGCGCAGCCTCCGGGACGCGTCCCCCTCACGCCAACCTGAGCCGATTCGACCCACCGGCTCGGCCTCGCCATGGGCCAGCGGCCGAGTGGTGGTTGTGACGTCGGTCAGAAGCTGAGGGTCGATGCGCCCTGCTTGACCACTTCCAGCATCGCAGGGGCCCCGGCGATCGTCGCGCCGTCAATGAGATCGTCCTCGGTGTAGCCCCGGACCTTCGCGCACGACGGGCAGACCAGGATCTTGCCTCCGCTGGACATCACGTTGCCCATCATCTCTCGGATAGGCGGGTCCAGCGGATTGAGCCGGGCAACTTCCGCGGCGCCCTTGCGAACCCAATCGACACCTGCCGCCACCAGGAAGACCGTCACCTCGAAATCCGACGCCACGCTGGCATTCGCGACACTCCAGGCGACCGACGACCGCTCGTCGTCGAAACTCCGCGAGATGACGATCACCAGTTTTTGCTTGTCCGCCATGCTGCACCTCCAAGATTGAATTGATGAGCGGGTTCGGGGATTCTAACTCGCAACGCGACTCCATGGGCACCTGTCTTGTCTCGGGATACCTGAGCGCGCCGCGGACCCGTCACCCGTTCGGACGATTTCTGCGGATCTTGACCGCAGGACCCCGCTCTGCTGCAATAGCCGGGCCTCTCACCCGGATCGGACGGGTGAGGAACCCGTTCACGTGGGGCGCGACGTCGGCCGGTCGATCGCGCAGAGGTGATTGTGAAACGCTGGGAAACCGGAGAGCTCGGATGCGGCCAGCTCGTTTTCGAGCTGCGCCGCCAGCTGGACGGCGTGGATCCCGACGCCTTCCTCAAGGTGATCACACACGACGCCGGCGCCCCGGTGGACCTTCCGGCCTGGTGCCGCATGACCGGCCACACCCTGGTCTCGGCGGAGCCCCCGGTCTACGTAATCCGGCGCAAGGCCGACTGACTCGGCCGGGTGTCGTCGGGATCGCCGCGAGCTCCATGACCGCGTTCCGCGATTCGAGCCCACCACGGTGATTTGCTCGAGGATCTCGACCTTCGCGAGCCCGTCTGCGACGAGTGGCTGAACTTCGCCCGGGCGCGTCTGTGCAAGGTCGCGTGCCAGGCCGTCGACGACCTCGTGCGCGCGCTCACCTGAAGAGGGCCGCGACGAGGAGGCAATCGGGGCCATCGAGCGCAGGCTGGCGATGGACCCGACTTGCGAAGCGGCACACCGCAAGCTGATGGAGCTGCTCGCGCGGGTCGGGCGGCGGCCGGAAGCGCTACGCCAGCACCGGACGTGCGCGGAGGTTCTCGAACGCGAGCTTGGAGCCGAGCCCGACGCGCGCTGGTTCGGGTTGCGATAGCTCGATGGGACTATCTGGAGGACGTCGTCGGCCAGTCCCGCGGCGAGCGGGGGGGACCCACGGGACGTCACAGTGTCCGGTGGCGATGACGACGTTCCGGGCCGCCCAGACCCCGCGGTCGCTGCTTACGCGGTAGTTGTCCCCTGCCGTCTCCTCGGCTGCGCTCGAATCGACCGCCCAGACCCGCTTCCCCGCCTCCTTGAGGCGGCCGTAGGTGAGCTTCGGGAAGCTGCGCTCGCTGGAATGCCCGACCACGGCGAAGCGCTCACCGCGAAAGATAGGCTCGTGTCCGCCGGCCATCGCGTGCTCCTTCATTCGATGGTGTACCCCGGCACCCGAGTCGGGCTGAGCGTCGGGAACGGATAGGGAAGGTCGTCGGGGTAGTCGCCGATCCGTCGCCACGTCTCGGACGTGGGCCGGATCTCGGCGTCCGGCTCCTCGCTGCAGGCGACCAGCGCTCCTTCCGGGTTGCGCGAGCGCTCGAAGTCGGCCAGATACGCCTCGACCTTCATGCTGCGCGCATCTGGCGCGACCTCCGCCCGGAATCTGGCGCCGTCGGTCTTCTCGGCCAGGCCTGCCTCGACGCAGTCTTCCGGATTGCATACCTCGACCTGGCCGATCAGCTTGTTCTTGAGGACCCCGACGAGGGTGCCGCGAAAGTCGGTCTCGGGTGTCGCGCCGCAGCTGAGCGTTCCCTTCCTGAGCTTGGCGACCACGGTCTCACCCAGCTGGACGACCTCGACCTCGCGTGACCCCTCTTGCCAGCGCCCGTGGACGCACGCCAAGCTCATGATGTCGAGCTGCGCCGCCGCGCTCGCGTTCGGGTCGGCGCGCAGCCTCACCACCACGATGAGCGTCGCCGACCCGAGCCCTTCGGACTCGTAGGTCAGCGTGTAGCGACGCAGCGAGCCCTCCTCGGATCCGGGGACCGGCACCGGCTCGCTGACCGTCCCCGGCCGCTCTCCTCGCATCGTCGGAGACGCCACGGCCTCGTCGACGACCGGACTGCGGTAGCCGGGCTCCGTCCACCAGGGCACGTGGTCCAGCTCCTGCCTTCCGAGATGGCGGCCCCGCAGCACGACCTCGAGGTCGACCTCGTCAACCCCCGGGCCCGACAGCTCGACGATCGCCTTTTCCGGATGACCCACGCACGTGTACCGGACCCGGCGCGTGAGGCCGCGAGGTCGGACGGGGCTCAGCGGATCGAATCCCATGGGCTCGGCATCCTCCCAGCGAATGCGCAGATGGGCCTCTCCGCCAGCGTGGGCGAGCGTGGCCTCGGCGCCGGCCGCGCTCGCCTCGGGGCCGACACTCGAGAGTATCAAGACGGAGAGCGCCACCGACACCAGGCAGCCCAACCCGCGGCAGGCGCGGCCATTCATCTGCCCGATCCTAAAGCGAACGCCCGGCGCGCGACCAGGGCCATCACCTCACCGAACGGGCTAGCCTCTCCGAGGATCTCCAGGAACCGTTCCCCGTCCGCATCATCTTCATAGATCGCTTCCCTGCGGTAACCTCGGGAGGTTACGTGATAGAGCGCACGTTCGAATTCGATTCTCACGGGCCATGTCATGGATTTGAGCATAGGCGATGAAAGGCTTCTAATCTAGACGCCGGCCTCCCCCGAATCCGTGGATGGGCAGCCCGATCAGCGCGTGACTCGGTAGCGGCCACGGCTGGCTGGCGGGACCGCGCTTGCTGGGCGCCAGAGATCCGTGGCGTTTTCTCCCTTTCTCTGCGCAAATCCTGCCTTCAAACCCATACCACAGCCCGAGGATCGACCTCGCTGGCCGCCCCAGGTGCGCGAGACGCGGCGCAATCGGGACTTGACTGGTCTCCGAAAACCGCTCGGTACTGCCGCCTAAGCGGTTGGCTCTCCTATCCTTCACCCGGATTGTCGCCAAAGCACCCCATCTCTCCTTGCACGGCGCTCAGCGGGCCCTTGACTCAACGCTCGGATTGGAGCGATATTTACACATAGGCGCTTGGATTTCCTATCGTTTGGGTGTTGATGTATTTACGCTGCTCAACTGGAAGAAAAGTAACAATCCTCCGGCAAGGCCGGAGGCTATTTCGTCGCTGGCCCCTCAAAGGTGCCTGTTCGCGACTGGTTCACCACTGGAACGACATCATATCCTTTCTCGGATACTATCCGTACGGCAAAACCCTTGGAGGAAAGCTCAGGCTCTATCGGATGCATCAGGGACTTTCACATAAGGAGATGGCAAATATCCTCGCGGTCGCTCCGGCCTCCATTTCGAGGCGGGCGCCCGTCAGCACTGGAGGACAATATCATCGTCACGAATAGTCAGGGCGACACTTCCGGCTGCGGCTGTAGATGCGGGCTTTTAGCCCGAGCGTAGGACTGTGCTCTTACTACGTTTTAGGTTACTTCTCTTGTTGGGCCACATCATGAGCAAGCAAGGAGTCTACAATGCCTTCATCTCCTACAGTCGCACCGCCGACGAACAGCTCGGTGAGGCATTACGTTCAGCGCTGACTCAGTTTGCGAAACCCTGGTATCAGTTGCGAGCACTGCACATATTCCTTGATAGGGCTAATCTGCCTATCAACTCCCGTCTTTGGTCTTTGGTCAAGGACGCCCTCGATGCCTCAGAGTACTTCCTCCTACTCGCTTCCACTGAATCAGCCACTTCTAAATGGGTCGAACGTGAACTGCGATATTGGCTGACGACCAGTTCGTCAAAGAATATTTTGATTGTGCTCACAGAAGGCGAGATCGCGTGGGACGACGGCACGTGTGATTTCGATTGGGCAAGAACGACCGCGCTTTCAACGGTGCTCCGTCAAGCCTTCAGTGAAGAACCATTGTACATCGATCTGCGGTCGACAGCGCAACGCAACGTCCTCTCTCCAATAGACCCCGATTTTCAAGACGCAGTTGCCGCAGTTGCGGCAGAGCTCCTAGGGCGGTCAAAGGACGACCTTATCAGTGAAGAAAAGACTCAACACCGTCGAGCTCGCATGATGGTGCGGTTGGCGATCGCTGGGTTAGGACTCTTGATCGCGGTGGGATACTTTGGCGCGCACCAAATGGTCCTCGCCAAACGTCGACACTATGTTTTCGTCGCACAAGAGCTCGCTGCACAAGCATTACGAGACCGAGATCAAGGCAAGCACGACGAACGAGCGGCCTTGCTTGCCCGCCAGGCGTTCCTGCTGAACCAAGAGAAAGGGCTCAACATTATCAGCCAAATTGATAACGCGCTTCGGGGCGTATTAAGCGTCCCGTATTTCAACTCTGTCCTTGGGAATCACGAGTCCAATGTTTCCTCCGTAGCCTTCAGCCCCGACGGGATCCATCTCGCGAGCGGGGGTCGAGATAGCACGGTCCGCGTGTGGGATCTAGGTAACCCAGGAAGTGAGCCTTTGGTGTTGCGTGGGCATACGTCTCACGTCAATTCAGTGGCATTCCGCCCGGACGGCAATTTCCTTGCTTCCGCAGCCGACGACGGCACTGTCCGCGTTTGGGACCTTGAGAACAAATCGGTTGAGCCACGGATTATCTTCACATTCAACGCCAACTTTCGCTCCGTCGCAATCAGCCCTGATGGCACACGAATAGCGGCTGGACGAATCCCACCCGCGATCGAATTGCATGATTTGGAACATCCCGACACAAGACCAACAATTCTCAAGAACCAAGGTGCGCGAGCCGTGGCTTTCAGTCCCGATGGCACGAAACTGGCCTCAGACGGCAGTAAACACACTATTCGTCTGTGGAAACTGGACGACCTTGAATCCGAGCCCACAATCCTGCGCGAACACGAGGGTCCTATCACGGCTGTGACGTTTAGTCCCGACAATCGGACTCTCGCTTCGGCAGACAGTCATGGCACGATTCGTCTATGGGACTCGAACAATCCCAGAGATTCCAAGGCTGTGCTCCACGGTCACCAACTGCCCATCGAATCCCTGGCTTTTGGCCCTGACGGTACGATGCTTGCTTCGGGAGGGTTCGATCCGGAGATCCGCCTTTGGCATACGGGACAACCCGAAAAGAACGCGATCCTGATTCCGGTGCCCGGCGGTGCAATCAGTTCTGTTGCGTTTAGCCCAGACGGATCCACCCTAGCCTCAGGACAGCAAGACGGTACGATCAGACTGTGGGACCTGGCGTACCCAACGGCTGCTCGCATTGTCCTTGGGGATTATAAATCCAAAGTAACTGCCGTGGCGTACAGCCCCAAAGGACAGACACTCGCTTCGGGCGGTTTTGACAAGGTAATCCGATTATGGGATGCCAACAACTACAAGGCTTCGCCGGTTCTTCTACGCGCGCACGACGGCTGGGTCACATCCCTAGCGTTTAGCCCAGACGGAAGGATACTAGCTTCAGGAAGTGAAGATCACACGATACGCATCTGGGATGTTCGCCACGCGAGCGTACTCAACATTTTGCCAATTAACGACGGTGGTGTAGTTTCAGTAGCATTTAGTCCTGACGGCAAAACTCTCGCCTCGGGAAGTTACGACCACCGCATTCGCCTTTGGAACCTTGCCAAACCGACTGCCGAACCCACCGTAATTCAGCACCACGTGTCCGGTGGCAAATCAGTCTTGTTCAGTCCACTCGGCTCATTGCTCGTCTCAGTGACCGGCAGACACTATCATCAACTTTCGCTCGGCAATGACCGCACTGTTCGGTTGTGGGATATCAGACATCCCACAGCAGCACCAACCATTCTCAGGGGGCACAATTCCGTTGTTTTTTCCGCGGCATTCAGTCCAGATGGAAATGGCCTCGCTACCGGCAGTAGTGATGCAACGATTCGCCTGTGGAGTACGGCTAAGGTGGAAGGCAAGCAGCCTGTCCTGACTGGGCACGGCCAGGGAGTCACGTCTGTCGTTTTCAGTACAGATGGTAAGACACTGGCTTCCGGGAGTTTCGACGGCACTATCCGATTGTGGAATATTCCTTATAGGTCTCAGAAACCAATCGTTCTAAGGGGACATAAGCCTGACTTCATTTCACTCAGTTTCAGCCCTGATGGTACAAGTCTAGCGTCAGGAAGCGGTGACGGTACTGTTTCCATCTGGATAACTCGTACGCGGATTCTGGCTGACGCAGTCTGTGACAAGGTTAGGAGAAATTTGACGCACGAGGAATGGCGTCGTTTCGTCGGTGAACAGATTCCCTATGAGCGTACTTGTGACAATCTGCCCGAAGGTAGGAGCCTTAGAGACGAAGGCGTCACAATCGACGCGCGCTAACACTGACGCCACCCGCGTGAGACCTGTACAGACGTCGATGCGGTGAGTGTTGGGCAACAAATGGGAGGAACCTCGATATGAGCTATATTTTCAGTCATTCACTCTGGTCTATATGTAGGAGCAAAGTGGTTTTACGAGACGTGCAGAAGTGGTCCCGTCGAAGGATCTCAATAAGCGCGGTTGCGCTTCTATTATTTGCTTCGCAGGCGAGCGGCTTTACGGACGGAAGTCCAGTACCTTACCCGGAGTTTGGCGCAGTTGGCCGGATTTCCACATGTACGGCTACGCTGATCACCCAGAGACTCGTTCTGACGGCAGCTCATTGCGTTTGTTCCTACGTCGAACGCACTGCCGACACGGAGTGTAGGTCAAGAAGTATGTTCCGGATAACTGGAAGAAGCCGACAGTTTATTCGGGGAGACGTACGTGTTCATCCAAGGTACAAGAAAGGGATAGTAGAGTCGAATGAATACGACTTAGCCGTTCTTGAATTGGACAAGAGGGCCGATACGGTAGTCGAAGGAATCGAGCCTATTCCGATAGAGCGCCGGGGTTACACGCCGATAAAGGGGACAAGATTGACCTTAATAGGCTCTGGTTCGACTGGACGCAGTTGCTCTCGATCTACGAGAACCAACCATAAGATGATTATGAAGGTGTCTCGGGAACCATACAAGCACCAATTCACGTTCAAGGATCAAGAGCGCAGGCCATGTAGGGGGGATTCCGGCGGCCCCGCACTCAATTCAAGGGGACGCATAGTAGGAGTGGCAAGCGGTGGCAATCGATACAGTGGTGTCTCCGCATACGTTTCAACGTCTGATTTTTACAATTGGATACTGAAAGGTCGGTAATGAATCCGACCCATCATGGAGTATCGTCGCAGGAGGGACGCCGGTTACCTGGCGCCCACGGGATCGCCGGAGGCAGTCACTCGCCTCCGCCTCGCACAGAACGTAGCGAACGAATTTGGTTGCTAGGCCGGTGGTCAAAAATCTGAGATGACAGACAGCGAGTAGGTCGCTTAGCTTAGCTTAGCTTAGCTTAGCTTAGCTTAGCGTGCGATCGCTCGATCGGTAGCCCGGACCGCACTCACCGCTACCAGTGCGAACACCGCCAATCCCCACAGGTACACTTTCATCGGCCTTGGTCTCCGTCGAAGTAAGGCGTAGGGATGATCCGCCCCAAGCCCTCGGGCGCTCACCCGCCCGAAAGCTGTGGGCGCTGCTCCTTGCCCGCCTCTACGAGGCATTCCCCTTGAGCTGTCCGCGGTGCGGCTCGCAGATGCGCAGCGTCGCCTTCATCACCGAATCCGGGGATGTGCAGGCGATCCTCACGCCCATCGCAGAACCCGAGGCTCGGCCTCACTGGCCGCCCCAGGGGGGCGAGACGGGGCACAATCGGGACTTGACAGGTCTCCGAAGACGGCGCGATACTGCCGCCTAAGCGGTTGGATCTCCTGTCATTTTCCGGTTGAGCGTTTCAGCGACTCCGTATAGCACAGCTAGGCTCCCCAGCCACCAGTTACCGCTGGGGGACGGCCGGCGGCTAGGTTACGTGGACTACGGCGACCCGGCTGGGCGACCCGTGCTCCTGTTTCATGGCGTGCCGGGCTCGCGCCTGCAAGGTCACCCCGATCGCTCGATCGCCGGTGCTCTGGGGGTGCGCCTCATTGGCGTCGACCGCCCCGGCTACGGCCTCTCGGACGACCAGCGCGGCCGTACTCTCCTCGACTGGCCGGATGATGTGGTGGCCTTGGCCGACCACTTGGGCCTAGGACGCTTCGCGCTGCTCAGCATCTCTGATGGGGGGCCGTATGCTGCGGCCTGTGCCCGGAAGATCCCCGAGCGGCTCGTGACCGTGTGCTTGGTCAGTGCCATGGGACCGGCCGATGCCAGCGAGACGATAGCCAACATGCCTATGCTAAACCGGTTCATGCTGATGCTGGCGAAACGGAGCGAAAGGCTGGTGTCGCTGCCCGCGGCGGCTTTGGTCGCGCTTGCGCGTCGCCGGCCAGCTTGGTTCTTGGCTGTCCTGAACGCTCATTTGCCGGCGGTCGACCGGGCTATATATATTCGCCCGGAGATCCAGGCCGCGCTCAGGGAAGACATTGCCGAGGCTTTTCGAGCAGGAGGGCAGGGTGCTATCAGGGATATCGTTCTTCTGGGAACCCCCTGGGGCTTTGGCCTCCGCGAGATCCGCGTTCCCGTGCAGCTCTGGCACGGCGAACGAGACGCGACCGTGCCCGTACCCACCGGACGTCAGGTGGCGGCGGCCCTGCCCAGGTGCCAAGCGCATTTTGTCCCCGACGCCGGTCACTTGCTTGTCATGGATCGCTGGCAACAAATCCTGACCGAGCTGGTTCAAGCAGGCCAGTGAAGAGGGCAACGGCAACGGTAGCGCCCCTCGGCGTGCCAGCCCCGCTACTCTTCGTCCAGAGGCCGATATCGGTGGCTCACGAGGTCGCAGCCGCGGCGTTCGCTGTGGGTGGCGAGGTGGAAGGGCGCGAGGGGCGTACTTGGCCTGCCAGCTGGTGGCGCAGCCGGATGGCCCAGATATCCTTGCCCGCATCGACGCCGGCCTAGTGTACGCGCACGAGAACCTCCTCTACCCGGAGCAGTCGAGGCTCTCCGGATACGGCCCAGCGCTGCGCACCGTCGTCACACCGCCCAAGATCGTGTTCCGCACAGGCGGCAGCGCCATGGCCGAGCAGGTGCTGATGGTGCCGCTGTTCGATTGAAAATCCCGGAGTCTCGGTCTTCGTCCGCGCCGGAGATCTACTTACTGGGTACTCCCCAGCGAGGAGCCGTACAAGAGCTGACCGTCCTGCACGCTGATGGCGGTGCCCGCCGGTAAGCTCATCTGCTGCTTCACCACGAGTCTACCGCTGTCGTCAACCTGCAGCAGGGTCAGGCCCTTGCTCGTCCGCACCACGGGCTGGCCGCCCAGGGTCTCGAGCTGCTGCACATAGGGCAGGAGCAGATAGTGGGGCTTGGATTGGGGGGCGGACTTCGAGAGCTCGCTGACGCCGTTCTTGTGGGCCACAAACACGTGATCGTCCCACTCGGTGAGCGCAAAACCCGGGGCTGCCAGCTAGTCGACGCTCAGCAGGCTGGGTTGGCCCTACACCAAGATGTAGCGCCAGAGCCTGTCCTCGATGCCTGAGCTCCACAGCAGATAGTTGACGCGGCCGAACATCTACCCCCACTGGTGCATCTCAAAGAACCGGCGGCAGGTGGGGGCGCCTCCCGGGAAAGTGTGCGGAAGCGGAGAGCACGGGACCTCCTCGCGGAGGCTGTTCAAACAGAAATGGGTGTCCGGCGGCCCCAGATCCTCCGTATGGTTGTCGGCCTCGTAGTCGATGTGGTGCGGGCAGGGATGGGCGATGAGCTCGCCCGTGGTGTCCGCCAACCCCTCGTGTACGGCCCCAGAGATGTTGTACCACTTGGGCCACATCTTCTTCGGTGAGCCAAGGAGGACCTTCTCAATCCCCGGTTCATGGTAAGATAGCTCAAAGGCGGACAAATATCTTTTCCATCTCAGGAACGAGCTTGCAGACCTGCCTTCAACTCATACCGCGATTTCCATGGGAATAATGACTCATGAGCAATGTTGATGTGATTAAGCGCCTTTATCGAGCATTTTCTGAAGGTGATCTTGACGCAGTATTTGACATGATAGATCCCCATGTAGAATGGATTGAGTCGGCTGGAATTCCTTATGGCGGCGTTTTCAAAGGACACGAAGCAATCCTGAATGGCGTCTTCGCCAAGATTGGGGCAGAGTGGGATAACTTCACAGCGGATGTGGATCAGTTCATCGGGTCGGGTGATATTGTCGTCACGCTTGGGAGTGACAGCGGTACCTTCAAAGCAACTGGTAAGACGATGACAGCAGCGACCGCTTCGGTCTGGACGCTAAAAAACGGCAAAGTAGTGAAGTTCCGGCAATATATTGATACTTTGGCAGTCGTCAATGCAACCAAATAGGTGTAGAGGCTTGCCAGGGATTCGTGGAGGCGCACCTGCTCTGTCCGCCCCGCCGCCAATGCGACCGGCGGCATCGGATGGTCCGCCCCAAGCCCTCGGGCGCTCACCCGCCCGATAGCTGTGGGCGGTGCTCCTTGCCCGCCTCTACAGGGCGCTCCCCTCGAGCTGTTCAAGGTGCGTGTCGCAGATGCGAAACGTCGCCTTCATCACGGAATCCGTGGATGCGCAGGCGATCCTGACGCCCATCGCAGAGCCCGCTACGCCGCCCCGGATGGCGCCGGCCAGGGCGCAACCCGAGTGGGGTACGGACTGCCCGGACGCCTCGTTCTGGAGTGACGACGGGGCGATGCAGGGCGACCGGCTCGGCCAGCCGGCACCGCAGTACAAGCAGCTCGATCCGCGGGCAAGTTGGTAGCGGTCACGGCCAGCGGCCACGGCTGGCTGGCGGGACCGCGCTCGCTCGTCGCAAGAAATCCGCGGCGTTTTCACCCTCCCTGAAACCTCTCCTTTATCCTGTTTGCCCTTGTTCTCACCATGGCAGCCATTATCGATAATGTGATAGGCCGCGGCGCCAGATACGCCCTCCTGAATCGGAACTTCCGTGAGTCACTGAACGTGGGATTCGGCATGAACGGGCGCGCGGCGGTCGAGATCGTCGTGGCATCCATCGTGCTAAATCTCAGCGCCAACCTCCTGTCCACCAATGTGATATCGGAGCCTCTTCTTACACAGTACCAGTTTTCCGCCCTGATCCTCATGGCCTTCATCACAACCTATCAGGGCCACAGTGTACATAATCAAGGACAACACCGGCTATGAGACAAAAGAGAAGACGGCTGGAGATGCATTTGGTATTGATATTCGTGATAGTCACGGGTCAGTAGTATGGAACATACACCGCAGGTAACACGACCACTGGCCCCGGGGTATCCTTTGGGATTTACATCAGGGAGTCAGATGATGTCCTGGTAAGAAACAACCACGTAACGAGAATGAATTGCGGTGTTTACTGTAGCAGCCTTTTGGGCGAGAGCTCCGGAAAGTATATGGACAACCTCGCAAGCAGTTGCATTGTGCCATTCACGGGTGGAGCACCAATAGGGTCCAACGACTGAGGAGCAAATCCTTTAGCAAAGGGTCCTCAGGGATATCTGTGGGTAGATCTGACCAATTCTGGTGGCCGGACTCCG
>CAYQDX010000084.1:0-12847 GCA_964416345.1 uncultured Ectothiorhodospiraceae bacterium
CCCACAGGCCTCCAGGCAGCGTTGCCGCCCTTGCCAAGGGCTGGCCATTGGCGGCAGACGGCGCCTTGCCTGGAGGCCTGTGGGGGACTCTGCATCCGCAATTATCACCTGGACGGAGTACTAATGATGATGGCCCCCCGGGCCGTGCACGTGGCCGTGGCTCAGCTCTTCCTGCGTGGCGTCGCGTACGTCTAGCACCTTCACATGGAAGTTGAGGGGCACGCCGGCCAGGGGATGGTTGCCATCCACCACCACGGTGTCTTCTTCCACTGCGGCCACAGTGACCACCAGTGCGTGACCATCCGGCCCCTGGGCATGGAACTGCATGCCTACTTCGATCTGACCGTCCTCCGGGAACATTTCCCGTGGCACGGGCTGCGTGCGAGAGTCGTCGCGGTGGCCGTAGGCATCTTCGGGCGCGACCGCGACCTGCACCTCGTCGCCGGGCTGCTTGCCCGCGAGCGCGCTCTCCAGTCCGGGGACGATGTTTTGGGCGCCGTGGAGATAGGCGAAGCTTCCGTCATCGCAAGAGTCGATGACCTCGCCCGCATCGTCGGTGAGGGTGTAGTCGATAATAACGACCTTTTCGTTGGCAATTTGCATGCTAAGTATTCCTGGAGGAAGGGGTGGGGCGATGGCTCCGGCGGCAGAAGGCGGATTTAGGCAGGCCCGCTCCGGCTGCGGATTGCCAGATGGTGGGTGGCGAGTTTAGCACAGAGCGTATCAGGACCGCGAATCGGCCACTCCCAGGCCGCAGGCAACGCGCCAGGCGGGCAGGTGCCGGCGCGCCGAGGATTGCGCCACCTCCGCCTCCAGCGCCTCCATGATCGAGCCACGGACCGCCGCCGGGCCGGGTCGAAACCGCGTGAGCACGCATTGTGCTCGGGGGTTGCCTCGTCCTTACCGGGGACGTAGGTCAGCAGGGCGGCCACCCGGGGGGGTTCTCGTTCCAGGGTGCGGCCGTGGCCATGCAGGGCTTCTCAGGGATTGCAGCTGCGGGTACCTCAGCATTCAGTACATAGTGAATCGCCCCGCCCATCCGGCGAGAGTGCGCAAGACATCCGCTCCTGCGCCATGGGCATGCGCTCCACCGACGTCCGGCGCACCGGCCAGTTCTACTTGCTCAGGCGCTGGCTGGAGCAGATGCCCCACAGCCAGGTCGCCCTGGACGACGCCCTGGACCAGGGGTCTCTGTTCATCAATATTGAGCGTCCCGAAGGTTCTCGCATGGTGCCTCCGCGACACGCTGCAGGTACGTCCCTGTAAGCTCGACGGCGGGCTCCCTCCCGCCGACGGTCGCTCCGTCCCCATGCAAGGACTTTCGCAAAGATTGATATGCTGACCGAGAACAGGGCGCGCTAGCAATTCCCGGCAACGGGTGCGGAATTGTCCTGCCGCCGTGCGGGCGCTCGCGCCGCGGGTTGAGCTGTGCCGCGCCGCATGTTAATAGTCGGGCGCCGTGACTGCCGCCGACATGTCGCCGTCACGGGGCCGATCACCGACCCCATTCGGAGCCTCACCATGCATTGGATTGGGAAGAAGACCACCATGCCCGTCCCCGGGCAGGCCCTGCCCGGCCGGCAGGCGTCCGTGACCGTGCCCGAGGGGCATTTCGTCAACGGCCACCCCTTGCAGCCGCCGTTTCCCGCCGGCCTGCGTCAGGCGATGTTCGGCATGGGCTGCTTTTGGGGGGCAGAGCGCCGGTTCTGGCAGGCCCCGGGCGTCTACACCACGGCAGTGGGCTATGCCGGCGGCTATACGCCGAATCCCACCTACCAGGAGGTGTGCACCGGCATGACCGGTCACAATGAAGTGGTGCTGGTGGTCTATGACCCCGAACGGATCCGCTACGAGGATCTGCTGAGGATCTTTTGGGAATCCCACGATCCGACCCAGGGTATGCGCCAGGGCAACGACGTGGGCACCCAGTATCGCTCTGGGATCTATGTCTACGACGTCGAGCAGCGCGCGGCGGCGGCCGAATCCCGCGAGCTATTCCAGGAGGCGCTGGCCGGGCGTGGGCTAGGAACCATCACCACCGAGATCGTGGATGCACCGGTCTTCTACTACGCTGAGGATTACCACCAGCAGTATCTGGCGAGGAATCCCGGGGGCTATTGTGGCCTGGGGGGCACCGGTGTGTGCCTGCCCGAGGCCGAGTCGGAGGCGCAGGCCGGCGCCTGAGGGCGCTACACCCCCCAGCCCTTGGGCTCCAGCACGATGGCGCCCAGCGGCGGCAGTGTCAGCGCCAGCGAGTGGCCGCGCCCCATCCAGGGTTTGTCCTCCGCCTGTAGGGACTCCCCATAGTTGCCCACGTTGCTGCCGCCGTAATAGGCCGAATCGGTGTTGAGGATCTCCTCGTAGGCACATCTCTGGGGCACCCCGATCCGATAGTCGTGGCGCACCACCGGGGTGAAATTAACCACCACCACAAGGAACCGGTCCGCCGAGCGCCTCACGAAGCTCAGCACCGACTGTAGGGCGTCGTGGCAGTCGATCCACTCGAAGCCCTGCCAATCGAAGTCATAGACGTGCAGGGCGGAATGGCTGCGGTATAGGGCGTTGAGATCCTGCACCAGCTGTAGCACGCCGCGATGCAAGGGGTACTGCAGCACGTTCCAGTCGAGCACGCCTGAACTGTTCCACTCCGACCCCTGGCCGAACTCCGTGCCCATGAACACCAGCTTCTTGCCCGGGTGCGCGTACATGTAAGCGTACAGCGTGCGCAGATTCGCGAAGCGTTGCCACTCGTCGCCGGGCATCTTGTACAGCATCGAGAACTTGCCGTGCACCACTTCATCGTGGGAGAAGGGCAGCATGAAGTTCTCGGTGAATGCGTAGAGCATGCTGAAGGTCAGCAGATCGTGATGAAACTGGCGGTGAATGGGGTCGTGGGACATGTAGCGCAGAGTGTCGTTCATCCATCCCATGTTCCACTTCATGTCGAAGCCTAGGCCACCGACGTAGGTGGGGCGGGTCACCTGTGGCCAGGAGGTGGACTCCTCGGCGACAATCAGCACGCCGGGGCACTCCTGGTGGCTCGCGCTGTTCAGCTCGCGCAGGAAATCGATGGCATCCAGATTCTCCCGCCCGCCGAATTGGTTGGGGACCCATTCGGTGCGGGAGTAGTTCAGGTAGAGCATGGAGGCCACGGCATCGACTCGAAGTCCGTCGATGTGGAACTCCTGCAGCCAGTACAGAGCGCTGGAGACCAGGAATTTCTTCACTTCGTTGCGGGCATAGTTAAATATCAGCGTGGACCAGTCCAGATGCTCGCCCTTGCGCGGATCCTCGTGCTCGTAGAGTGCGGTGCCGTCGAAGCGGGCCAGGCCATGGCTATCCTTGGGGAAGTGGGCCGGCACCCAGTCCAGCAGCACCCCGATGTCGCAGCGGTGGCAGTAGTCTACTAGGTGGCGGAGATCATCGGGTCCACCGAAGCGACTAGTAGGGGCGAAATAGCCGATGGTCTGATAGCCCCAGGACAGATCGTAGGGATGCTCCGTGATCGGCAGCAGCTCGATGTGAGTGAATCCCAAGTCCTTTACGTAGGCCACCAGGCGCTCGGCAAGCTCGCGGTAGCCGAGGAAGCCCCCTTCCCCGTCCCGCTGCCAGGAGCCCAGATGCACCTCGTAGATGGACATCGGCGTGTGCATCCAGTCCCGCTCGGCGCGCCGCGCAAGCCACGCCTGATCCTCCCAGACGTAGCGCGACTTCGGCGCCACCACGGTGGCTGTACGCGGGCGCAGCTCGAACTGCCGGCCGTAGGGGTCGGCCTTCACCAGAATCTGGCCGCTGTCGCGGTTGCGGATCTCGTACTTGTACAGTGCGCCCGCCGCCAGATCGGGTATGAAGAGCTCCCACAGGCCGTGCCCGGGATGGACCCCCATGGGGTGGCAGCGGCCGTCCCAGCGATTGAAGTCGCCCACCACGCTGACCCGTTCGGCATTGGGTGCCCAGACCGCGAACAGCACGCCGGCGACGCCCTCGACTTCATGCTCCTGGGCACCCAGCACCCGATGTGCCTGGCGATGCTTGCCCTCTGCGAGCAGGTGCAGATCGAAGCTGGAGAGCTGGGGTGGGTAGGTGTAGGGGTCGTGGGCGATGTGCTCGCGATGCGCGGCGTCGCGCCAGATCAACCGATAGTGCTCGGGCAGCTCGGCGCCATCACCGCTCCATTCGAACAGGTCGGTGCCAGGCACGCGCGTCAGTACCCCGCCCGTCTCGGTGATGCTGATGTCGGTTGCGCCTGGAATGAAAGCGCGCACCACGGTTTTGCCGTCGACGGTGTGTCGTCCCAGGACCGAGAATGGGTCGTGATGTCGCGCCTGGACAATCTTGCGCATCTCGGGACCGAGCTTGGCCTTGGTCATGACGTTGTCCTAAGCTTCGGTGCGGCCGGAGCACCGGCCCGCGCATCATGGATCTACTGTGGTGGCGCTCGTGATTCGGCCGCCATCGTGCTCGCGGTCGAGCCTCTCGGTGCATTGCGGGCAGCCGGTCGCCCGTATGGGGTCATACGGCGCATGCCGGTTGGATCAGACCATGTTGCGTGGATACTCGCCATGGCGGGCGCGGTTTCAAGCGCGACATTGTACCCCGTCAGGGGCGTCAAGGCTCCTGTCTGTCCCAGGCCGCCTTCGCCTGACGGAGGCAGGGTCGGCCGGGAGGGGGCTGGGCCGGCCGCGGGTCAGGGCGCGCCGAGCAGCGCGTCCTTCAGGCCGTCGCTGGCGGGCCGCTCTCCCAGCCACAGGCCCTTAGAGCGTTGTTGAAGTCCGTTCCCGGAATGGTGCCGCGCCAACGGTGGTGATGGGCAGCAGAGTCAGTACTAAGCAGGCCAGCAGACGCATGGTGCAGCCCTCGGGATTGTCGACCCTCCAAGAGTTAGCGGTCGCCGTGACCCCGGTCGACTCGACTCCGCACCGCAGCCCCGCGGGACGGTCGAAGTAGCATATGGGAGGGGCTTACTGATGTGCACCCTGGTGATACTGCACCGCCCCGGACACCCCTGGCCCCTGCTGTTGGGTGCCAACCGGGACGAGCAGCGCGCCCGACCCTGGCTTGCGCCCGGACGCCACTGGCCGGATCGGCCCGAGCTGCTCGGCGGGCTGGATTGCCTGGCCGGAGGAAGCTGGCTTGCGGTGAGCGACCGCGGTGTGCTGGCGGCTGTGACTAACCGACCGGGTCGTGCCGGGCCTCCCGTCCAGCGGCGCTCCCGCGGCACCTTGGTGCTGGCGGCCTTGAAGCACGGATGCGCGGCGGACGCGGCCGCTGCGATCGCCGCCCTGTGCATGGCGCCCTACGAGCCCTTCAACCTCTTGGTGGCGGACGCCGCGGGGGCCTGGTGCGTCAGCCATCGCGAGCCCGGTGCGGCGTGCGACGCGCCCGTGGTGCTGCCGCCCGGCCTGGTGATGCTGAGCAACGGGGAGCCCAACGATCCTGCCTCGCCCCGAATCCGCCACTATCTGCCGCAATTCCTGGCGGCTCCCGCGCCGGATCCCGAGCTCGGAGACTGGCGGGTTTGGGAGGGCCTGCTGGCCAGTCGTCACGCAGGTGCCGGCGGCGGGTCCCCGGTAGACATCAACGTCAGCCAGGGCGAATTCGGCACCGTCTGCAGCTCACTCATCGCCATGCCCGCGCAAGACTGGCCGCGCCGTGGCGTGTGGCGCTTCGCGGCCGCCGCGCCCCACTTGGCGCCGTTCCTGCCGGTGCCCCACTGATTGCGCCATCATCGACCGCCGGTTTTGGTATCTTGTATGGTGCAGTGACGCCGCCACGCATACCCCGTTCGGGGAGTCATCGTACGGGTCGCCTGGAATTTTCCGGTCGCCGGAGGAACATTTGATGAGTGCGCAGCTCGGGGACTATGAGCAACGCAAGGCAGCGCTGGCGGCCAGCCTGAGGGCAGTGTCCGCCGGGGGCCTGCGGCTGGCCAAGGACACGTCGAACCTGTTCCGGGATCGCAAGCCCGTCAGCGGTCCGCGTCTCGATGCTCGGGCCTTCGATCACGTCCTTGAGGTGGACCCGGCAGCGGGCCATGTGGAGGTGGAGGGAATGACTTCCTATGGCGAGCTCACTGCGGCCTGTTTGGCTCAGGGGGTGATGCCGGCGGTGGTGCCGCAGCTGAAGTCCATCACCATCGGGGGGGCGGTCTCGGGGGTGGGTGTAGAATCTTCCTCCTTCCGCTACGGTCTGGTGCACGAGACCGTGCAGGAGATGGAGGTGCTGCTGGCCGACGGCAGTGTCGTGAGCTGCACGCCGGACAACGAGCATCGGGATCTCCTTTACGGCCTGCCGAACTCCTATGGCACCCTGGGCTACGTGCTCAAGCTGAAGGCCAAGGTCGTGCCCGTGCGGCCCTTCGTGCGGCTCACGCACCTGCGATTCACCGACTCCGAGGCCTATTTCGCCGAGCTCGGCCGCCGCTGCGCCGGCCCGGCGGATTTCGTCGACGGGACAATATTCGGGCCGGGTGAATATTATCTAAGTGTCGGCGAGATGGTCGATGCGGCGCCGTACACGAGCGACTACGGCTTCGAGCACATCTACTACCGCTCCATCCGCGAGCGACAAGAGGATTATCTCGGTATCCACGATTACCTTTGGCGCTGGGATACCGACTGGTTCTGGTGCTCGAAGAACCTCGGCGTCCAGAATCCCCTGGTGCGTCGTTTGCTGGGCCGCAAGCGGTTGAATTCGGTCACCTATACCCAGATTATGCGCTGGAATAGCCGCTTGGGTCTGACCCGGGGGCTGGACCGGCTGCGCGGCCTGCACTGCGAGTCGGTGATCCAGGACGTGGACGTTCCTCTGCCACGCTGTGCGGAATTCCTAGCATTCTATTTCGACACGATCCGCTTCACCCCGGTGTGGATCTGTCCCATAGGCACCTGGGACCCCCAGGTCGGCTACGACCTGTATCCCATGGACCGGAACACCTTGTACGTGAATTTCGGATTCTGGGACGTGATCCGGGAGCACACGGCTTATCCCCCCGGCTACTACAACCGGCTGGTGGAGCGCAAGGTAGCTGAGCTTGGAGGCATCAAGTCCCTGTACTCCGACTCTTACTACCCGCCCGAGGAGTTCTGGGAGATCTACAATTGGCCTGCCTATCGGAGGCTCAAGCAGAAGTACGATCCTCAGGGACGGCTCAAGGATCTCTACGCCAAGTGCGTGCTGCGCGAGTGACCGCGCTCCAGGCGCAGCCCCCGGCGAGTCGCATTGTGACCATTTTGGTCTATGGCATTCCTCGCCGGCCGGCGCGGGCCCGTGACGCGGAGGGGGGCCGGCGGCGAGATGCGCGCGGCACGCTCCATGCTTGGCAATGTGCGTACCGGAGGTGATTCGCCCTATGGTGGGGCTCCTCATTGGGTGCCGTCTGTCGGGTGGCCATGGGCTCTCGGGCCCCGTGGCGGCCCTGAAAGCCTGCAACACACAAATGCGGTCGGAGTGAATTCGCAGCGCGGCACGGGAGGTGGGCCGGATTGCGATGCGTATCGGCCGTAGAGGGCACGGAGCGGTGCCGCGCGGAGACTGGTCATGGGCGTCAAGCGGATCCTGTTGCCGGTCGGCGACTATGTGGAGGACTACCAAGTCATGGTGCCCTTCCAGTGTCTGCAGACAGTTGGTCATGTGGTGCATGCCGTCTGCCCCGACAAGCGTGCCGGTGAACGAGTCAAGACCGCGGTACACGAATACGAGGGCGACCAGACCTATAGCGAGAGGCCGGGGCACGGCTTCGTGCTTAACGCCTCCTTTGCGGAGGTCCGTCCCGAGAACTACGACGCACTGGTCATTCCCGGCGGCCGCGCGCCCGAGTATCTGCGCCTCCAGGACTCCGTGCTGGGCTTGGTACGGTACTTCTTCACCGCCGGCAAGCCGGTGGCCTCCATCTGCCATGGTGCCCAGGTGCTGGCCGCTGCCGGCGTCCTGGAGGGTAAGGTTTGCTCGGCCGCGCCCGGTGTGGCGCCCGAGGTGGACCAGGCCGGCGGCTTCTGGGTCGATATTCCCGTGGATGGCGCCCACGTCGAGGACAATCTGGTCACCGCGCCCGCGTGGCCGGCACACCCCGACTGGCTGGCCAAGTTTCTGCAGCTGCTCGGCTCGCGTATCGAGCCCTGAGCCGCCCGAGGCCGGCAGCGGCCGTCCCGCGAGCCTTTTAGCTCAGCCTGACCAGCGGCAGTGCTCCGGGCTGTCGCGCGCGACCGATTGCCACTACACTTGGGCGTGCTTAACACAGCGTCATCGAGTCCACTGCGCGCGAAGCGCGGGGACAATCAGCATTCGGAGCCTTAGGAGGAGTAGATGAAGATCGACGGTATCTCAGCGTTAGGGCTCGGCCTATTGCTCGGTGGCCTGGCCTCGTCGGCGGTTGCCCAGACAGGAATGAGCAGCGCGCCCAGCAGTCCGGACACATCGACGACGAGCCAGTCCGTGCCCTACGGCATGCCGGGTCAAGGCATGGGTCCGGGGTCCGGCGGCTATGGGATGGGTCCCGGCATGGGTCAAGGCCCGTCCGCATACCCGATGGGTCCAGGACAGAGTATGGGGCAGGCGCCGGAGGCCGCTCAAGCCCCCACCGGCTACGGCGCGGCGCCCAGCTCGGACGTGGGTCAGGGTCCGGGCGGCTACGGGGCTCCCCCGATCCAGGGCCCGGATCCTTACGGCCCCGGCGGCTATGGAATGGGTCCCGGCATGGATCAAGGCCCGTCCGCATACCCGATGGGTCCAGGACAGGGTATGGGGCAGGTGCCGGAGGCCACTCAAGCCCCCACCGGCTACGGCGCGGCGCCCAGCTCGGACGTGGGTCAGGGTCCGGGCGGCTACGGGGCTCCCCCGATCCAGGGCCCGGGTCCTTACGGCCCCGGCGGCTACGGTATGGGACCCGGCCCCGACATGGGCCAGGGCCCCGGGGGTTATGAGATGCCCCCGAGCCAAGGCATGGGTCCCTATGGCTACGGCATGCCCTCCAGCAGCGAGCAGGGGCCCATAGGAATGCCAGGCGGACCCGGAATGATGGGCGGCCGGGGGATGCCGGGTGGACCCGGCATGATGGGGATGCCCGGCGGCCCTGGGATGATGGGGATGCCGGACCCCTTGGCTCCGCTATGGCAGCTGACGCTGACGGATGATCAGCGCAGCAAGCTCAATGCGATCTCCGACGAGCTTAGCAAGCAGCGCCAGGACGCGATGGGCAAGATGACCGAGCATGGTCGAGAGATCAATCGCCTGCAGGGCGAGGAAATGCGCCACAGCCAGGCCCTGATGGATTTGCGCCGTCAAATGATGAGCGCCATGGGTGATGCCATGCAGCGCGCAGAGGCCGTGCTCACGGACGAGCAGAAGCAGAATCTCGGCGGAATGATGGGTCCCCAGGGTCGGCGCTTCGGGCCGGCTGGGAATCAGGCAGAGCCACCAGCCCCGCCGCCGGCGGCTCCCTCGTCTCCACCAGCGCCTTCAATGCCAGCGGCATCCAAGCCTTAGCCGGCGGAGTGGTCCGGGTGGCTGGGCCGAGTAGTCCAGCCACCCGCCCCGCGCCACTCCCGTTTGCGCAGAGCGACCTCACAGCCAGTTTCCCATGAGTATGAAGGCACTCCAATAGTTAGGGGTGCTGATAACGGCGAGCCTCCAGTGGATCGCGTTGGGCCTCCGCCTTACTGAGGCCCAGTCTGCTTTGGCAGTCATAGAGCCGACCCATCAGCTCCGCGGTGCTGGCGTCGCTCACCGGCCAAAGCGTCGCCAGCACCCCCTTGGCACCGCGGTTCTGTGCCAACGTGCCCAGGCCTTCTATCTCCCGGCCAGTGGCGGCGTCCGCCAGGGCCGTGTTACAGGCCGAGAGGGTCAGCAGATCCCGGCTGCTGAAATCGTTGACCGAGCGGATTTATCCCGGGTCTAGGTGCCGGCCATCGCCCAGCAGTAGATAGGAGGACCGCTCGGTGCCCGGACTGAACACGACGTGGCTGCCGATATGTACCACCGGATAGCCGGCATCCAGCACGTCCAGCAGGGCCGCGCCGGTAAATGCCGAGCTCAGCAGCACTACACCGTCCAGCACTCCGTCATCGTCGGCGCCATGGCGCACGATGCGCTCCAGCTCCGCTGGCACCGCCGGCAGGGCACTGAAGCCGACCAGCGACTTGCTGACACCCAGCCCCGCCACCCGCCAGTGGCTCTGCGGGAGTCGCTCCAGGGTGTTGCGTGCCGCGTCCGCATTGCTCGCCGCGTCCGCATTGCTCGCCAGCGCCAGTTAGCAATGGCCGCATCTCCCCTGTGACCCGAGGCTACACCTTCTAGTGTAGACGGCGAGCCGCGCCCGGGCGTGGCTCGCCCCTGGTAGGGCCGCTACTGGGCGCCGAGGATTTCCTTCAGGAAGCGCTGCAGCTCGACCCAGGAGCGCCGATCGGCCTCCGGGTTGTAGCGCACGTTCTCGATTCCATAGCTGTCGGCATTGGGGTTGGTGAAGGCGTGGTGGGCGCCGCCGTAGATCACCAGATACCAGTCGACTCCAGCCTTGTCCATGGCCGACTCGAAGGCCATGACCTTGTCGGGTGGCACGAAGGCATCGGCGCTGCCGGTGGCGGCGAAGATCTTTGCCTTGACCTTGCCCATTTCCTCGGCCGTCGGCAGCGGCAGAGTGCCATGAAAGCTGGCCACCCCACGCAGATCGGCCCCGGCGTAGGCTAGCTCCGTCACCGTACTGCCGCCGAAGCAGTAGCCGATGGCGGCGGTGCGCGAGTCGTCGACCCGCTTGCTATTCTTCAGCACTTCCAGACCCCTGAGCGCCCGTTGCTGCCATCGGGCCCGATTGGCCTCGATCTGGTTGGCCCATTCGCCGGCCTGCTTCGGATTGCTGGTGACCTTTCCCTTGCCGTACATGTCCACCGCAAAGGCGACGTAGCCGAGCTTGGCCAGCATCTCGGCACGATGCTTGGCGTACTCGTTGAGCCCCCACCATTCGTGCACCACCAGGATGCCGGGGCGCTTGCCGGAGATGGCATCGTCCCAGGCCAGCTCGCCCTGCAGCTGTACGTCTCCATCCTCGTAGGTCACGGTCTGAGTCTTGACCTCGGCACCGACGGTCAGCGCCGTCAGGGCCAGGGCGGCGACACAAGCCACGCGTAAGACCGCTCGCATGCTCGTTTGCCTCCTGTGTGAGTATGGTTGTCAGTATTCTAGGGTCTTGGGCAGGGCTTTCGCCTGCTCCACCCACGACTCGACGTCGGTCTGGGTCGGCAGCTGCCTGGCATGGGCACCCTCAGCGTTGGTGTCTTTGATTTTCGCGTACAAGTTGTTCGCACGCCGGGTGGCAAGCTCCTTGACAGTGTCTACGCCCGCCAGCTCCAGCAGGTCGGAGTACACGGCGCCCACTCCCTTGACCCGCGCCAGGTCGGCGCGATTGGCGAGCTCCAGTATCACCCGCGGCTCGGCGCCGACCGCCGCCGCGAGCTCTTTGCGTTGGGCGGGGGTGCGGGCCGCGTCCAGGAGCTGGTCGCTCTGGCCGAGACCGCGTGCCTTGAGCTTGGCGGCGAGCTCCGGGGTCATTCCTCTCAAGTCGTCTATGCTGACAGCCATTTCGATTCCTCATGCCATGTGGTGGTTCTGGTCGCGGCACCGCCTAGGTCGGAGGCGTCGACCAGAACTATAGCGCAACGCAGGCATCGGTTTGACCGCCGCGCGAGGATTGCGCAGCCTAAGGTGCAGCAACAACGGGTGTGCCGGTGACCGAAGAGCTGCGATCAGTTTTGGCCTTGCTGGAGCAGGAGCTGCGCCGCATGGGGCTGTGGGAGGCGGTGCCTCCGCCTTTGGCGGCCCTGAGCAGCGTGCTTCCCTTCTGTGTGGACACTCTGGAATTCACCCAGTGGCTGCAATGGATACTCTTACCGCGGCTGCATGCGGTGGCGGATGCCGGGGCTGCGCTGCCTGCGCGCTGCGGCATCGCACCCATGGCCGAGGAGGCCCTGCGGGGCCTGGAGCCGGATCCCGATGGGCTCGTGGAATTGCTGCGTCAGCTGGATCGACTGCTCAGTCACGCCGAGGCGTGCTAGCATGCCACTCCCTGTCCGCTTGTCTCTCCCCGCCCCCAAGGTGCAAAGGAGCCGCCACGTGTCACTCCCGTTCGCCTCCCGTCTCGCCTCGCTCGCCGAGGAGCTCGACGCTCGTGCGCTGCGCTCTAGCCGCATCGGCATCGAGAAAGAGAGTCTGCGGGTATCGCGGGAAGGCTGCATCGCCCAGACTCCCCATCCCAGTGGGCTGGGCTCGGCGCTGACCCACCCGTACATCACCACCGATTACTCCGAGGCGCTCACCGAGATCATCACACCCCCCCGCGAGACCATCACCGAGGTCTTGGAATTCCTGCGTGATACGCAGAAATTCGTCTACGACCATCTGGAGGACGAGATCCTCTGGGCTACCAGCATGCCGTGCGTGGTGCATGGCGAGCAGGCCATTCCCATCGCCTGGTACGGGCGCTCCCATGCGGGAATGATGAAGACGGTCTATCGGCGCGGTCTGGGGCATCGCTACGGGCGGGTGATGCAGGTCATCGCCGGGGTGCACTTCAATTTTTCCTATTCGGATGCCTTCTGGGATCTCTACCAGCGACTCGAGGGTGACAGCCGGCCACGCCAGGAATTCGTCTCCGAGAGCTACTTCGGCTTGATCCGCAACCTGCAGCGTGTGGGCTGGTTGGTGCCGTACTTGTTCGGCGCCTCGCCGGCGGTGTGCAAGTCCTTCCTCCAGGGCAAGTCGACCACGCTGGTGGAATTCGATCCCAGCAGCTACTACGGGCCTTTTGCTACTTCATTGCGCATGGGCGACATCGGCTACCAGAACAACCAGGAGAACG
>CAYQDX010000085.1:0-12767 GCA_964416345.1 uncultured Ectothiorhodospiraceae bacterium
CACGGGTCCAGCAGCTCGATGTTGGGGGAGAAGCGAAAGCCGTTCTTGCGATTGCCGGGCGGGCCGTCGACCCGCCAGGTGTAGTGGGTGCCCTCCGGTAGCCCCACCACATAGACATGCCAGACGAAGAAGGTCCGGTGCAGCTCCGGGGTGAGGGTGACGATCTGGAACGGCCGCGCACTGTCCGGCGCATCGTAGAGCAGCAGCTGGGCGCTGGTGGCATGGCGGCTGAACATGGAGAAATTAGTTCCCTCGGCGTCCGGCGTCGCGCCGAAGGGGAATCGGATTCCCGGACGGGTCTCGTAGGGTGTGCTCATGGACTCTGCTCGGCTCCGCTCCAGCGCCACCACTGCCAGCGCCGCCACCAGGCCGGCTCGCGCCCGGAGGGCAGGTCTTCGGCGGGCAGCACCGCGGTGCTGACCTCCAGCTCTCGGCCCAGGCGCCGCTCCGCCTTCACGGCCAGCGCCAGCTCCGCGTAGGGACCCGCGTAGACCCGGTAGCCGCCTGCCACCGGCCGGGTTTGAATGCGCACGGCGAGGCCGAGATGGCTCGCCACGGTGCCCATCCGTTGCGCCGTTTCGGCATCGGCGTACTCGCCCAGCTGGATGTACCAGGCGCCCGCGCCGGACTTGGGCGCAGGCGCCGCGGACAAGTGGCGCACGGTCGGCACCTGTGCCAGCACCTGGTCCGTGCCCGGCGCCCCGCGCAGTACCGGCAGCGGAACGCCGCGCCGCGCATGCACGATCTCCCGGGCGCGCTCCCAGTCGACGTCGGCGCTGCGCTTGCCGGCGGCCCGGCGCAGCAGCCGCTCCACGGCGGCCCGGTCCTTGCGCTGGCGCTCGTGCAGCGGCGCGTGGGCCTCGAGATAGAGCTCGCCGTCGCGCCAGCCGGCCAGATAGGGCTGGTCGACGATGGTCACCCGGGCGCCCACCGGCACCTGGGCGTAGAGGGCGCTGATGTCCTCCGGATAGAGGCGCACGCAGCCGTGGCTGACCCGCATGCCCACGCCGTAGGGCTTGTTGGTGCCGTGGATCAGGTAGGCGGGGATGCCCAGGCGCAGGGCGTGGCTGCCGAGGGGATTGTCGGGACCCGGCGGCACCACCGCCGGTAGCGGGTCGCCCTCGCGAGCGTGCTCGGCGCGCACCGATGCCGGCACGTGCCAGGCGGGGCTCGCCTGCTTGGCCACGACCCGGGTGCGGCCGCGCGGCGTGGCCCAGCCTTCCCGGCCGATGCCAATGGGATGGGTGACGACCTGCTCGGCGTTGGGCGGGTAGTAGTAGAGACGCATGGCCGCGAGGTTCAGCACGAGCCCCCGGCGCGGGGCGCGGGGCAGGATGTGCCGGGTCGGCAGCAGCACGCGGGTGCCCTCTCCGGGCACCCAGGCGTCGACCCCTGGATTGGCGGCGGCAATCTCGTCGAAGCCCAGATCGAACTGGCGAGCCAGGTCCGGCAGGGTGTCTTCGCGGCGGGTGACGGTCGCCTGCAATCCGCCCACCACGGCCTCACCCGGCGGCGGCAGCGTGTAGCGATCCACCTGCAGGGGGGCGGGCCGTTGGGCAGGCTGCTCGCCGGGCAGCATGGCGCAGCCGGCCAGCGATGCCGCCAGCAGCAGCGCGAGCAGGCCTCGCTCCCCGCTACTGCACGATGGGCCCCAGGAGCGTAAATGCGCGTCGCGGCAGCGCCACGACGCCTCTCCCGCCGGCTGGCGGAGCGCGGCGGCGGTGTGGCGGACGATGCGGATGCTGGCAGGAGGCATGATGTGGGTCGGTCGGCAGTACACAGTGGGGCTATTTCTACCTCAGCCGGCCGTGGAAGTCACCTATGAGCTGTGGGGCTTGTGAAGCGGTTGCAGGGGGCCGGATAATCTGCGAGCGTGTGTGGAAATAAGAACTGAGTCAATACACGCCCGCGCCGAGCGTGGCTGGGGCGAGACCTGCCATGATCCTAGACGAGAACGACGACGGACGGTCCGCTGCGTCAAGCGCAGCGCACGGGGATCGCACCGCATTGCAGGCACCGCTGGCGGAGATAGAGGCGGATCTCGCCGGGCTCATGCGTGCCCTGGCGGAGAGCCGGTTCGAGCTGCAGGGCCGCGCCCAGGCCCAGCAGGAGCAGACCCGTGAGCTGCTGCTGGAGCTGCTGGACATCGCCGATGCCTTCGAGCGAGTGTTTGCCAGCGTCGATGCCAAGGCCGATCAGATCACGCCGCAGATGAGCAAGTGGCTGGCCAACTTTCGCACCGTGTGGCGCTTACTCCAGACGACCCTGCGGCAGCGCGGCGTGGAGCCCATGGACGAGCTCCAGGCGGGCTTCGACCCCCACCGGCATCGGGTCGCAGAGACCGTGACGGACCCCGCCCTGCCGGAGGGCAGTGTGGTGTCGGTGCCGCGCCGGGGCTATCTATGGCACGGGGTGCTGCTGCGCAAGGCCGAGCTGGTGGTGGTGCGCGGCTCCGCCGAGCCTCCGGCGGAGGGGGCCGAGGGGTAGCCGGTACAGACCCATGGGCAGCATGATCGGCATCGACCTCGGCACCACCAACAGCGTGGTTGCAGTGCTCGACGGGCCCCAGCCGCGAGTGCTGGACAGCCGCGAGGGCCGGTCCCAGACTCGCTCCGCGGTGGGGCTCAAGCTGCGCCGCAGGACCGCGGAGGGTGCCGGCGAATTCCAGCTGCTGGTGGGCGACCCGGCGTTCGATAACTGGCCCATGGCGCCGCGCCATACCATCGTGTCGATCAAGCGCCTCATGGGCCGGGCGATCGCCGACCCGGAAGTGCAGCGGGTGCGCGAGACCTGGCAGTACGAGATCGTCCAGCCCAGCCACGGTACCGAGGACAGCGTGCGAGTGGTCATGGGCGGGCGGCAGTACTCGCCCGCCGACGTCTCGGCCATGGTGCTGGGCAAGCTCAAGGCGGATGCCGAGCTGCGTCTCGGCGCGCCCGTGACCCATGCCGTGATCACCGTTCCCGCCTACTTCAGCGAGGCGCAGAAGGCCGCCACCCGGGAGGCCGGGCAGAAGGCGGGCCTCAGCGTCATCAAGCTGCTGGACGAGCCCACTGCCGCCGCCATCGCCTTCGGCATGGAGGGCGCGGGCAGCGACGAGACGGAGTATCTGTTGGTGTTCGATCTGGGCGGGGGCACCTTCGACATCTCCGTGCTCATGCGGGCCGGGAGCGTGTTCGTCCCGCTCAACCTGCAGGGTGACATGTGGCTGGGCGGCGACAACTTCAACGCCCTGATCGTCCAGCGTGTGGTCGAGCATGTGCGCCGGCAATGGAGTCTGGATCCCACCGGCAATCACCGCTTCATGGTGAGCCTGCAGGCGGCCGCCCAGCGGGCCAAGGAGGCCCTGAGCTCGGCCAGCTCCACCGACATCGTCTTGCCGGGTTTGCTGCACGATGCCGACGGCGATCTCATCGACGTGGAGCACACCCTGACTCGGGCAGAGCTGGAGGCCATGATCGGACCGTCGGTGGAGCGGGCCATGGAGCTGACCCGAGTCGCCATCGACAAGGCGGGGCTCGGCTTGGAGCAGATCGGCCACGTGCTGCTGGCCGGCAACGCCACCATGATGCCCCTGGTACAGCGGGAGGTGGCGCGCATGTTCGGCCCCGAAAAGGTGCTGCGGCGCATGCATCCCAAGCACTGCGTGGCCCTGGGCGCCGCCATCGTGGCGTCCCGTATCGGCGATCGGGTGGTGTGCGACGGCTGCGGGCACGTCAACGAGACCCAGACGCTGCAGTGCTCCAAGTGCGGAGCGCTCCTGCACGCAGCCGCCTCCGAGTCTCAGGAGCCGGGCCGCGAGCTGGTGGTGGGGTCCATCAGCCCTTTCTACTACGGCACCCTGAGCAGCAGCGGCAGCTTCAGCGTATTCGTGAGCAAGGGCGATCCGGTGCCCACCGAGCAGCCCAAGGTCCAGAGCTTTCCCATCCCCCACGCCCGCCAGCGCATGCTCAGCATTCCCGTCTATGGCAGGGAGGACGAGAGCGACGCAGGCCACAGCGAGCTGCAGGGCGAGGCCTTTGCGGTGCTGCCGCCCAATCTCCCCCAGGGCAGCGTGCTGCGGGTGCAGATCGTGCTTGACGAGCAGGGTCTGTTCCATCTGGAGGCTCACCTAGACGACGGCACGGATCTGGGACCCTGGATCACCCGGGGCGAGGAAGACACTGGTGCCATCCGCATGTTGGAGAAGGTCGAGGAGACGATCGGCGCCGAGCTTCAGGCCCTGGGCGCCGATGAGCTGCGGGAGCTGGAGGAGGCCCGCAACCGCTTCTTCAGCGCGCTGCGGCGCAAGGCCTACGGCCAGGCGCGGGAGGAGGCCGAGCACTTGCAGCAGCGGGTGGCGGAGATGGCCGGCACGGAGGCGGCCACCCAGCTGGACCAGGCCCGCAACCTGCTGGAGTTCGTCGACTTCGTGCTGCGCGCCTACGGCTGGGGCCTGGAGGCCCAGGAGCGGGTGCGCCTGCGCGGCCAGGTCGAGCGCACGCGAGAGGCCATGGCGGAGGAGGGTGCCGAGCTCGAGGAGCATGTGCAGCGCTTCGAGCAGGCGCTGAACGAGCTGCCGCCCCTGGTCAGCGCCCTGCTGGGCGTAAAGCTCGCCATCATCAGCCGAGTTCGGCCCGCAGATCCGGCCAAGGCCGCCGCGCTGCAGGCCGACCAGCTGGACGTAGAGGCGGCGCTGCAGGCGGACGGCGAGGCGGCAATGGCGCAGCTCAATCTCTTTATCCAGCGGGTCGAGGCGGCCGTGGCCAAGGCCGACAGCCAGCGTCCCGGCGGGGTGCAGTGCCGCACCTGCGGGGCCCCCATGGAGCCTGGCAAGCGCTTCTGTCCCGCCTGCGGTGTCGACAACTGGCGCCTCTGAAGGGGATGGCCACGCGGGACGGGGTGAGGCCGACTCGGGTGGGTGAGGGCCTGGAGTGAGAGATCCGTTCGAGACCGAGCCCACACCCTATGAGCTGCTGGGCGTCGAGCCCGGGGCGACACCCCAGGCCGTCGAGCAGGCCTTCGGCGCGGCGGTGCGACACCAGCCCGCTCGGGTCAACCGACTCAAGCTGGCCCGCGACCTGCTCAAGCAGCGGCCCCGCGAGCGGGCACTGGTGGACTTGCTGCTATACGACGACGCAGGGCTCGCCGCAGCCGATCCCAACCCCCTGGTCGACCCGGACGCGCTCACTCCGGCGCGGCGGGCGGAGACTGCCGCGGCCTGGGAGGGGGCTTTTTACAACACCTGTCCGGACCCGGTGGCGGGGCACAATCTCGCCGTGCTCTGGTACTGGTGGGCGGTGCATGCCGAAGAGCAGGAATCCGCCGGCCAGGGCGGCGAGGTCATCAAGTGCTGGCAGCGGGCGATCGCCTATTGGGTCATGCTGCTCGCGACGCCGGAATTCTTGGCGGTCCAGGCACAGCGCTGCGGCACTTCGGCGCAGGCGCTGCGTAGCGATCTGACGGAGCTTCTGAGTAACCGTCTCCACGAGGGGGTCCGCAGCCACCGCAACGCGGGCAATGACGCCCTGGCAGAACGCTATCGGGGACTGGCGCTGGCATTGGCGACGGAGCTGCGGGTGGCCGACGACCTGGCAGCCATCGGCATCCGCACCGCTCGCGGCCCACTCTGCTGCGGCCCCATGCTGCTGGGCCTCCAGGGCCGCATGAGTGCGCTGCGCGGAAAGGTCAAGCAGGCCCTGGAGCGCAGGCCGGAGGATTCCCGCCTGCTGAGGCTGGACGCCGCGCTCTCGCCCTACGCCGCCATCGCCGTGCTGCTGGACCAGAACCGCTCCGCCCAGGCGCTGGAAGCCTTGGACGCCCTGCCGGCGGCCGAGCAGGCGGCGAGGGAGGTCCAAACACTGCGGGCGCGCGCCCTCTATGCTCAGGGCACGGCACTGGGGGAGCATGGTCAGCTGGCAGAGGCGCTTCAGACCTGGAGCAAGGCAGCCGCCCTCAGTCGACGGCTGAGTCTGTCCCCCCCGGAGGATTTCGCGCAACGGATGGCAGGCCTTTGCGCCCAGCACGCCCTGGCGCTGCAGGACCGTGATCTGGGCGAGGCCATCGAGCTGCTCGCCAGAGGCCTGGTGCTGGCGGAGGACGCCAAGCTGGCGGCGACGCTGGCCGAGCTGCTCACCCGCCGGGCCGAGCAGCGCCTTGCCAGACCTGGCGGCGCCGACGGGGAGGCCGGCGACGAGGCGCTGCGGCTGGCCCTGGCGGACCTGGAGCGCGCCGAAGAGCTGGGCTACGAGCGGGCCGCGGACCAGGCCGCCCGCGTGCGCCAGTCCTTGTGGCAGCGCCTGGACTATGCCGTGCTGCCGGAGGCGGTGGCGGCGCGGGCACGGGCGGCGGAGCGGGCCGACCGTGCGCAGCAGTGGGAGGTGGCCCTGGAGCATTGGCAGGCCGTGGTGAGTCATCTGCGGCGCGCCTTGCCAGCCGCGGATCGCGAGGAGGCGGTGGCCCTGCGGCGCTCCCAGGTGACCAGCCTGGTGCATCTGGCGACGGCGAAGTTTCGCCGCGGCCTCGGACTCTGGGACGGCGAGGCGGACGAGGCGCGGGAGCGGCTCGTGCTCAGCCTGTTCGAGGGCGCTCGTGACGATCTGGATGAGGCCGTCGTCCTGGACCCGGAGAGCACTCTGGCCTCCGCCCAGCGCCGGGAGCTGGGGGCGGCGCGCGCCACGCTGCGGCGGGCCATGGAGCAGCGGCGTCTGCTGAAGTGGGCCAATGAGGCCGCGGGCAGGCAGGACTGGTCCGGGGCCTGCGCATTCCTGACGGTGGCGCTCGAAGACGCGCCCGCAGAGCAGCAGCCGGCGCTCAGCCACCAGCTCGCCGCAGCCCTGGCCAATCTCTCGGTGCACCAGATCAACCGCGTCATGGAGCAGATGCGTGCCTCGGTCATGGAGGCCGATCGCATCTCGGGGGCCTTCAGCGAGGTCTACGAGGCCTACGTGGAGCTGGCCTACGCCGTGACCCTGCATTTCGACGAGCCGACGCTGGCCAAGCATCTGCAGGACGCCAGCGAGATTCAGGGTCAGCTACGGGCGCTGGTGGAGCAGCTCGGGGGCAAGGCGAAGGTCACGAGCGCCGAGCAGCTCGCGCTGCGCAACCGCGAGACCCGCGCGGAAGCCTGGCGGCGGCGGGTGAGCCTGGAGCTGGAGACGAGGCCGGAGCGCGCGCCGAAACCGGCACCACGCCCGGCCGCCAAACCTCGGCCCGCCGCCCGTGCCCGCCGGCGGGCACGAAAGCCGCAGGCGGCACCCGGGCCGCCGCCAGAGGTGACGCCGAACCCGCGGTCTTCGGCCGCCTATGCCTGGACCGGCGCACTGGCGCTGGTTTCCGTCCTGGCCACCTGGGGGCTGGCAGGCGTTCTGGCCCCGGAGCTCGGCGCGATGCCCAAGGCCGTGGCCGCCGTGCTGCTGGGCGGTCCACTGGGCTGGCTGCTGGCCACGCTGCAGGCCCGCGTCCTGCTTCTGTGGCGGGCCGGCGGCAGCCATGCCTGGGCAGGACTGGTGCTGGGGCTGCTGGTGATGCTGCCGGCCTACGCCATGCTTGGCCTCGGGCTGATGGGACTCTACTCCGGTCCGGTGCGGGGACACGCCAGCGCTCTGGAGTCTGCGGCCGCCCCACAGCGGGCGGGGCCCGGCCTCACGGCGCCTGGCGCGGTCGCTACCTATCCGCGGGTGGTCGGGCTCGCCGACATGGAGCCAGCTGGGTGAGCCTGCTGCAGTGCCCGGTCTGCAGTCGTCCCGAGCTGCCACCGGGGACGGCGAGCTGTCCCGCTTGCGGCACGGACCTGCGCCCACTGTGGCGGGTGCGACGGCTGGCCGAGACCCTGGACAGGCCGGCGGCCGGCAGGCTGCGGGGCCGCTGGCTGCTGCTCGTCACGGCAATGGTGGCCTTGCTGGGTGTGCTCGGCGGCTATCTGCTGGGCACGCTGTGGACCCGCCACCAGGCCACGCTGCACGAGACTCAGCTGCTGAGGCATCTGGAGGCGGGGTTCGCGGACTACCGGCAGGAGCATACCTGGGACCGGCGCGGCGTCGCCGCCCTGCGCCTAGAGCGGAATCGGCTGCGAGCCGCGCTGGAGTCTAGCCGCGGGGACGCCGGTGATCCCTGGCGGGGTCTGTACGGCCTCGACGGGCTCGTCGCCGCCGGCGGCGCGCGTGCGCTGCGACTGGAGCTGTCGGAGTCGCTGTTCGTCCCCGGCACCGCGGACCTCACCGCGGAAGGCACCCGCACCCTGGCCGATCTCGTCGAGCGCTGCGCCCGGCTCCCGGGCAAGCCCCGGATTAGCGTGCGCCCGCCGCCCCCAGGGGATGGCGCCGAATTCGATGGCGACGCCTGGGAGCAGTGGCAGCGCGCCTGGACCGTGGAGCGGCAGCTGCGCCACGCTGCAATGGCGAGGGGGACGGTGACCGTCGGGGAGGCAGTGCGCCGGCGGCCGTCGGCCACGGGGCACCCGGCGCGCCTCGGCGTGCTCGTCGAGGTCCGAGGAATGCCATGAGTGTCGGGCAGAGTCGGCAGTCCTGGTGTGGAGATAGCCCTTACCCACCGGCGCACTCTGCGCGATGCCCGGAGCCGAGTCGGCATATCCGCCGGCTCTTGGCGGGACGGGCGGCCGAGATGATGTACTATGGCGAACGGAACGGCCTCGGCAGCGAGACCGTCGCCCACCCGCGGCAGGCCAGCCTTTGTGCTCAGCGCATGGCCCAGGATCTGGGAATGGCCATGGGTATCGTGCCGGTGGGCCTGGACCCGGCTCCGCTGGGGGATGGGCCGCTGGCCGTGGGGCTGGAGGCGGCAGAGCACATAGTGTGCGCCCAACTGTGCGCGGCGGCGACCGAGCTCGAGGTGGAGTGCCCCTGCTGGATCGCCTGGACCAGGCCCTGCGGGAGCGCAATCGCGTGACCGCGGAGGAGATCGCAGCCCTGCTGGGTCAGCCATGAGCGAGTTTGAAGACGAACTGTCCGACACCGTGCCGATGCCGCGGCAGCAGCAGGACGGTGACCGCGCGCGGCCTGCCGTTGCGGTCGACTTCGCCGGTCTGACGCATGTCGGGCGGTTCCGCCAGCGCAACGAGGACGCCTGGGGCGCCTTCCCGGAGCTGGGGATGTTTGCGGTGGCCGACGGCCTCGGGGGGCATCCGGCCGGTAACGTGGCCTCCAGGGTGGTGGTCGAGGCGCTGCCCGAGGTGCTGGAGCCGCGGCTGCGCGAGGTCTCGGATCTGCACTCGCCCACCGCCGTGGAGGGCATCATCAGCGGGCTGGCGCAGCTCAGTGCGGACATCAGCCAGGAGAGCCGGCGCCACCCGTCGCTGGCCGGCATGGGCACCACCCTCGCCGTCGTCGTGCTGCGCAGCCCGGCGGCATTGGTGGCCCATATCGGCGACAGCCGCGCCTACCGGCTGCGGCGGGGTCACCTGGAGCGCCTCACGCGGGATCACTCGGTAATTCAGTATCTGCTCGACACCGGAGCCATCGCCCCGGAGCAGGTGGAAGGTCATCCGGCCCGGGCGCAGATCACCCGCTACATGGGCATGCCGGGCGAGGTGGCGGCGGACGTCCGGCTGCTGGACCTGGAGCCGGGGGACCGGCTGCTGTTGTGCACCGACGGGCTGACGGGCATGGTGGAGACTGAGGACATCGGCGAAATGCTGGGCGCCCACGCGAAGCCCGTCGAGGCTTGCCGGACGCTTGTGGATGCGGCCCTGGAAGGGGGCGGCCTCGACAACGTGACCGTGCTGGTGCTGCACTGCCGCGCCTGCCTAGCTGGCGCCGCCGCCGGCTGACTCCCTCGGCCTCATGGCCAAGTCCCGTAGCGTCTTCTATTGCACCGAGTGCGGTGCCCGGCTCGGCAAATGGGCGGGCCAGTGCCCGGAGTGCGGCGGCTGGAACTGCATCGTCGAGGAGGTGGCCCCGGCCCAGGGTCACCGGGCGGTGGGCTACGCCGGGGGGCCGGCCGAGGTGCGCACCCTGGCCGAGGTCGAGCACGTGGCCGAGGTGCGCACGCCCACCGGCATCGTCGAGCTCGACCGGGTGCTGGGCGGCGGCATGGTGGCCGGCTCGGTGGTGCTCATCGGCGGCGACCCCGGCATCGGCAAGTCCACCCTGCTGCTGCAGGCGGTGGCGCGCGCCACCGGCGGGGCGGGGCTGAGCTCCCTCTACGTGAGTGGCGAGGAATCCCTGCAGCAGATCAGCCTGCGCGCCCATCGCCTGGGGGTCCAGCAAAGCTCCATCCGGCTGCTGGCCGAGACCCAGGTGGAGCGCATGCTGGCGGTGGCCGAGCGGGACCGCCCGCGGGTCATGGTGGTGGACTCCATCCAGACCGTGTTCACCGAGCTGCTGGCCTCGGCGCCCGGCTCGGTGGGCCAGGTGCGCGAGAGCGCCGCCCGCCTGGTGCGCTACGCCAAGCAGACCGGCACCATCCTGTTCCTCATCGGCCACGTCACCAAGGAGGGCACCCTGGCCGGCCCCCGGGTGCTGGAGCACATGGTCGACAGCGTGCTCTACTTCGAGGGCGACAGCGGCAGCCAGTACCGGGTGGTCCGCGCCATCAAGAACCGCTACGGCGCCGTCAACGAGCTGGGCGTGTTCGCCATGACCGACACCGGCCTGCGGGAGGTGAGCAACCCCTCGGCCATCTTTCTCTCCCGCCACGCCGAGGACGTGCCCGGCAGCGTGGTCATGGTCACCCGCGAGGGTAGCCGCCCCCTGCTGGTGGAGGTCCAGGCCTTGGTGGACGAGAGCCGGCTCGCCAACCCGCGCCGGGTGGTGCTGGGCCTGGAGCAGAATCGGCTGGCCATGCTGCTCGCGGTGCTGCACCGCCACGGCGGTGTCGCCACCTACGACCAGGACGTGTTCGTCAACGTCGTGGGCGGCGTCCGTGTCGCCGAGACCGGCGCCGATCTTCCCGTGCTGCTCGCCGTCATGTCCAGCCTGCGCAACCGCCCCTTGAGCAAGCACCTCATCGTCTTCGGCGAGGTGGGTCTGGCCGGCGAGATCCGCCCCGTCCCCGGCGGCCCTGAGCGCCTGCAGGAGGCCGCCAAGCACGGCTTCACCCGCGCCGTGGTCGCCAAGGGCAACGCCCCCTCCGCCAAGCGGCCCATCGAGGGCATGGAAGTCATCGCCGTGGAGCGGTTGGGGGAGGCGCTGGAGGCGAGTGGGTGAGGGGGCTCCGGAGTGGAAGATCAACTCTGCCCCCAATGCGCGCTATCTTGGTAGGGTGCGGCTGAGCGCAGCGAAGCGCACCGTTCGTAGGAGCGGCCTCGGCCACGATGACTCCTCACCAGCCACGGCATTGCTCCTCACGCACTGCCCTACGGCTTGCCATTGGGGTTATCACCGCATTGTGGTGCTCGGCCAGCTTCTTCAACACCTCGCCCGGCTGGGTTTCGCTTACGCGCCCAACGCCTTCAACGATGTCCTGTGGGTACCCCCGACGGTGAGTCGCCAGTGGCGGCCTCGCGAGCGAGCGACGAGCACTTCGGCCGGGATGAGCCCGGCGAATCCCGGCGCCAGGCACGTCCCGCGCACCCTGGCGATGATCCCGGGCCACGTCGGAGCGATCGATGACTTGAGCACCGGACCAAGCAGCGCTATTGTAAGGAATCCTTACCAAGGTCGAATCCCGCCGCCATGCTCGCGAAGATCACCGCCAAGAACCAGCTTACGTTGCCGAAGAGGGTTACCAACGCCCTAGGTCCGGTCGAGTACTTCGAGGTCGAAGTCGTCAACGGCCGGGTGGTCCTCACGCCGGTCCGCATCCAGCGGTCCGATGCAGTGCGGGCGAAGCTGGCTGAGCTGGACCTGAGTGACCAGGACATCAGCGATGCCGTGGCCTGGTCCCGCAACAAGCCCCAGCCCCGCAAACGGCCGAGGAAGAGCTGAACGGATTGGCAGGATGGGCGCTCCCGCTACCGGACCGCGGGCTCCCCGGGTGGTGCTCGACACCAACGTTGTGCTCCAGGGCCTGGTATTCACCCGAGGCACGTCGGTGGCGCTGCGCCAGGCCTGCCAGGCGGCGCGCTTCACACCGCTGGCTTCCCAGGCGACCGCAGCGGAGCTTATCCGGGTCCTCGCCTATCCGAAATTTCGGCTGAGCCCCGAGGAGCAGCAGGACTTGCTGGGCGACTCCCTCCCTTATTGCGAGACCGTCCGGATGCCCAATCCGCCGCCGGCCACCCCGTTGTGCCGCGACCCGCTTGACACGCCGTTCCTTGAGCTGGCACTGGCGGGCAAGGCAGATTTTTTGGTCACCGGCGATCGGGATCTATTGGCCCTGGCCGGCGTGCTCACCTGTCCCATCGTGAATGCGGAGGCTTTTCTCCGCACCTTGGAATCCACCTGAGCGATTTGACAGGAGCAGGAGTCCGCTCCGGACCGGCTGAGCACTACAAGCTCCTGCCTGACTCAGCTCAGCACCCATGTCTCCCTGCTGGTAGGACAGATTTTCGCCAGCGCCAGCTTGTTCACTTGCAAGCCTGCGGCCCTGCTGGCCGAGTTCGACAAGTCGGACTGCTACGGCGCCCGCCGGGAAGGGCTCGGGAGGCGCTGGAGGCGGTTGGGTGAGGTTGGCCTCCGAGGCAGAAAATTGTCTCTGACCTCCATATGCATACTTTTCGTCGACACCGTCTTCCGCTCAAGCGCACCCTTGCGACTCCAATTCCCTCGCCCTCTGGGAGAGGGACGGGGTGAGGGGATTCCAGAGCGATTCCGAGGTGCTGGCTTTCACGATGGCCCTGTCAGTGGAGCTGCCACGACACGGCAGTCGCCGGCGGCGCCCATAGGAAC
>CAYQDX010000086.1:0-12760 GCA_964416345.1 uncultured Ectothiorhodospiraceae bacterium
AGCGCCGCGCAGTTGAGCGCCAGCAAGGGCTGGGGCTGCCGGCGGCTCGACTGGTGGAGCAGCCGCGCCACCAGCTCCTTGCCCGTGCCGCTTTCGCCGCGGATGAGCACCGAGGTCTCGGTGTCGGCCACCTGCTCGACCTGGTGGATCAACGCTTGCATGACCTGGCTGTCGCCGAGCAGGTCACCGGTGCGGCGGGTCGGGCCGGCGCTGGCCTTCAACATGCGAATCTGCTCCTGCTGCTCGCGATGGCGGAGCGCCCGTTCGAGGGCGATGGCCAGCAGGTCGAGGTCCACCGGCTTGGTGACGAAGTCGTAGGCGCCGGCGCGGATGGCGGCGATGGCGGTGTCGAGGCTACCGAACGCGGTCATCACGATAACCGGCACGTCCGGGCGGTCCGCGACCAGACGCTCGCAAAGCGCCAGGCCGTGCATGCCCGGTAGGTGGAGATCGGTCAGTACCAGGTCCCAGGGGGCCTCGGCGGCAGCGACGAGCGCGCTGTCCGCGGTGGTGTGGTGGGCGGCAACCAAGCCCCGGCGCTGGAGGTCGTTGACGAGCATCTCGCCCATGCTCGCCTCATCCTCGACAATCAGGACCCGCCGGCTCAAGATGCGACCTCCGACTGGGGGAGCCCGACCACGACCGTGGTGCCACACCCCACCTCGCTGGTGATCCGAAGCGTGCCGCCGTTGTCCTCGACGATGCCCTTGACGATGGACAGGCCGAGACCCGTGCCCTGGCCGGTCTGCTTGGTTGTGAAGAACGGAGCGCACACCTGCTCCAGATGCTCCGGCGGAATCCCGACCCCTTCGTCGACGACCCGAATCTCCAGCGGCCCCTCGGCCGCGACCTGCACGCGGACCCACAGCGTGCCCCGTCCGGCATGGCCTGGATCCCGTTCATGACCAGGTTCATCAGGACCTGCTCCATCTGGAGCCGATCGACCATGACGGGGGGCAGGCCGTCCCGGGCGTCGAGCTCGAGCGCCACCCGGGCCTTCCCGGCCACCGTCCTCAGCATCTCGAGGCAACGCGCCGCCAGGTCCCTGAGATCCACGGGCGTCGGTTTGGTGGTTCCTCGCCGGGCGTAATCGAGGAACTGCCTCAAAAGTGCGGTCATGCGGTCGGCCTGGCCGCGGATGATCCGCGCGCTCTCCGTGACATCGTCTGGCTCGAGCTCGCCGCCGGCAATCATCTTGGCCCGACCCGCGACCACGTTCAGGGGCGTGCCCAGCTCATGGGCCAGCCCCGAGGCGAGATTCCCGAGCATGGCGAGGCGTTCGCTGTGCCGTAGCTGCTCCAGGGCGGCCAGCCGCTCCTCGGACCTCCGATGAGCCTCCTCGCGGGCCGCCTCGAGGTGCGCGCACATGCGGTTCATGGCGTGGGCGAGGTCCGTCAGCTCGTCACGCCCCTCAAGGACGAGGTCGCCGGTCAAGTCTCCGGCGCCGATGCGCTCGGTCTTGGCCACCAGCTCCCTCAGTGGTAGGCCGACCATGCGCATCCCGAAGGTCATGAGCAAGATCGCGCCGGCGCCGATAATCAGGCCACCCAGCGTGAGCGAGCGCATCAGGGTCTTACGGTTCTGAGCCTCCAGCTCGTCCAGTGACTCGGTGATCACGAGCGCGGCGCCGCTGTCCCCGGGCCCCGTGAGCGGGACCACCGTGTAGCGATTCTCGTCACCCTGCTCGTCGCGTTGCTTGGTCGAGACGATCATCCCGTTCGTCCGTGCCCGATCGATCAGGGGGACGAGCACCAAGGGCACCATATCCTCGGTGGTGCCGTTCAGCCGGACCCAGCGGACCCCCATCTTGTCGTGCTCTTCGTTGAGGCGGTCGATGAGCTGGCGGGCGGCCACGTCGCCGCGGTTTCGCCAGGACTCGGAGACCACGTCGGCGAGCACATGGCCGAGCTGGGCCGCGTCCCGCTCCATATCCTGGTCGAACTGCTGCTCGTCTCGCCGCACGAGCAAGACGCTGTCGACCGCAAGCAGGCCGAGGACGACCAGTAAGAGGATGGCCAGTAGCCGGATGGTCAATATCATGCACGACGCTCAGGGTATGAGGAGGACAGGCATTTGTCGTTCGGTGCATCGCCAGCTATGCCACAGCGTCCGCGCCCATCGTCCTGGATATGGATCATTACGGCGAAACCGGGCCAGGCTCGAAAACCTCATCCACTCAAACCGGCCTCTGCCCTACCTGGAGGTACGTCGGCAACCTCGAAGCCGCTGCTCGACTGTCCGGAAAGCAGTGCCGGCGCGTCCTCTCCGACGCCGGCAATGGATCTTAACGGCAGGGGCGCGATTGAGCCGTTACGGGCTCTCGGACCCGGCAAACAGCTTCCTATGCCAAACGGCGAGTGGACCAGTATCCGTACTGGCGAAATGGCTCAATGCCGTGCGCGCGCGAACCGTGAGCGTGTGGAGCTGATCGAAGGACGCCTCCTCGCCAATCTGCCCGCGGTAGATCTCCGGCGCGTTGGGGTCGATGTGTACGTGCGCATGGTCGGCCCAAACCGGGTCCGCGGGTGCGAACCCTTGCGTGTACTGCATGCTGTTTGTTTCTGGATCAAACAGGCCCCACCAACCCTCAGTGTGTCTTGGTCGATATTGAAGACCTTGATGATCTTGCCCTCTTGGTCACCCGCTACGCGGTAATGTCGACCGATTTCAATCAACCTATCGTTCATTTCGAATACCTCTCTCGATCGTGTCCGCAGACCTTATCAGTACCTGACTACGACGCAAGATTGGGACCAGTTAGCCGCACATCCGGGTACTTTGTGCCACGTTTTGCCACATTAGGAATCGTCAGGAGCTTCGTGGCAAATGCAGCCCCGAGCTTGTCCGAAAGCCGGGTCAAATACACCACTCAAGCGGGAAATTGGGTGAAGACGACCACAGGCCATCCATGAGCTCTCTAGCCCCTCCCCTGAAGCCTTGTTGGCTCCACGGTGCCGAATCCCCTATTGATTTGCAGCAGCCGCAGGCAGCATTCCGCACTGGGCGGACCCCAACGGGAAACCAAGCCGGACGCTTCTCACTCACTCTTTCGGATGTGGCACACATCTTTCTAGTGTTTCATAAGCGCTGGAGTCAGGAGGCGATGATGCGAAGATCAAAAGCATGACCACTTTCGCTCCGGTCGCCCCACTAACTCAATTTCCAACTGGAGGAAACACCCATGAATATTCGCACTACGACCGATCCCATGACGCTTCACGACGTAAATCCCTTCGTTGGCCAGCAATCTTGCGTATACGAAGGGGATGGCGAGAACGACGTAGAGATCTACTTCGAATCCGAGCGCACGCGCAGGGATTATCTGGACCTGCACCCGCATGACCCGAAGATCCTGGCGGGAAACGATGATGAGGACTATGTGGCCGAAGGATGAGCGTGCGCTCCTTGCACTGCAACCCCTTGGCACTATTTCCCTCGGGGCTGCGGAGAGACCTCAAAGGCAAGGTGGCAGTGAGTCCTGCTGAAGCGATTTCCAATATGGAGCCGCACTGAATCCGAAGCCGTGGACAGGGATGTCCTTCCGTCATCGGTCGAGCATTTGCTGCGGGCAGCCGAAATATTCGCTCCCACACCGTCTCGGGCATCAACGTGCTGAGCGTCCTATCGCTGATCTGGATTCGCAGAGCCTTAGGCTGCCGCTTTGTCGCAGGAATCGAGAAACGGAGCAACCAGGACCGGAGCCGCAATGCGAAGCGAAATGGACCTCATACCGCACGCCAAAAAAGGGAACCTCTAGCGCGGGATTTGCCGATGTAGCCGAGATACACGATTGATCGCGATTGGGCATACGCTGGAACCCGCAGAACCATGATGTCACCTAATATCGCCGTCCTCTTCACCCTCGCCATCGCGCTCATCGGGGTCTCGCCGCCATCACCCGCGCAGGATAGTGCCTCGACGCCGGAGAGCGTGGCGGCGAGCGAAGTCACACCCCCGCGCGCGACGGACACCAAGCCCGAATTCGACCCAGCACTTCTTGGACTTTCCGCGCTAACGGCGTCACCCAATTCCGCCGAGCGGATCGAGCAAGCGCTGAAGCAAGTCGATGACCGTCTCGCGAAGATCAAACAGCAAAATGTGCCGAGCAACGCCAACCAACCTCAGGACGAGCAACCCTCGGACCCGAGGCTCGAGCCCTTGCAGGCGTTGCGGCTCTCACTGCAACGCCGCGCCACCCTGTTGGCGCGACATCGGGAACTGGAAAGCTCGCTGGCCGACCAGAAAGCCACCCAGGGCACCTTGCAGCACGAGGGGGAGGTAAAGGAGCCACCCCACCCGGTCGACGAGCTCGATCAGCTCTACGACGAGCACCGCTTGGCCAAGCATGCCGCCAAAGCGGCCGAGCGCGACCTGGAGGCGGCTCAACGCCAGGCCGATACGGCATCCAAGAACGTGGAGGACAAGGATCAGGAGCGCCGGCTCGCCCGTAGCCGCCTGGAGCAAGCCGATCCAAAGACCGACGTCACCGGGCTCGAGCGGCAGCTAGAGACCACTCGCCTCGATGTGCTCGCTCCCCGGCAAGGGTTCGCGGCCGCCAAGGAGGATCTTGAGGTGACCCGGTTGGATGCCGACCTCACGCGGCAACGCGCCGACCTGCTGAGCGCCAAGATCGCGCGTATGAAGGACGACGTCAGTTTCACCCAGGCCATGTTGGACAAGCCTTTCGCGGAGCTGAAGGCGCGCGAGACCCAAATCCACCAGCGGACCTGGACCCTGACCCGCACCGCTAACCAAGCCGAGGGCGCCCTGTTCGACGCCCGTCAGGATTTGGCGCATAACCAGGACGAGACCCGCACGCCGCTTCTGGAGGAAAAGGTCGCAGCACGCGAAACCGAGCTCGAATCAGCGCGCAAGGGTATCGCTTACCTGGACGACGCCCTGGCGAGCATCGCCTGCGCACCCTATGGGAACGCCGTTACCAGCTGCACAAGGGGGCGGAGGAGACCCAGCTGGCCGCTTGGCTCACCGAGGTCGGGGATCTCACCACTACCATCGGTGAGGAGACACGCTATATCCAGTCCGAGATCTCCACGCTACGCTCGATGCAGCTCGCGCTCGCCCAACGACTCGGTGACTCCGGGCTCGCGCAGACACTGCGCGCGGCGCTGGAACGCCGCCGGAAGGCACTCAATGCGCAGGAAGACCAGGCCGAGGAGCTCCTCGGCGTCGAGGACCAACTGAGCGCCCTGGCGGCCCGATTCGAGCAGGAGCTCGATCCACTGGTGAGTCGGCGCACCATCGCTCAGCGGCTCGCGGACGCGCGGTTATGGCTTTCGACCTGGTGGAACCGCGAGCTCTTCGTCTTCCAGGACCAGGGGTTCTATCTGCGTGACATCATCTCCGGCGGCTTTGTCTTTGTGGTCGTGATCCTGGCCGTGGCACTGCTTAAGCGCCTGCTGAGCCGCACCGTCCTGCCACGCATGGTCGCCGCCGGCAACGGCGAGAAACGCGCGTTCCGAGCACTGGTGCTTGCCTTGGTGCGCAATACCAGCCAGCTGTTCGTGGTGATCATCGCCTTCGCGGTGCAGAACATCCTCGCCGATATCTTCAACTCCATGGCCATCATCCTGGACAAACCCTTCCGTGTCGGCGATTTCGTGGTCACCGACTCGACCCTGGGCGTCGTGGAGCAGATCGGCGTCAAAACAACCCGTATCCGCAGCCTCTCGGGCGAGCAGGTCACCCTCTCCAATACCGACGTGCTCAAGAGCCGCATCCGGAACTACAAGCGAATGGAGGACCGCCGAGCGGTGTTCAAGCTGGGCGTCGTCTATCAGACATCGCCGGAGCAGCTCGAACGCATCCCCGAGATTATCGAGCGCATCATCCGCGAGCAGCCATACACTCGTTTCGATCGCGCCCATTTCTTCGAGTACGGCGACTTCGCCCTGTTGTTCGAGATCGTCTATTACGTCCAGGGCCCGGACTACAACCGCTACATGGACATCCAGCAGGCGATCAACCTAGGCATCAATCGCCGCTTCCGGGAAGAAGGCATCGAGTTCGCCTATCCGACGCAAGAGCTCATCCTGAGGGGGATCTCGGTGCTGCCTGAGGCCACCGACGCACTACGCGGCTGACCTTTTGACATGGTGTCGACATCAAGGCCGTCGAGGCCCCCTTGGCGGTCTGTAGCTCCTTGTTGAACCTATGACGCGTCACGACGTTAATCCCGTACTCGGCCAGCGACCTTGCTCAACCAAATGATCGCTCCCACACCGTTGGGTTGCCGACATGGTCCATAACCGCACCCCGCCATCCGCTGATGCGGCGCATCCACCCTCGTCCAACCGTTCGGGCGCGTTTGCGCGATCCGTGCTCGTCCGTGCGCTTCCGGCGGCCCGCTCGAGCATAGCTTCGGGACCGCTTCACAAGACGAGGGCGGACACCGGCCGGCCTTGGCGCAATTCCCTGGCCCTGACCGCCCTCGGGGTGGTCTACGGGGATATCGGGACCAGTCCTATCTTCACCATGAACGTGGTGTTTTCTCGCGGCGGCGGCATCGCCGCCTCGGATATCAATGTGCTAGGTGTCCTGTCGCTGATTTTCTGGTCGTTTTTCGCGATGGTCCCAGCGCATCTGCTGGTGCCTCTGATCCTGCTGGCCGCAGCGGCCACCCTGATCGCGTCCCAGGCCCTCATCACCGGCAGCTACTCGTTGCTCAAGCAACTGGCCGAGCTGGACTATTATCCGCGCCTGCGCCTGCGCCTGCGCCATACCTCGGCGCTGCAATCGGACCGGATCTACGTGCCGGCGGCGAACTGGCTGCTGATGGGAGGGACCCTGCTCCTGGTGCTGCTGTTCCTCTCCTCGGATGAGCTCGCGAGCGCCCATGGTTCGGCGATCGGCGGCGTTGCCCTGATCACCTCGGAGTCGGCTTTTTCCTGGCGGTGCCCCGCTTCGGCTACATGGAGACACCGCGCTTCGACACCATCCTCACCCTGCTGGAGGATAGCGGCTACCCCTTGGCCACAGAAAATCTGAGCGTGTTCGTCAGCCATGCCCGCTTCCGCTATCGGAGCCTGAATGGCCCCCCGCTCATGGTGGGCGAAAATCTATGCCTTCCTGGAGCGCAACAGCCCGAGCCTGGCCCTGGTGCCGGACATTCCCGAGGAGGTACTGATCGAGATCGGGGTGCAGTTCGAGCTGTAAAGGAAAAGCTCGCGATCTTCAAAGACCTGCTTTTATGAGGATGGTATCGATGAGTCATCTCACACCGCGTGAACGGGATTGCTTGGCGCGAATCGGGAGGATGCAGTCCCAGAGTCTTGGCAGCTGCGACGACGACATCCTACGGCGTCTGCTTGCCCTGGGTTTTATTGAGGAAAGCGTGAAGGTGATGGTTCCGCTACCTCTCTTCCAACGGTCTTACGATCTCACTGTCGCCGGACGCGCGGTACTGGACCAAGTCGAATAGCAAAAAGCAGACTTGGCGCCGAGCTGGCAGTAGTGCGCTCCGCGAGTCAGGGTGTTGCTGAAACACGGCGACAGCTGGTGACAACATCGTGTCAGTCGCAGATCGAAAAGCCGTGTAAGCGCGTTTCAGCTCTGCAAAGTAGAGAAGGTCACCGACCAGACTTACTACGCCGCCCCGGCCAGCGGTGCAAAGTCCCCAAGACATCCTGGTTGATTTCCACCACTCCACGCCCCCGCAGCAGTCTCGGAGCCGGTTGAGTCGGGCTTTGGCGCTCCTGGTACGGATCCTGCCCAGTGCTAACCGAAGCAACCGCAACCACGCCAGTCAGGCTGCCCCGCACGGAGATACACCGAATGAGCATCCAGCGCTTCCTGCCGCGCCAGCTGCCCTCCGAGCTCAAGGGACTGTCCGAGCTCGCCTTCGACCTGCGCTGGAACGCCCGCCACAGCGCTCCCGCCTTGTGGCGGGCAGTCGATCCAGCCCTGTGGGAGGCGACCGAGAATCCAGTGCTGATCGCCGAAAGCATTTCTCGCGCCCGCCTCGAAGCCTTGGCCGCCGATAGCGACTTTACGGACGCCCTACGCGCCGAGCTGGAGGCACGTGCGCGGTATCTGCAGGTCCCCACCTGGACGGATCACGCCTTCGACAGCGATGCCCTCGGCCAAATTGCCTACTTCAGCATGGAGTACGGGATTGCGGAGGCCCTGCCCATATACTCTGGCGGCCTCGGCCTGCTCGCCGGCGACCACCTCAAGGCCGCCAGCGATCTGGGCCTACCCCTGGTCGCGGTGGGCCTACTCTATCAGCAAGGGTACTTTCGCCAAAGCCTGGATGCAGAAGGCACACAGCTCGCCGCCTACCCCTTCAACGATCCCTTGTGGCTGCCCGTCACTCCGGTGCGCGACAGCGCGGGAGAATGGCTTTGCGTCGAGATCGAGCTGCCGGGGCACAGCGCCTATCTGCGCGCCTGGCAGGCACAGGTGGGGCGAGTGAGCCTTTACCTGCTGGACAGCAACGACCCGCGCAACGACCCCCGCGACCGGGGTATCACCGCCGAGCTTTACGGCGGTGGCCCGGAGCAACGGATCCGCCAGGAGTTGGTGCTGGGGATCGGCGGCTGGCGTCTCCTCGAGACCCTCGGGCTGCGCTGCGAGGTGCTGCACCTCAACGAGGGTCACGCCGCCTTCGCGGTATTGGAGCGGGCGCGTGTAGCGATGGCTGAAGCCGGGCTCGACTTCGCCGCCGCCCTGCGCCTGACCCGTGCCGGCAATCTCTTCACCACCCACACCCCAGTTCCGGCCGGCTTCGACCGCTTCGAGCCGCGGCTGATCGGGCAATATCTGGGCGATTACGCCGAGACCCTCGGCTTGAAGTTGGCGGAGTTGCTCGCCCTCGGGCGCATCGACCCCGCAGACAGCGACGCACCCTTTAACATGGCCCTGCTGGCCCTACGCGGATCCGGCGCCGCTAACGGCGTGAGCCGCCTGCACGGCGAGGTGAGCCGGCGCATCTTTGCTCCCCTGTTCCCAGGTGTGCCGCTGGGCGAGGTCCCCATCGGGTCGGTCACCAACGGGGTGCACGTCCCTTCCTGGGCCTCGGAGGCGGCCGACCGCCTGTGGACCGAGGCCTGCGGCGAGGCACTCTGGCGCGGCGATCTCGCTACCCTCGAGTCGGATTTCCGTGGCCTTGAGGACAAGTCACTCTGGTCGCTGCGCGGCGCGGCGCGAAAACGCCTGGTGACATGGGTGCGAAATCGCCACCAGCACCAGATCGCGGTGCGCGGGGCGAGCTCCGAGCAGATCGACGCGCAGGCGCAAGTCCTCGATCCGGACAGCCTCACCCTGGGCTTCGCGCGACGCTTTGCCACCTACAAGCGGCCCAATCTGCTGCTCACGGACCCGGACCGGCTGGAGCACCTGCTGACCGAACCGCGCCGGCCGGTGCAGATCGTCATCGCCGGCAAGGCCCACCCGCGGGACGAGGGCGGCAAGGAGCTGGTACGCGCCTGGAGCACCTTCCTGCGCCGACCTGCCGTGCGCCAGCGCGCCGTCTTCGTGGAAGACTACGACATGACGGTAGCCAAGCAGTTGGTACAGGGTGTGGACCTTTGGATCAACACCCCGCGGCGTCCCTGGGAAGCCAGCGGCACGAGCGGTATGAAGGTGCTGGTCAGCGGCGGTCTGAACCTCTCGGAGCTCGACGGCTGGTGGGCGGAGGCATTCCAGCCGGAGGTCGGTTGGGCTTTGGGCGATGGCGCCGAGCATGGCGAGGATCCCGAGTGGGACCGGATCGAAGCTGAGGCGCTCTATCGTTTACTTGAGCAGGAGGTCGTTCCCACCTTCTACGATCGCGACGCCGAGGGGCTACCCCAGGCATGGCTCGCCCGCATGCGCGAGAGTATGGCGCGACTCACGGGGTGCTTCTCCACCAACCGCATGGTGCGCGAGTACACGGAAACCTATTACCTGGCGGCAGCCAATGCCTATCGGGCGCGGCGTGCCCACGGCGGCAAGCTGACCCGTGAAATCCAGGATTGGCTGGCACTCTCGTACCAACACTGGGGCCAAGTGCGCATAGTGGAGACCCGGCGAGAGCAGAGCGGCGACGGCGTCCGTATCAGCGCCCAGGTCTACCTCGACGATCTCGACCCCGACAGCATTCGGGTCGAGCTCTATGCCGATCCCGCCACGCAGGGAAGGGACCCGGAGCGAATCCCCTTGCGCCGCGGTAGGGCGCTCCCGGCGGCCGGTGTGGCGTACGAGTATGAGGTCGACATCCCACTACAACGTCCCGCGGAACACTACAGCGTGCGCGTCCTGCCCTTTCACCCGGAGGTGCGCTGGCCCCTCGAAACCGGGCTCATTTGCTGGGAGCGTTGAAGGGCAGAGAAGTAGGAGACATCCGATGACGACTCAACCTGACGCTTTGCCTGTCGTGAAGACCGCCACCGAGCTGTGGCTGGTGCGCCATGGCGAGACCGAATGGTCCAAGGCGCTGCGCCACACCGACCACAGCGATATCCCGCTAACCGAGCGCGGACGCCGGCGGGCGCGAGCACTCAGGGCGTCGCTTGCCTCCCAGTCCTTCGAGCGCGTGCTGACAAGCCCGCTCAGCAGGGCGCGCGAGACCGCCGAGCTGGCTGGTTACAGGGAGGGGGTACAAATCGATGAAGGCCTGATGGAGTGGAATTACGGCGTCTTCGAGGGCAAAACCACCGCGGAATTGGCACACCGCCTCGGCTCTTTCAGCATCTGGAGCACACCCGTGCCGGAGGGAGAGGAGTTCAGCGATGTCGCCGCCCGCGCCGACCGGGTGTTGAACGAATTGGAGGGCACGGGCGGCCGCTGCTTGGTTTTCTCCCACGGTCAGTTTCTGCGCATCCTCGCCGTCCGCTGGTTAGGGCTGGCGCCCGCCAATGGTCGGCTCTTAGCCATGGACGCGGGAGCGCTCGGCGTGCTGGGCCACGAGCACGGGTACCCGGTCATCCGCGCTTGGAATCTGGCCGGCCCGCCGCCGTGGGCGTCCGCCCCGAGCCAAGCTGCCCGAGCCGGGAGACCAGGTGAATGAACGCAACGCGAGGTGAATCACCATGACTATGCGAGAAGACCAATCCAACCCCCTGAGCACCGCAGAGCTGGAGGGGCTCGATGCCTACTGGCGCGCCTCCCTTTACCTGTGCGCCGGTATGTTGTATTTGAGGGACAATCCCCTGCTCAAGGAGCCGCTCAAGATCGAGCACATCAAGAAACGGCTTCTCGGCCACTGGGGCTCGGATCCCGGTCAGACGCTGATCTGGACCCATCTCAACCGGTTGATCCAGTCACAAGATCTAGATGTAGTCTTTGTTTCAGGTCCTGGCCACGGTGCCCCCTCGGTACTCTCCCATGCGTGGCTGGAGGGCACCTATGGCGAGGTCTATCCCGACAAGGGCCAGGGCGAGGACGGCCTCAAGCGCTTCTTCAAGCAATTCTCGTTTCCCGGGGGCATCGGCAGTCACTGCACGCCGGAAACGCCCGGCTCTTTGCACGAGGGGGGCGAGCTGGGGTATAGCCTGTCGCATGCCTTCGGTGTGGCCTTCGACAACCCGGATCTGATCGTCGCCTGCATGGTCGGCGACGGGGAGTCGGAGACCGGACCGCTCGCCACGGCCTGGCACGGCACCAAGTTTCTTAATCCGGCGCGGGACGGGGCGGTGCTGCCCATCCTGCACCTGAACGGCTACAAGATCGCCAATCCGACCCTGCTGGCGCGGATCGATCATGGGCAGTTGGAGAGCCTGATGCGCGGCTACGGCTATCGGCCCTACTTCGTCGAGGGTGACGAGCCGGAGGCGGTGCACCAGGCACTCGCCGCGACCCTGGATGCGGTGGTGGGAGAGATCCACGCGATCCAGCACCAAGCCCGGTCGCAGGGCGTCTCGGGCCTGCCCGAGTGGCCCATGATCGTGCTGCGTACCCCCAAGGGCTGGACTGGTCCCAAGGAGGTCGGCGGCCACAAGGTCGAAGGCTTCTGGCGTGCCCACCAGATCCCGCTGGATCCACACGGCGACCCCGCCCACCTGCAGCAGTTGGAGGCCTGGCTCAAGGGCTACCAGCCGGAGCGCCTGTTCACCGCAGACGGCCGTCTGGCCCCGGAGCTGGCCGAGCTGGCACCCACAGGACAGAAGCGCATGAGCGCCAATCCGGTCACCAACGGTGGTCTGTTGCGCAAGGCACTGGTGGTGCCGGATTTCCGCGACTACGCGGTCGAAGTCTCGCGGCCGGGCGAGGTGCGCGAGGAGAACACCCGCCCCAGCGGGCGGCTGCTGCGGGATCTGATGCGTGCCAACCCGGACAATTTCCGCTTCTTCTGCCCGGACGAAACCTCTTCCAACCGTCTGGACGATGTCTATCAAGCGAGCGGCAAGGCCTGGATGGCCGAGATCCTGCCCGAGGATGCCGACGGCACCCACCTCGCTCGCGACGGGCGGGTGATGGAGGTGCTCTCCGAGCACACCCTGGAGGGCTGGCTCGAGGGCTATCTGTTATCCGGCCGGCACGGCTTCTTCGCCTCCTACGAGGCCTTCATCCACGTCATCGGCTCCATGTTCAACCAGCACGCCAAGTGGCTGGAAAAGTCCTTCGACACGCCCTGGCGCGCGCCTGTCTCCGCGCTCAACATCCTGGTGACCTCCACCGTCTGGCGCCAGGACCACAACGGCTTCTCCCACCAGGATCCGGGCTTCCTCGACCTAGTCACCAACAAGAGCCCCAGGGTGACGCGCATCTACCTGCCGCCGGACGCCAACTGCCTGCTCTCGGTGGTCGATCATTGCCTGGACAG
>CAYQDX010000087.1:0-3791 GCA_964416345.1 uncultured Ectothiorhodospiraceae bacterium
TCCCCTGCCCCACTTCGGAGTGTCGTTCCCCGTGGCCTATGGCTTCGCCCGTCTCATGGAGACGGTCTCTCGAGTCACGCCCTGGGATCCCTTCATTACCTGCAGCGTGGTACTGCTGTTGGAGGAGATCGCGGCCGACAGCGACGACGCCCGGCGGCTGCTCGGCTATGAGCCCCAGGTGCACTGGAAGGACGCTATCCGCGCCCAGCTCGCCGGGATGCGGCGGAACCGGGTCACGGGACTGCCCATGGCGCGACCCCTGCCCACGAGCTCCGGGCGATGAGCACGAGCATTCCGGGCAGCCGATATCCGCTTCTTCCGCTTCCTTGGCGGGCGTCGCGCAGGCCAGCGACCCCGGCTCACGGCGGAGCGACGTGCTGGCCGGGCAGCCGCTGACTGGCGCAGAACAAGGTGTCGCGGAATCCGGCTGGGGCCCCTGCTATGCCTCCTCCGCCTGCTGTCTGGTGTCTCTCGTGACTCGGGAGCAGGCTAGTCGAATAGGCGCTTGATCTCTATGACCACGCCCCCCAGGCCCATTGCACGGCGGTAGCCGTCGATGAGCGGATTGTCGATGGGGTCCACGCCCACATGCAGCGCCAGCAGCTTCCATTCCTCCCTTTCCTTGATGACGGTCGCGGTCCATTTGGAGTCGAAGGTGAAGCTGCGACCATCCTTCAGCTGGTAGGTATCTACGGAAGTGCCGTAGCAGACGCCGAAGCGGCCATCATAGATGTTGGTCTTGATGGCGGCCGTAGGCACCGCGTGCATGCTCTTGAGCAATGCGCCGGGCTGCTTGAACCACTCTTGAAACAGCTGCGTCAGTGGCTTTCCCTGGTTGGCCACCTCCTGGTTCATCATGTTGATCACGTAATCCTTGTGCAGGTGGGACTCCAGCAACTGGGGCCGATTGGTGTTGATTGCCTCCCGGGCGATCTTGAGCAGCTGGCGCAGTTGGGCATGGTCGGCCTCCGTGCCGGTGTCGGTAGCGGCCCACGAGGCGGTGCAGGCCAAGGTGGCCAACAGGAACAGCAATGCCTTCATCCTACACGCTCCCTTGCAAGAAATGGTGTAGAGGAAAAACGCAGCCGCATGAGCCCGCGCAGGACTAGGGCGCGGCAGACCGCTGCGACGACGAGGCCGCTGGCCACGTCCAGTAGATGATGCTGGTGGGTCAGCACGGTAGACAAGCTGATTGCAGCCAGCCAGATCCACAGCCACAGCCTCATCCGAGTCGGGGCTGTCTGGCCGCAGGCCAGCACGGCCAGGGTGGAGAACACCACGTGCAGCGAGGGGACCAGATTGTGGGGGGTATCCAGGGCGAACACCAGCGCGAACACCGACTCGTAGCCGGCAGGCAGCACCCGCTGGAAGCCCAACCGCGCCGGCAGCAGCAGCCACATTGCCGCCGAGGCCAGCAGGCCGACGATGGCCGCCAGTGCCTCCTCCCGGGCACGCTGCCGCGGCAGCGTGAAGATCGGTAGGCAGAACAACAGCAGGAGAGACAGATAAACCCAGATCGCCTGGGGCACCAGGGGAATCGCCAGCTCTTCGGGAAGATAGAGGTCGAGCAACCGCGGCCGCAGCCCGGTCAGCCAGTTGACGCCCCCGTAGATGGGAAAGAACAGCAGATCAACGAGCAGGCACCAGCCCAGCACGGCGCGCAAAGTCGCGCCGTCGGGCAGTCTGAGCCACAGGGCGCGACTCAAAGCACCGACTCCAGATCCCGCTCCAACTCCGGCGTGGGCCTACCCGGATCGGGCTCGCTGGTATGGCGCGGTCCCAGCCAGAGGCTCCAGTAGATACGGGCCCAGCCTGGACGGGGCGGCGCTGGGTCGATCAGGCGGGGCAATGCGCTCCACGGCGCACCCGGATGCTGATGGTGTGCGAGATGGTAGTGATAGTTCAGGAACAGTGCCCGGGTCAGTCCGCTTACCCGCAGGTTCCAGGCCCCGTTGCGGATGTCTCGCGGGGTCCAAGCGTGGGTGGCATACTGCACCGAGCACCAAACCAGGGCAAATGACCAGTAGCAGGCCAGCCAGCCCAGCCAGTTGAGGTCCAGAGCGACGCATAAGCCAACCTGAAAAGTGGCGGCAAACAGGATTTCGGCCAGCACCCGTCGGGGCGGCGCCCTGCAGACGTCTTCCACCATGGGACGCATGCCGTAGAGCTCCGCCACCTTCTCCCGGAACACCCGCGTCTGCACGATGCCGGCAGCATGAAGCAGGCAGGCCAGTGGCACCGATAGCCAGTAGAACCGCCCCACCAGACAGAATAGGCGAAATGTGGCAAGCCACATGGGAGTATCCGGTGGGCAGTAGTCGTAGAGCTCAACGTCGGTGCGATTGCGCCGGTGATGGCCCAGGTGGCAGACCCGCTGGATGATGAAGCCGGTGGGAAAGAATGCGGCACAAACCCGGCCGAAGGCATCGTTCAGCCGCCGATCGGGATGAAACACCCCATGCACCGCCTCGTGCAGCAAGGAAAATATCGTGTTGCTCACCAGAGCGAAGCCGCCGCAGGCGACCAGCCACTGCCACCAATGCTGAGCATGGGAGCCCAGCCAGAGCAGCCCGGCGGCTGCAGCCCAGGTGCCCACGGCCAGTGTCATGTTGAGGCGCGACGGGATCGGCCACGTGAAACGGCGGGTCGCAGCCGTCATTGGCGCCTGCCCCCGCCGTAGCTTTTGTAGGGTGCCAGCCGCGTGGTGGCCGTCAGGGTCTCGCCAGGACCGACCGTACAGCCCGGGCCAATGCTGGCGCGGGCGCCGATCACCGCCTGGCGGCCGAAAACGATAGGGGCCACATCCAGCAGGAAACGACCGCCCTCCATCCGGGCGAGGTGGCCGCTCAGCAGGCACTCGGTGCCGGACCATGGCGGGGCGCAGGCCGGCCAGCTCCGGGTGGTCGCGGATGAGCTGCTCGACGAACCGCACCCCGGCGCCACGGGACTGCGGGTACATCATGGCCTTGAGTAGGCGCAACAACCAGCCGTCCCGGCGTCGGGTCAGGATGCCACGGCGGGCGTAGCAGGCCTGGAATAGCAGGCGATCGACCAGGGTGTGGGTTCGCTCGTCGTGGGTGTGCTCCTGATGCACTGCGAGCCAATTGCACTCGACCGGCCCCAGCTCATGGTTCCGGCCCTCGGCCAGCAAGTCTCGAGCCAGGGTCAGTGAGGACTCCTCGATGAAGAACAGCAGCCAGAGCGGGGAGGTCAGGCGATGAGCCGCGAGCCCCATGAAGGCAATGAGCCGGCGCATCTTGCCATCGAGCGGAAAGAAGCAGAAGTCCGCGTTCTGATAGAGGTCTGGCCGGCTGGCACGATTCAGCGCCGTGAAGACGGCGCCATGCGCCTGCTCCTCCTGCAGCATCTCCAGCAGCACCTGGCGCACCACAGGCATCCCGCTGGCCTCCAGCCGCCGGGCCATGGGCGGCAGGATGGCACGCACCAGAAAGCGCTCGAACAGCAGAATCACCTCGTTGGTGCGCAGGGCGTAGAGCTGGGCGTAGCGCCGCCGGTGGATCCGATCCAGGTCCTGCCACAGAGGGGTGTAATAAAGCTGGGTATGCTCGGCGGGTAGACGCCGCCGGCCGCCGTCGACGGCACCCAGAGCCACCGGCCGAATGCGCCGCCCGCCGCCGCGCATGGCGGCCAGCACCTGAGCGGCGGCGACCTCAAGCTCCGGGGCTGCCATAGCTGGGCGCCGATCTCAGTCCGAAATACATGCCGTGCTTCTTGAATACTTCCTTGCGAAACACCGGATTGAAGCGCAGGTAGGTGTATAGCCGCACCGA
>CAYQDX010000087.1:3801-12705 GCA_964416345.1 uncultured Ectothiorhodospiraceae bacterium
GAAGGTGAACCGGCTCTCCAAAGCAAAATCCAGAGTGCGCCGCACCGAGTCCCGGGTCTCGTGGTCGTAGCCGAGGAGAAAGGCCGCCCAAGTCTGCAGGCCGTAGTCGCGCAGGATGCGCACTTGACTGCGGTAGCCGTCGAAGGCGTGCAGATTGTGCCCCTTGCTCATGCCGAGGAGATTGCCCGGACTGATGGACTCGAAGCCGATGACCACAGCATCGGCGTGAGCGAGCGCCTCTTGCGGGCAGAAGCTGGGATGGTAGCCCCCCATCACCACCGGGATGCCGCGCCAACGATAGCCATCGGCCAGCTGATAGGCTCGGCGGGCTGTGAAGGTCTCCACCGTAAGTGCAATCAAATCGGCCTGCGCCTCCGGGTCGATGGGCTCCACCCGCTCGTCCAGGAGCACGAAATCCACCTGGGCTGGGGTCAACGCCTTCAACAGCGCCGCCACGAGGGGCTCCATGGCGTCCCGGGAGCGGAAGTCCCCCAGATGCGGCCGAATGAGCAGCACGCGACCCAGACGCTTCACAGACAGGCTGCCTCGGTCTGAATGGGCTGCGCGAGCAGCCTCTGCGCGGCCTCCCGACCCTCACGCCAGTGCACCAGATACAGCCGGCTGCGATAGCGCAGGGCGCGCAATCCGTTGAGAAGGGGGAGCCACGGATGGCCGTCGCTCAGTCCCAGCACCACGCTGCCGAGACGGCGCTGCCGTGCCAGACGCAGCAGGGCGGCCACCAAGATCGGCAAGGCCGCCTCTTCACCCGGCAGCACGGCGAGGTGGGAGATGAATCCCTGCTCCAGTAGCCGGCCGGCGGGTGGCAGGCGGGGGTAGCCGGCAAGACCCAGAGCCGTACTGGCAACGGCACGCAGTCCGGCCAGGGGCGGGGCATAGGCCGCAACCCGCCATTGCCGCACACAGCGCTGATCCCACACCGCGCCGCAGGCGACGGGCCGCTCGCCATTGAGCAGCAGCAGGCAGTCGCGCGGGTGCCAGCCCACCGGCCGCAGGGCGTCCAAGGAGGTTACGTCCCACCAGGGATGGAGCGCATAGCCCCGGCCGCTAGCCTGCAGCAGCGCGGCCAGGAGCGGGAGATCGGAATCGGTCGCCGGGCGCAGCACATGCGGTGCGGTGGGCCGCCGGCGGGACCAGGGCTGTGCGGTGGCGGCCACCAGACTGAGATAGCCGCCCAGCGGCAGATAGCTCGGCAGGCCCTGGATGCCGGAGGTGAGCAGGCGGCGGGCCGGCAGGTTGTCCTCCAGAATGCTGGTCAGGTAATAGGGCGTGTCCTGGCGGCCGTCCTGCAGCAGCTGCCGGCAGACCTGGAAGCCATGCAGGACGGCCCGCGATCGGCGGCGCCACTCCGGCAGCAGACGCAGCTGACCCAGGTACCCCAGCCGCGTCGGTCGCCCCCCGATCCAGGCCGGGCGCACGGCCCGGGAAAAGAACCCTACCGGCACACCCTCCGGGGTGCTCGCCAGCACGGTGCGGGTGTCGCCTTCCACCGCACAGCCCGACAGGTATTCCGGCTCCCGCTCATAGCAGAGGGTGACCCAGCCCGGCAAAGGGGTGGCGCGCAGGATCTGGCGCAGCAGCCCGTCATCCGCCGGCCCGGCATCCCTGAAGATGAACCGCCCGTGGGCCAGCACCGCGCTCACTGCACCTCCAGCAGGGTGTCGGTCCAGCCTTCATCCCCCAGGGGGAAGCCATCGCGCAAGCCGACCTCGCGCCGGTGCATGAGGTTGATGAGCAAATGATTGCGGGCCATGAAGGCGTCTCCCCCACGCAGCTCGGTCAGGAAGCGCCTGCCGATAGCACGCCAGCCGTAGAAGCGGCGGCGGGCACTTAGACAGCCGCGGCGGACCCCCTCGTGGCTGAGCCGGGCTGGATGAAAAGGCACGTCGTTGTAGCGGTAGCCTGGATCCAACCACCAGGCGGGAAAACGCAGCCGTCCTTCCCTTTCCAGCTGGTCATAAAGGGGTGTGCCGGGAAAAGGCGTAAGGTGGTTGAACGCGGCCAGATAGAAGCCATGGTCCAAGGCGAAATCGGTGGCGGCGGCGAAGCTCTGCTCGCCGTCGTGGTCATGGCCAAAGGTGAAGGTGCCATAGACGCGGATGCCATGGCACCGGAGGTTGGCAAGGGCCGCGCCGTAGCCGCCCCGCATGGTGTTGAAGCCCTTTCCCATGGCCCTGAGGTTGACCGCATCCAGGCTCTCGAAGCCGATTAACACACCCTTGCAGCCGCTCTGCCTGGCCAGGGCGAGGAATTCCTCGTCATGGGCCGCGTCGATGGACAGCTGAGTCACCCAGCGCAGCCGCAGAGGGATCAGCGCACGCATGAAGTCCTTGGCAGCAGCGGGCTCGCCGGCAAAGTTGTCGTCCACGAAGAAGAAGAAACGCTGGCGCGTCTTCAGCTCGGTGAGCTCCGCCAGCACACCCGCGAGCTCACGGCGGGCTGCGCGGCGCTCAAAGAAGCTCTGGATGGCGCAGAAGCTGCATTTGTAGCGGCAGCCCCGGGCGGTCTCCACCAGGCCAATCGGCAAGTAGCGCTTGCCACGGAACAACCGCCGGTCGTAGCGCGCCGCCCCGCGCTGGAAGCCGCTGTCCTCACCCCGGTAGAGCGCCTGCATGCGGCCGTGGCGGAAATCCTCCAGCAGCTGCGGCCAGACGCTCTCCGCCTCGCCGACGACTACCGCCTCGGCGTAGCGAGCGGCGTCCTCCGGACGCAGGGTGGGATGAAAGCCTCCCATCACCACCGGGACCCCGCGCCTGCGGTACTCGCTGGCGATCTGTGCGGCCCGGCGAAAGGTGTAGGTCTCCACGCTCATGGCCACCAGATCGGTAGGCTGATCAAAAGGAATGGGCTCCAGACGGTCGTCGTAGAAGCGCTGCTCCACCGCAGCCGGCGTCAACCCGGCCAGCGCTGCGACGGGCAGGGGCTCCATCTGCCAGGTGCCGATATAGCGAGCGTCGCCCCGTTTTCGGCCGATGGCCGGATGGATGAAGGTCAGCCGCATACCGCCCGCCCTTGGCTGGGCGAGTCTGAGACCACGCTCGGGCGGTTGAGAGGCGTCGCCACTGGCAGGGGATTGCGCATCAGGACGCTGGTCTGCCAGTCGCAGGTGTAGAAGCGGTCCAGGTGATGAGCATAGTAGCGGTAGCCGAGGTTGGCGCTGATGGCCAGGGGCTTGAGGTTACCCGCCCGCAGCAGCCGCCGGGCCATGGAGAACCAGCGATAGACTTGCTTCCAGGCCAGCTCGTGCCCCTTGTAGAGCTGCTGCACGCTCATATGCCTAGGCTGGAACACCACATGCTGACCGTCGTAGAGCTGCCAGTCGCGGCTGAGAATGCGCCCCTCGGCGGCCAGGCGCCGGTACAGCGCGGTGCCGGGGAAGGGCGTAAGTATGGCGAAGCGCGGCAGGTCGATGCCCGCCTCCACCGCGAATTGCACGGTGGCATCGAAGACGTCCGGGGTGTCGTGATCCAGGCCGAAGACGAAGCAGCCCTGGACGGCGATCCCCAGCCTGTGCAAGTCCTGAATGAGCGTCTTGTAGTCCACCGAGGCATTGAAGCGTTTGTGGGCGTCCCGCAGGCTCTGCTCGGTGACTGTCTCCAGCCCCAGCAACAGGCCCTTGCAGCCGCTGCGGGCCATCAGCTCCATCAGCTCGGGTGCATGGGCGATCAAAACGGTGGACAGCCCGTACCACTGCACTCGCAGCGGTATCAGTGCCCGGAACAGGTCCTTGGCGTAGGCCGGGTCCGAGGCCAGGTTGAGGTCGACGAACAGGATCTTGCGCCTGCCCACCCGGCGGATGTCCTCGACCACCCAGTCGATGGGCTTCTGGTACTGCTTGCGTCCCCAGGCGGCCGGAGCCACGCAGAACTCGCAGTCATGGGCACAGGCACGGGTGGCCTCGAACACCGCGTGGGTCAGGAACAGGCGTGGATCCAGCAGCTCGCGCCGGGGGAAAGGCAGGCCGACCAGTGCCAGGTCCGGTCGCTGGCGATAAACGGGGCGCAGGGCACCGCGGCTGAAATCGCCCAGCAGCTCGGGCCAGGATTGCTCGGCATAACCCACGCATATGGCATCCGCGTGGCCCTGCGCCTCCCCCGGCAGCAGGGTCACATGCGGCCCACCCAGCACCACGGTCATGCCGGCAGCCCGGAGCCGGGCACTCAGCTCATAGGCCCTCGGTGCGGTGCCGGTAATCACGGTCATACCGACGAGATCGGCCCGCAGATCCCCGGGGATGTCCTGGATGCCCTCGTCGATGAGCTGAATATCAGCTCCCAAAGATTCCGGGACCAGTGCCGCCAGGGTGGTGAGGGTCAGTGGCTGATAGCGCAGGGACTTGCGGAAGATGCCGCCCTTGTGGCGATACAGGGGTCCCTTCGGAGAGATCAGCACAAGCCTCATCGCGACATCACCAGTTCGGCCGAGGCGAAGTATTCCAGCCAGCCGGAGTCGCCGTCGAGCACGGGGACTTTGAGCGTCGCCAGGGGCGTGCCGCGGGTCTCACGGCGGCGCCGGGCGATGCCTGCCAGCAGTCCTCGCACCCGCACGGCGCGCAACGGCGCCAGCTGGCCAAGCTCCCGGGCATGGCCATAATGCAGGATCTCGCAGAGTGCAGCGTCCACCCGCTCGGCCAATTTCTCGGATTCTCCTTGCGTGACCTGCGCAGCCTCCAGGAACAGGCAATAGCCGCGACCATCCGCGGCCGGTGCCTGAAACGCCTCCAGCTCGGCCGGCAGGCGCGCCAGCACTAGAGCCTCGTCCAGCTTCTCGCCGCACAGATCGACAACACTGCCCTCGCGGCCGAGGAAGATTAGGCAGGGGGCAGCCTTCCAGTAGCCGGTGATCCGCACCCGGTCGCCAGTGTCGTAGCGCCACAGGCCGGAGCGTGTGGTGACCAGGATAGTGCCAACGTCGCCCTCCCGCCATTCCCATACCGGCACACAGCGTGCGTCTGGCAGGCGCAGCTCCAGAAAAGCGCTCATCACCGCGGCGACGGGGTTGGGGGCCTCAGGCAGGGGCACGCTGACGGCAGCCTCTGTGGAGAGCAGGCCCTTGGGCTCGATGCGCACCCCTGGCAGCCGGCGGGCCAGCGCCGACAGCTGGCGGGCGGCCGTGGCGTGGGTCCAGCAGCTGATGCGGCGCAGTCCCGGCCAGAGCACCTGCGTATTGAGCCGACCGCCGGCAGTAGCCGCGTGCAACCGCTCGGCGTGCCGGGGCCCATCACCCTGGAGCCGGCTCAGTGCCGAAGCCAGCACCGGTGGCGGCTGATCATCCCCGGGCCGCCGCAGCATGTCCACGATGCGCTCGGCCTCCTGCTCCAGGGTATCCAGGATCGGCTGCAGGAAGCTCGGATTCCAAATGGAGACGAGCGCGAGATCCTCGCAGGCCGCCAGGAAGGTGGCGGTCCATCGGCGCCAGCGGCCGACCTCGCCGAATTCCGCCAGCCCCAATGGCACCGCGCTCAGAGCCACCAGCAGGGGAGCCGCCCGGCCGAAGTAGGCCGCATCGTTGCTGACTCCACGCTCTCGGAAAGCACTGCTGCCTGCCGGACTCAAGGCCCAGTAGATGCGACCGTCGGCAATTTCCGGATCGTGGCGGCAGAGGCTCTCCAGCCAGGGGAGAAGTGCCCGGCGAAAGCCCTCCAGCCCCGCCGCACTGTGAGGCACGCGCTTGGCTGCCCGAGTGGAGCCGGAAGTCCACTCGCTCAGCACGGCCGGCGCGGCGCACAAGCTGCGGCCGCCCGCCCCCCAGGCCGCCAGTGCGGTCTCGATGTCGGCGTAGCCCGCCACCGGCACCCGCTCCGCGTAGTCCGCTGCCGTGCCAATACAGGCAAAGCCCAGGCGCTGGCCGATGTCCGTCGCGGCGTTCGCCGCCAGGGCTTCTCGCAGCCAACACTCCTGGGCCAGCCGCGGCGCGGCGCAGGCGTCCGCGAAGGCCCTGGCATAGGGCCGCGCCAGCTCAAGCAGGCGCTGCCAGGCTGGCTGCATCGCGTGGGCTCAGCTCGGCTCTCAGACCCCGCTCGAATACCCGCCTGGACAGGGGCTTGAGATTTGCTACGGTCAGCTCGGTGAGGCAGACCAGCTCGTCGCCGTAGACGTAGCCGGGATTGGCCTGCAGAAAGTGCCGGACCTCCGGCCGACGGCGGTCTGCGGCATCGACCTCGGCCAGCTCAGGGCGCAAGTGCCCGCGACTTGCCGGAAAATGCACCAACCCCCGTTCGGAGCAGTAGTGCTCCCCGAAGCGCCGCGTCGCCAGGGCATGCATGAGGGCGCTCTCCTGTGCCGGCGTGGGGCGGGCATGGTGGGGCCAGTAGCTGCGACTGAAGGCGGACAGATAGCGATAGGTGCGCGGCCCCTTGCTGATGAGAAACCAATACAGCGGCTCCGCCGCATGCCGCGCCTTGGTCTTGCCTGCCTGGTAGAGCCACTCGAAGGCCAAGGCCTGGCCACCCCACTGCCGGCGATCGATGATGGTGTCGCCGGAGTAGACCGCCCGAACCTTGGCACGACTGATAGGATGCTCCAGACAATAGCTCAGATAGGTGGTGAAGCCCTGAATGACGCCGGCCGGGCTGCGCAGCAGAATCACCCGATCCTTCTCCGCGAAGTCGGCTAGAAAGCTCGCATAATCCACCGCTTCGTAATGCGCCGCCATGAGCCGGAACATGGCCGACACTTCGGCCGGCACCAGCGCGGATGTGGGAACGGTCGTCGCTTGCAGCATCTCACCCTGCCTGCGGCGGTAGCGACTGGCTCATACCACAGCCTCTTGGCCCAGGCTGGCCTTGCTCAACGCGGTGGCGACCTGCTCGAAGAGGGCATCAGCTTGGGCCAGAAGCTCGCCCGCCTCGGCTTGCGGGATGCCGCCCTGGCGCAGCCTGGCAACCACGCCGGAGGCGCCGCCGGCAAGCATGCCGGGGGCAATCAGCGAGGCGGCGAGAAAATCCATGCTGACCGGTCCGTCGCCGGAGCCGTCTACCAGCCCGGCCAGACTGCGCAGCGCCAGCTCCACCCCCTCGTGCAGCGGCGCCAGGGCCTCCAGCGGAAAGCCACCGTCGGCCAGCACCCTGGCCATGCGCTGCTTGGGCTCGGCTTGCTGAAAACGCTCCTGTGCCAGTTGCAGCCGCCGGCTGCTAGCATCGTCCTCCCGCGCCTGCAGCAAGGTCGAGCGATGCAGGGCAGCGCCCCGCTGCGGGCCGTAGCCAAGCACGCCGGCAGCAATTAAGCGCTGAATAGTCTCGTAGGTGCTGCGGTCCATCAATTCGAGCCGGGCAGCCCCATCGCCGAGCCGCTCGTGCGCGAGCTCGCCGAAGGCCTCGCTCACGGGCTGGTCCACCCGGTCCAGGACCGCGAGCAGCACTCGCTCGGCGCCCCGCCGGTGCAGCTCCAGCAGGTGCACCCGGTCGCCCCAGCGGGCCAGCACGTCCTCGCGCAGGGCTTGCACCTGGCTGGCATCGGACCGAGCAGGAGACGCAGGCGCCTCGGCCGGCCGCTGCCCCAGCAGGCTGTCGAGGCGCTCCATGAAGGCCGCCCGCCCCGAAGGCAGTGCCATTTCGGTCAGCTCTCCGGCGCCGTCGACGACGCCCAGGGCCAGGGTGCGCTTCTGCTCCAGCAGATGCAGCATCCGGTGCTCTATGGTGTGCTCCGTCACCAGGTTGATGACTTGCACGGTGCGGCGCTGGTGCTTGCGCCAGGCCCGGGCAATGCGCTGCTCCAGCTTCGCGGGATTCCAGGGCTGGTCCAGGATGATGACCACGTCGGCGGCCTGTAGATTCAGGCCCACGCTGCCCGAGTCGGTGGATAGGAACAGTCGGCAGTCCGGATCGTCCTTGAAGCGCCTGATCTCGGTGCGGCGCCGGGTCTGGGGCACCGTGCCGGTGTGCCAGGCATAGCCCAGTCCCAGCCGGTCGGCCAGCTCGCGCACCAGCTCCAGCATGCGCTCCCACTCCGAGAACACGATGATCTTGTGGGGCTCGGCGTCGTCCATCAGGTCCTGCAGTATCGCCTCCAGCTCCACCAGCTTGGGCGACACCCGGCAGTCGGCATCCAGGATATAGGGGGTGTCGCAGAGCATGCGCATGCAGGCGAGCCAGCGTTGCAGCTTGTCCATTTCCTCTTTGGTGAGCGCCCTGCGCTTGGCCACCGCCAGCAGCCGGGCGACTTTGGTTTCGTATTCGTCGTAGCGGATCTGCTGCTCCGCGTCCAACTCCACGAAATAGGTGTTGACGGTGCGTCCCGGCAGCTGGTCCTCCACCTCGGCCTTGCGCCGGCGCAGCATCAGCGGACGCAGGCGGCGGTGCAGCTCGTCGAGGTTCTTGTAGCCCAGGGGCCGCCCCTGCTCGTCCAGGGTGTAGAAATCGCGATTAAAGCGGAACAGCGGGCCGAGGATGTGGGGATCCAGAAACTGAACGATGGAGTAGATCTCGTCGATGCGATTCTCCATGGGCGTGCCGGTGAGCACGAAGGCGTAGGGACTGCTCAGGCGCTTCACGGCCTCCGCGGTCTTGGTGCGCCAGTTCTTGATGCGCTGCGCCTCATCGAGGACGATGACGTCCGGCGCCAGGATGGCCGTGATGTCGGCCCGGTCGCTGAGGATCTGCTCGTAGTTGGCGAGATAGAAGAACGCGGGCTCCCGGTACTGGCGCAGCCGGCTCGCCCGCGGGCCCTCGATGATGCGCGTGGGCAGGGCAGTGAACTTGGCGATCTGCTCCTGCCACTCCGCCTTCAGGGACGCCGGCCCCACCACCAGCACCCGCTGGATCCCGTGCAGGCGACGCAGCAGCTCACAGGCGGCCACCGCCTGGACGGTCTTGCCGAGGCCCATCTCGTCGGCGAGCAGGGCGCGGCCGGTGAAAGCCAGATGCAGCATGCCCTGCTGCTGGTAGGC
>CAYQDX010000088.1:0-12670 GCA_964416345.1 uncultured Ectothiorhodospiraceae bacterium
TCTCCCAGCTGCACAAGGAAGGCATCATCGCCGCCATCGCCGTGCCGCAGACTGCCACCTTCGAGGCCGGCGTCATGTTCGCTCAGAACGAAGGCATCATCGCAGCCCCCGAATCCAATCACGCCATCCGCGCCACCATCGACGAGGCCCTGCGCTGCAAGGAGACCGGCGAGCCCAAGACGCTCCTGTTCACCCTGTCCGGGCACGGCCACTTCGACATGGCCGCCTACGACAAGTACCACTCGGGCGAGCTGGAAGACTTCGCGTATCCGGCCGAGGCCATCGAGGCGGCACTGACACACCTGCCGAAGGTGGCCGTAGGCTGAGGACACTGCCGCCCGGATGCCCCGGGTGGTGCACACAAGGTGGAGTCCCGAAATGAGCTCATCGCCCGACCAAAGGCGTTTCGCCCGCATTCCCTTCGACGCCATGGCGCGGCTCAGCAACAGCGCCGGCATGTGGCACTGTCAGGTCATCGACACCTCGCTGAAGGGCATGCTGGTGCGCCGCCCGGAGAACTGGATCGCCCGGATCGGCGAGCCTTTTCTGGTCGAGCTCATACTCGACAACCACGAGGTCTGCATCCGCATGGAGGCGAGCGTCGCCCACCTGGGGCAGGCTCGGGTCGGCCTGCGCTGCGAGCACATCGATCTCGACGGCATCGCCCACCTGCGCCGCCTGGTCGAGCTCAATCTCGGGGATCCGACCCTGCTGGAGCGGGAGCTTGCGGCACTGAGCTAGTGAGACGGCCAGAACCTCTGCATGACCAGATAGGTGAATGAGCTGGACCAGCCGATCATCAGAAGCCCGGTCAAGGTCTCCACGCCGGCGATGAGGCGCAGGCCCCCGAGCGGATAGACGTCGCCGAAGCCCAGCGAAGTGTAGGTCTCGGTGGAGAAGTAGACGAAGTCCTGGAAGTCGTCGTGAAATACACCGTGGAACCCCGCCAGATGCAGGCCGTTGTAGAGTCCGTAGTAGGCCACCGCATGCAGCCAGATCTCCGTGGTGTGCGCCAGAATCACCACGGCCAAGACCACCAGCAGGCGCCGCCGCGGGGCCATGGTGAGAACCGCTATCAGATTCGAGGTGTAGCGCAGGGCTTCGTAGTGAATGAGTACCGTGGCGACAACCAGTGCGATACTGACCGCTGCTGCCAGCGTATTCATGCGGGCATCCAGTCTCCATGGGTGAGAGCAAAGCGGCGTGGCGAATCGCATCGTTATGAGTCCGGCACAGGCTACAAGTTCCCGCCTGTCGCGGGTGGATCCTGGGCCGCTCGCCCGCGAGCGCATGCCGAGGCGCCGCGATGAGCGCCTCCCTCGTCGCCCTGCTGCGGGGCATCAATGTCTCGGGCAAGATGTCGATTCCCATGGTCCCCCTGCGCCGCAGCTGCGAGGCCATCGGCTTGACCCAGGTGCACACCTATCTGCAGAGCGGCAATATCGTCTTCGCCGCGGAGCACGACCACACCGCACGCATCGCCGCGGACCTGCGGGCGCGCATTTCCACGGATTTCGGCCATGAGGTGCAAGTGCTGGTGCTCGCCGCACAGACGCTCGCGCGCACCGCCGAGAACAACCCGCTGCGCGCGCGCCTGGGAGGTGAGGACAAGCTGTTTTACGCGACCTTTCTGTTCGAGCCCGTTTCCGAGGGGGACTTCCAGGCACTCCAATTGCCTGTGCAGGGCGATGAGCAGGCCGTCCTGGGCGGACAGGTGGTCCTGCTCTACTGCCCCCACGGCTATGGTAAAACCAAGCTCAACAACGGCTACTTCGAAAAGGCCCTGGGCGTGCCGGCGACCACCCGCAACTGGCGCACCGTGCTGGCGCTGCACCAAGCCGCAATCAATCTCTGATTACCGTCGCCCGGTCGTAGCTGATCAACTGCCAAGAAAGATGCTCTCGCCAAGGCGCAGAGGCGCCAAGACATCATGGGCACTGTCTTTGATCTTTGCGTGCTGTGCGCCTTTGCGAGAGAAAGATCAGGCCGCAGGGTGTAGAAAGGCCGCACCCCCACCCTACCGGCTCACATAGTGCTGGACAGTCCCCTGCTCGCCACCACCACGGGCTTCACGGAGCTCCTGCGCCTCTACTACGGCACCATGATCAAGCAGCCGGAATTCCCCAAGCTCAAAGGCCACCTGCCGGCCGCCGGCCTGAAGCCAGGAGACTGACCCGCCCAAGGAATCTCCACCACACTCCCATCCCACCCTCTAAACCCATCTCCCCCCGGGAGAGGGGCTGGGGTGAGGGAATCCAATCAATCCAACCTTGCAGTGCCCTCCCCCACACCGCATTCAATTCCCTCCAGGACCACCGACATGCACAGATTCGCAAAAAACAAACTCCAGGTCACACTGTTCCACAAGCTCATGGCTTTCGCGGCATTTCTCCAGAGCATTCCCGCCCGAGTCACCCCGCCCCCGTTTCGGCTGATCCAGATCGGCTCCGCCTTCTGGCAATCCCGGGCCCTCTACGTGGCCGCCAGGCTGTGCATCGCCGAGGTCCTCGGCGATGACGCACAAAGCACCACCCAATTGGCGCAGGCGCTGGAGCTGAACGAGGACAGACTTTACCGGCTCCTGCGCATGCTCGCCTCCCTGGGCATCTTCCAGGAGACCTCGCCACGGGTGTTCCGCAACTCAGCTACCTCCCACTACCTGCGCGCGGACAAGCCCCAAAACGTGCGCGCCATGATCCTGATACACAATTCCCCCGAGATGACGCGCCCCTGGACGGAGGCGCTGGAGGACGGCATACGCACCGGCCGCATCCCGTTCCGCCAGGTCCACGGCGCGGATCTCTTCGACTACATGAGCCGGCACCAGGAATTCGATCTGCTATTCGCCGAGGCCATGGACTCGGTGGAGACCGTGACCGGCGATCAGTATCTTCAAGACTTCGACTGGAGCCGCTTCGAGCGCATCATCGACGTCGGCGGATCCAAGGGCCGCAAGGCCTTGTCCATACTCGCGGCCCACCCCAATCTGAAAGCCGTGGTATTCGACCGGCCTCAGGTCATCGAGGCCGCCAAGAGCTCCTGGCAAGGAAAGGTTTCGGACGACGTGCTCGGGCGCGTGGAATTCCGCCCAGGCGACATGCTGGAGAGCGTCCCACAGGCACGGTCCGACCGGGATCTCTACCTCTTCGTCGCCGTGTTCCACGGCGTGGGCGATGCGGACGGCGAACGAGTCCTGCACAACCTCCGAACCGCCTTCGGCGACAACCGCCCGCACCTCCTCATCGTCGACACCGTCGCCGCCGAAACGGGCATCGACCCCACCACCGCCGCCTTCGATATGCAGATGCTCATCGGCACCGAAGGCCGCGAGCGCACCGTGAGCGAGTGGCAATCCCTGCTCGCCCGCGGCGGTTTCCAGATCGTGGAGACAGTGAGCGTCAGGACCTTTGCCAAGCTCATCGTGGCGAGGGCGCGGCCGTGAGCCGCACCCTTTGCGTCAAGAAGACGAGTCTGATGCGAACGGAAAACCGACGACTCCAGGGTGGGAGCGGGCTTGCCCGCGATGCTACCTCTGAGTCCGTACAGGACCATCGCGGCCAAGGCCGCTCCCACAGGCGGTCTAAATCGAGTGTGACATCAATTGGAAACTGGCATCGCCTTGCCAAGGCGCAGAGGCACCAAGAAAAATCATAAATGGTCGGTTGAGGGCTTCGCCGCCGACCTCGACCTCACCAACAACGAGAGCCTCGACCCCCACCCCACGTCTCGGACCTCGTCCGCCAGCCTGGAAGACACGCCCTGGTCGTGCAGCCACCTCGGTGTTCGCCCGCACGGCGATGTTCTCGGTCCGTTTGATCCGGTCAATCAGATACTTGAAACGGTTCCCAGCGCCTCGCCACCGGCTCCCGCCTTCACGATCTGCTAGTCGCTCTAGGTTGCTCCGCTCGAGACTCAAGCATTACTGAGCACACACCTGGCCACATCCAACTCGTCACCCCGCTACGTATAGCGATCAACCGGAGACTTGTTCCCGAATGGCGTGACCTGCGGATGAGGCAAACCTCATGAGCCATCCACTCTCTCGACATCGTCCTATATCGCATCTGATCCGACGCGCGACCGGTGCCTGCCTGATAACGGTGCTGCTGGGCTCCTGCGGACAGTCACCGGCACCGGAGGTGACGGCCACCAGGGCCATGGCTCGGGGCGCTGGGGACCCTTCCTGCGCCATCGCGCTGGCCCCCCATACCGGCACCGGCCGCAACGATCTGGAGATCCGGCGCTGGCAAACGGCGCTGGCACATGGGCGGACCGAGCTCGCCTACCTGGAACGGCTGGGCTGGGCCTATGTGGCCAAGGCCCGGGCGAGCGCCGACAACGGCTACTACGTGCTCGCCGAGCAGACCGCCGGCTGCCTGAACGACCGGCAGCCGGGGGCGCCCGAGGCGCTGCTGCTGCGTGGTCACGTTCTGCACCAGATGCATCGGTTCGCTGAGGCCGAAGAAGTCGCACGGCGGCTGGTGCAGGTGCGGGGCTTGTCCTTCGACCACGGTCTGCTGGGAGATGTGCTGATGGAGCGCGGCCAAACCGAGGCCGCCGCAATCGAGTACCAGGCCATGATGGACGAACGGCCTGGTCCTCAGGCGTATGCGCGCGCAGCCCATCTGCGCTGGCTCAAGGGCGATCTGAGCGGCGCCCTTCAGGCAATGCGGTTGGCGGTCCGGAGCACCGATCGGCGAGATCCGGATGCGGCCTGGGGCTATGTCCGGCTGGCGAGCTACGAGCGCCAGGCCGGACACGATGCCCAGGCCGATGCCTTGATCGACGCCGCGCTGCAGCTGCATCCGGACTATCCGGCGGCCTTGTTGGAGCGTGGCCGCCACGCCCTGGTGACGGGGGCCGTCGAGTCGGCAATCGCGACGCTGGCGCAGGCGGTGGCACAGGTCCCGCTACCGGACTACCAGTGGAGCCTGATCGAGGCGCTGCGCGCCGCCCACCACGACACCGAGGCCAGCGCCCTCGCGCAGCAGATGAAACAACGCGGCCCGGTCGAGGATCCGCGCACCCTGGCGATCTATCTGGCCACCCGGGGTGAGGATGTGGGCACCGCGCTGCAGCTGGCGCGCGCTGAATTACGCGCGCGCGCCGATGTGGTCAGCCTCGACACCCTGGCCTGGGCCCTGCACGCTGCCGGCCGAACCTCGGAAGCTTGGGCGCTGAGCCAGCGCGTCATCGCCTCCGGCACCCGGGATGCGCGCCTGTGCCTGCATATCGGTGTGATCGCCCGCGCTGCCGGCGCCGAAGCCGCGGCGCAAGAGTGGCTGGGGCGCGCGACCGCCCTGCAGCAGATGCTGCTGCCATCGGAGCGGATCCTGCTCGTCGCCCAGCCCCAGCCCGCCACCGAGTCTCCCAATCCAATTTCTGTGCGCCGCCCCACTAGGCCGGCCGCCGCCACGACTTCCAGCGCCGATTCCGATCGACGCCGGTTGGCTGTCAACATGCAATCCAATTGAGGAGGACCCATCGCATGAGTGCTTACATTCACAAGACCCGAGTCGGCGCCGCACTCACAGTGCTGCTCCTGGCATCCGGGACCGCAACCGCATCCAGTCACATGGATGCACCGCTGATCACCCTGGATCCGGCCGCCAATACCACCGATGTCTATGCCTTCGTTCGCGAGGAGCCGGGGGCAGGCAAGTATCTGGTCGCGGGTCTGGGCGTATACCCCTTTGAGGAGCCTGGGATCGGGCCGAACAAGTACAATTTCGACGACACCGTACGCTATGAGATTCACGTCGCGGTCGGTGATGACCTCGCCCTCGGGCGCGCCTCGCTCACCTACCGCTTCGACTTTAAGACCCACTACAAGAATCCGCATACGATCCTGCAGTCGTATCTGGGCGTGGTGCAGGACGTCGACGACGAGAATCAGAACCTCACCCAGACCTATACCCTGACCAAGCTCGACTGGCGCTGGCACAACGGGCCCGTGGTAAGCGTGCTCGGGAGCGGTGTCGTACCGCCGAACAATCAGGGTATCGCCACCCCTTATTACAACCAGGGTGACGACGGCAACAATCCGGCCAAGGACGGGGTGGCCAGCGAGGTCGAGCTGGATCGCTACACGGCTCAATCGATTGCGCAGCTGGACCATGGCTACCGGGCCTTCGCCGGCCAACGCGATGACGGCTTTTATGGTGACATCCAGTCGATCTTCGATCTGCTGCAATTGCGCTCCCTGCAGCCGGGCTCGGGCTCATTTGACTCGCAAGGGGGCTACAATATCCATGCGATGGTGCTCGATATCCCGATCGCCGAGCTGGGCGGCGACCAGCAGATCGTGGGCGTCTATGCGACCACCAGCCGGCAGGCGATTCGCGTCCTCAGACCGTTCGGCGTGAGTAATGTTGCACAGATCCTGACCGGCCGTTTCCGGCAGGTCGGCCGGCAGGGCAATCCACTGTTCAACGAAGGGCTGGTCGCGATCGCCGACAAGGATCTGTACAGCCGGTCGAGCCCGAGCAAGGATTCGACCTTATTCCGCAAGTACGCGGAGAATCCGGAATTGGCCAAGCTAATCAACCTGCTGGTGATCCCGGGCAGCGGCCTGGATCCGGCGCCCGAAACCGAGCGCACCGATCTTGTCGGGATCTTCATTCCGGACCTGATCAAGGTCGATCTGTCCACTGCCGGTGCGCGCCTGGCCGGCGGCGGCCCGACCCACCCGAGCAACCCGGATGATGACGGCTTCTCTCGCCTCAGCATCTTTGGCGGCGACGTGCTGACCAGCAGTGTCCAGTCCGGTTTCGGCAATGGCACCGTACCCGGCGGCTGGCCCAACGGCCGGCGCTTCGGCGATGACGTGGTCGACATCGCGATCACCGCTGTGATCAGCGATCTGCGCAGTTTGCCCCCGGTAATCCAGGGACCGGTGGGGGATGGGGTGGATCACAACGACATGGCCTACAACAAGGTCTTCCCCTACGAGGCGCCACCGCAGAACGGCCGCAATCATACCCATCACGGGGCGGCTCTGTAAGCGGGGGCAGGCTGCGCGTGTACCGGAGGGACCGGTACGCGCGCAGGTGAGGAGCCGCCCGTGCTCATGCAAACCGGAGCGCGGGCGGCATGTCTATTGGGTAACGGCCGCGGAAAGAAATAATCGTCTCAAAATTGCGCGGGAAATGGCGTCGGATGCAAAGCGCGGCAAGGGGCGCATAGCCCGGACTATGTAACGCTTGCCGCAACGCAACAGGCAGGCGAAAAGACAAGCAAGATGTACAAGTTATTTTCGCGAGGCTCCTTGATGCTGCCGGTGCTGTTGTGGGTATTGCTGACGATGGCCGGGGTTGTCCAGGCGCATGATCCGGGGCTCAGTCGACTGGAATTGAGCGTCGGCCGCGATGCGCTCGACGCCGATCTGGTGCTCGCCAGGCGCGACCTCGATGCCTTGATCATCCTCGACGCAGATGCCGATGGTGCGGTCAGTGCCGCCGAGCTCGCGGCAGCGCGCGCGGCACTCCTGGAAACGGCGCGCGGCTGGGTGAGCCTAGGCGGGACGCCGATGCGGGTGATCGGGGTCACCCTGGATCGCAGCGATGGGCTGCATTTTCGCTTACAGGCCCCGCGACCCGCGGGCACCGCGCTGACGGTACGCTGCAACGCCTTTGCCCAGCTCGCGCGCGGCCACCGCCAGTACCTGCACGTGACCGACCCGAGCGGCGCAACCTTGGCCGCGGCGTTGCTCGACGCCGGTGCACCTACGTATTCGCTGTCGGTACGCACGCCGCACACCGGGCACGTGCTCGCCGACTACCTGCGTGCCGGGATCTGGCATATCTGGAGCGGCTACGACCATATTCTGTTCCTGGTCAGTCTGCTGTTGCCGGCGGTGCTGATTCACCGCGATCGGCGCTGGCAGCCGGCGCCGGACTTCGTCACGACGCTGCTGGACGTGACTCGGATCGTGACTGCATTTACGCTCGCCCACTCGCTGACGCTGGCGCTGGCGGGCTTGGGCTGGATATCGCTCCCGCCGCGCCTGGTCGAGCCATTGATCGCGCTCTCGGTGCTGGTGACTGCGCTGAACAACCTGAAGCCGATCGTGACCGGATCACGCTGGCCGGTTGCGTTCGGATTCGGCTTGATCCACGGCTTTGGATTCGCCGGTGCCCTGACCGAGATCGGCGTGGCGCGCGATACGCTGGCCCTGGGCCTGCTCGGCTTCAACGCCGGCGTCGAGGTCGGCCAGCTCGGGATCGTCGCGCTGCTGCTGCCGCTGGCCTATCGCGCTCGCATGCGGTCGTTCTATGAGCCGCTGGTCTTGCGGGTCGGGTCCCTATTGACCGGTGCGCTGGCCTCGGTCTGGATCGTCGAGCGCGTCTGGAACCTGCGGATCCTCGGCGTGTGACCCGTATGATGTCTGGCGAGTCTGCGGCCCTTATATCAATCGTCCCGAAGGTTCTCGCACGGGGCCTCCGCGACACGCCGCAAGTACGTCCCTGTAAGCTCGACCGCGGGCTCCCTCCCGCCGACGGTCGCTTCGACCCCATGCAAGGACTTTCTCAAAGACTGATGCCGTCCTGGCTCTGTGGGTGGTAAACCCGTAGGGTGCAAATGAGCACAGCAAACCGCATCTGGCGTAGACGATTAGGTTAGATTTTCGGCCGTTTGAAATACTCACGAATCGTCTTAAGTACTTGAACATCTGGCGTCTTTTGCCCACGCAGGAACAGCAGACAACCGAGCTCAGTATGGAGCACGCCATGGGCGAGACCGCTCCGCGCCAGATGGTAGTCACCTGCGCAGGCGTGCACATCACCCAGCCAAACGTCTCCCTCCAATACCATGCATTCTTCTTCCTGCGAATGTTGATGGGCGGGCAGGCGTGCACCGGGCGCCATACGCAGCAGGTAGCTGCGGGTCAGGTCATCCTCGCGCAGCAGCTTCAGGCTCACCCCCGGCAGCAACGGCACCCAGATGCCCTCCTCACTGCGGATGGTGAGATGGTCGATCGGGTGCGGGCGCGGTTCTGCGCGCACCCGTCCCAGGATGCGCTCGCGCAGGGCTTGCTTCCGTTCCGGGGCCGGCAAGAGGGGGGCCTGGGCCTCCAGCAGGGCTTCGGTGAGGCCGTCGTCGAGGACAGGAGAGGGACGTCGATGTTTCATGACAGCTCCGTGGCCGTAGAGAGGTCCGCCTTCAGTCGGAGCAGGGCCTTGCGGAGGTGGGTCTTGACCGTGCCCAGCGGCAGGCGCGCCTGCTCGGCGATCTCCTGATGGGTCAGGTCCCGATAAAAGGCCAAGGCCAACAATTGGCGCTGGATCGGGCTCAAACGGGCGAGAGCGGCGTGTAGTATGCCAGCCCTTTCCACCGCCAGCAGCATGTCGATGGGATCGCATTCCGCCCTTGCCAGTGGCTCATCCAAGGTTTCGGGCTCGGGATGGAGCTCGGCCCTGTCTCGACGGCGCAGTTGATCCAGCGCCCGACTGCGAGCCATCGTCAACAGCCAAGTCAGAGGGCGGCCTCGACCCGGCTGGTACTGGGCGGCTTGGCGCCAGGCCTGATGATAGACCTCGGCGACCACATCCTCGGCAGCTTCTGGCCGACCGGTGATGCGCAGGGCTAGACCGTAGACCTTGCCCAGGGTGGCATCGTAGAGCTCCCCCACGGCCGCCTCCTCGCCCCCTGCCATACGGGCAATCAACCTCACCAGCGAGGCATCTCGATCCGCTACGGGATTGGTGGCCACGGCGGTTGTCTCTTGTATGTCCATGCTGTGGAGCATTATAAAGGCAACGCCTGTCTGCGACTGCGCCAAAAATTGCCCTCCCGCTTGCGATTGGTCAGAGCTCTACTCCATATACGTCCAGAATGTGCTTTGCGATGTCCTCACATCCAACGGACATCCTCCGGCGTATTTGAAGGCAAGCACGAGGTCAGTCGCTCGGCCGAGCCGAACGTCTGCATCGTGGCGTGCCGCTGTTGCGGCGCAGCTCGCCAAGCCCTGGATGCGCTGGCAGGCACCCCTGCTCAAGGGGCGCCCTGATGGGGTGATACGCCGGCCGGCCCGAGGCCTGGCCCGTTTATTACCCATAGAGCGGAGAGAACCGGGATGAAGCACAACTTTCTCACAGAGATCACGGGTCTGGACCCCCGACGCGACCACCAGCGCATCGTCTATCTCATGGCCTGCCACGAATTCCCCTGGGACATGACCCGGGCGCTGGAGCTGGCCCTTTTCCGCACCTATTGCGTGCCATCCATCTCCGGCCTTCTAGACAAGACCGGCGAATTTGCCCAGCGGCCTCAAAAACGTTACGACGATACCGACCTGATCGTTAGCACCCTCATGGAGCATGGCTACGACAGCCGCACGGGACAGGCCGCCTTGGCACGCATGAATGCCATCCACGGCCGCTTTGCCATCTCCAATGCGGACTTCCTCTACGTGCTCTCCACCTTCGTTTTCGTACCCCTGGACTGGATCGAACGGTTCGGCCGGCGCCCGCCCAGCGCACAGGAGCGTCTGGCCCTGTTCCACTTCTGGCGCGAGGTGGGGTTGCGTATGGGGATTCAGGATATCCCTGACACCTTGGACGGGTTTGCCTCCTACCACCGGGATTACGCGGCGGCCCACTACCGCTATGCCGACAGCAACCGCCAGGTCGGCGAAGCCACCCGGGAGCTGTTCGCCTCCTGGTTCCCGCGACTATTGCGGCCCTTGGTGCGCGCTGCCATCCCGGCCCTGCTGGATGATGCCAGCCGTCGCGCCTTTGGTTTTGCCCAGTCGCCACCTTGGCTGGCACGCCTGACCCACTGGGCGCTGCGCCTGCGTGCCCACCTGCTGGCCCTGCTGCCTGTGCGGCCCCGACCTCGGCTGCGTACCCACCTGTGCCACCGCAGCTACCCCAACGGTTGGACCGTAACCGACCTGGGCCCGCCCTGGATCGCAGGCAAATCCGCCCCAACGCCCCCAGGAGCATCCCATGACCGTCCCGTCCGTAGACAACGAGCAGGAGAGATGTGATGCGCATTTTTGTGACCGGCGGCACCGGCTACATCGGCCGCCGCTTGATTCCGCGGCTCGCCGACCAGGGCCACGAGGTGCGCGCGCTCGCGCGAGCGCAATCGATCGCGCGCCTGCCAGATGGCTGCAAGGCCGAAACGGGCAATGCACTCGCTGCCAATAGCTACGTCGATGCCGTACAAGGCTGCGAAGCCTTCGTGCACCTGGTCGGCGTTGCGCACCCGAGTCCGCGTAAAGCGCGCGAATTTGACAGCGTGGATCTCGCTTCGGCCGACGTCGCGGTCGCCGCCGCCGTGCAAGCACGCGTAGGGCACTTCATCTACGTCAGTGTCGCGCATCCGGCGCCCGTGATGCATGCCTACACCGATGCGCGGCGCCGCGCCGAGGCGCTGATCCGCGCCGCGCCCCTCAATGCGACCGTGCTGCGCCCCTGGTACGTGCTCGGCCCCGGCCACCGCTGGCCACTTGCCCTGCTGCCCGTCTACTGGCTCGCCGCTTGCGTGCCCGGCATGCGCGAGGGAGCCCGGCGGCTTGGCCTGGTGACCATCGAGCAGATGCTGAGAGCATTGCAGTATGCAATCGGGCAACCGGCGCAAGGCGTGCGTGTGCTTGACGTGACGGCAATTCGCGCCATTGGCGCCCGATCGGAAAGATAAATTGGCTGCAAGTGGAAAAGCCTAGCCACCCTGCCGGCGTCCTAGCCTCCACCGACTGCCACAATATCGACTCTGACGCAAACGGAGATGCGACGACTCCAGGGTGGGAGCGGGCTTGCCCGCGATGCTACCTCTGAGCCCGTACAAGACCATCGCGGCCAAGGCCGCTCCCACAAGCGCTCTAGATCGAGTGTGACATCAACTGGAAACCGGAAACAGTAAGTTTCTCGCCAAGACGCAAAGACGCCAAGGAATCATTGATGACCATATGGCCTTCTCTTTGCGCGCCTTGCGCCTTTGCGAGAGAACAATCAAGCCGTAGGGTGGATAAGCGCAGCGCATCCACCCCCTGGCAAACCGGTTACGCTTCAACTCCTCAAGACACCGAGTCTGACCCGCTTTCCTTATGACCGCCCCTGCACGCTTCGGCTCAGCCGACTTTGTGCTTCGCGATGAGCTCGCGAACCTTTGGAACCAGCTCTGTAGGAATCTCCATCACCGTTTGGCCGGCAACCTCGAAAGCGGCCTCATCCTCTGCTAGCGCTTCTTCCTCAGTCTGCGACTCATAGTGGGCGAGAACATCTTTGACCCGCTTCTCGTTCCAACCGGGTGGAAACGCATTCTGCTTCATTTCCGCTTTCTCCGATCACGATATCGATAGGCAATTGGCGGCTTGCCGCGAAGCTCGTAGGCAGCAATGACAAACACGCTGTCCTACCCACCCGTTCCCCTGCTGCGTTCGCTCGACCGCGTGCTGCGCCTGTCGCCGCCCGGCCTGCTCCGCTCCGCGGGCCGGGCTGCGCCAGGCTCCCTTGCCTGCCTGGCTCACGCCTGAGCTCGGGCACAGCGGAAGCCGAGGTTGTTGTCGCGGTCGTCGGGCACGCCCCCGCTGCGGTCGGCACAACGGCAGGACCGCGCGTCGCCGCGCCAGGACCCGCCGCGGACGACACGCCCCGCGCCGGTCGCGTTACTCTCCCACACGCTGCCGTCATCCGGCGCACCCTCGTAGCTCCCGCGCCAGGGA
>CAYQDX010000089.1:0-12655 GCA_964416345.1 uncultured Ectothiorhodospiraceae bacterium
AGCTGCCACGATTCGCCGCTTTGGCAATTCGGCAGAGGGATCTGGAAGTCGACGGATGGAAGTCGCTGGAAGAGCACCCGGCTAACCTGCCCCTTGACTACAAGGCGGAGACGCTTTCGGTCGGGCCGGCATTCGGGGCATTGGGGCGGTGCGCTTCTTTTCTGGATGAGCAAAGACGCGTACGCCGCTGCAAGGGGCGCGGGTACACCCACTCGTCAGGCCTGATGGGATAGTTCCGCTCGAGAATCGCCGAGAGGGCTCGGCTCCTACAAGAAGACGGCCATTATCTCGGTGGGAGGCTCGCCCCTGGCCGAATCGTGTCTAGCCCGGGTTCAGCTGGGATGGCGTGCTTCTTTCGGACGAGCAAAGAAGATTATCCCGCCGCCATGGGGCGCGGCGACACGGGGCCGTCGCGCCTGATCGGGCAATGCGGTCCAAGAGTCGCCGAGGGGGCTCGGCTCCTACGGGGAGGTTGCCTTTCTCTCGGTAATAGGTCAGCGTGCCGCGGGAATTTTCGGCGACGGCGGTGGCGTGATCGGCGAGGGGGCTCGCCTCCCACCTGAAGACGGTGAGCTGTGCTACGCGGCGCTCTGCGGGCCAGCGGGGACCCGATGAAGGGCTCGGTCCTTGGGCAGACGCCTCCAGGACACCATCGGAGATGCCGGTCAAAAGAAGACTATATGTACAGTATCCTTCCAGCTAGACGCCATCATTTCAGTCGGCCCGAAGCGTACCGGTGGCTTCTACCGCCGCTCCTACAGGCACGCTCAGGCTTGGTGCCCGATGCCCGAGACACTATCCTTAGTCTCAGAGGTGCAGCAGGCCGGCGGGAGTCAGACGGTATGTCCGAGCTCCGGGAGCTCGGGCCACCGGAATGCGGAGGGGGGGAAAGCCGATGAATGTTCCAGCCATTCTGTCGCGGCAGGAGATTGTCAACATCCTGGAGATGGAGCACGGCCTCAACGGGGGCTACATCTATCTGCTGGAGCTGGTGCCGCTCATCGAGATGATGTGGGCGGACGGCAGAAACCAGGACGGCGAGATCAGCATCATCTACGACTATGCGCTCAAGCACTTGGCGGAGCTGAGCCGGGAGGCCGCCGGGGAGGAGATCCTGACGGTGGAGGAGGTCAATGAGTTTCTGGATCGCTTCGTCCACCAGCGCCCGTCGCTCGAGCTGTTGAAGACCCTGCACCAGCTGGCGCGGTCGGTCATCTGTGAGGCGGACGGCAAGGCAATGCACAAGCGCCGGGCGCAGACCATACTGGAGCAGTGTCTGGACATCGCCGCGGCGGCGGTGACCCATTATCCATTTGGGGCCGGGGAGCGGTTCATGGTACGGGAGAAGGCGTTGCTGAGGGAGCTGATGGAGGAGCTCTGCCTGTCGCCGGATGCTATTCGGGAGATTGAGTAGCGGGCCGTGCGAGGGTTGGGGATGGAAATGCTCGCGTGATGGCGCAGGAGGCGCTAAGGAGTAATTGACGGGGCGGGCCTTTCCCGTGCGCGGCTCTAGCGTGGAGCTGTCGGAGAGGAGGCACGTTGGGTTTGATCCCCTCATCCCGGCCTTCTCCCTGGGGGAGTAGGGGTGAAAGGGAGTGGGAAATCCTATGGTTGAGATCCCCTCATCCCAACCTTCTCCCTGAGGGAGAAGGGGTGAGAAGGTGGAGGGGGAGATGAGGGGGAGTGGTGCCTTCAGGTGCCGGGGCGCAGGCTCATGCGGCGGAGCACGTCGTCCTTCATCACGTAGTGGTGATAGAGTGCCGCGGCGGCATGACCGATGACCAGGACCACCAGCACCACCCAGATCGTGGCGTGTGCCCCGTTGAGGATCGGGGACAGGGCCTCGTTCTTGGCGAGCAGCGTGGGGAGCTGGAACAGGCCGAAGAAGCCGACCGGGTGACCCTCCACCTGGGACATCAGGATCCCGCTGATGGGCTGCAGGAGCATGACCGCATAGAGCAGCCAATGCACGGCATGGGCGAGCTTGTTCTGCAGGGGCGGCGTGCCGGTGGGATCCGCGGGTCGGACGTTCATGAGCCGCCATGCCAGACGCAGCAGCACCAGGGCGAGGATCAGCACGCCGAGGGACTTGTGCAGGCCGATCACCTCGATCTTGGTCGGTCCCTTGGGTATCTCGTCCAGCAGGTTGCCGACGATGACGGCAATCGTGAGCAGCACGAACAGCAGCCAATGAAAGCCCCTGGCGACGGCGCCATAGGTGGTGTCGGTGTTCTTCAGCACGGTTGAGGCTCCTCTGGCGCCGCGCCCATAGGGGGCGCCGAAGTCGATGTCCGGCCCGAGCGGCACGATGCCGCTGGGATTCAGATGGCGGTGGCTGCCATAGTAGTGCAGCTTGATGTGGTCCAGCCAGAGCGTAGGGACCACGCCAGGCTCCCAATAGAGCGCCCGCATATAGGCCCACGGGCCGGGAAAGCCCCGCAGGCGCCGCATGTTGCACTTGAAATGGGAGTAGTGCACGGCGTCGAAGCGTAGCAGCGCGGGCAGCAGCCGCCCATCGGCGTCGGTGATCTGCTCGCCCACCAGGTAGCGCCGGCGATTCAGGCGGTCCTCAATAGAGTCGAGGGTCGTGAATAGAGCCTTGCAGACCAGTGGCGGAATCTGGATTCCCAGCGGACAAGCTCACCCTGCACGCCTAAGCTCTCCCCAGGCCGGCTGGAACATGGCCCGAACCTGCACGTAGCGCAGCAGGTTGGCCATCACGAGTCGCTGGGCCTGGGGCTTGCGTCGCGCCGCGGCCATCACGTTGCGGAACATCCGGGCCTCGGCGCCCCCCATGCGCGGAATGGTGCGCACGACGGCGACGGCGGCGATGCTCATCTCCCGGCGCGGGCCGCCCTGCCCGCGCGGCAGCGGCTGCGGGTCCGAGTAGCAGTCGATGAAGCGCCGCATGCGCAGCTCGAAAGCCTCCGGCTCGTAGAGCTTGCGGACCAGCCAATACACGCCTGTCTGTAGCTCCTCCATCGTCATGCGGGCGGGAAAGAAGTTGGTCCACCAGGGGGTGATCGGCTCGTGCTCGTTTTCCAGCAATCTGCCTTCCGCACTCATCCGCTGGTAGAGGGGCGTGGGCGGTGGCGCATTGAGGGCGTTGACCGAATAGGTCGGCACCGGGGTCTGCATGGCGAAGTCGAGCTGGCGCTGGAAGATAGAGCCGTCGTCCGCGTCGAAGCCCACGATCAGCCCGCCGATGACGCCCACTCCGTGCCCGACCAGGGTCTCGATGCGTGCGACCAGGTCCCCCTTGAGGTTTTGCTGCTTGCCGCACTCCCGCAGGCTCTCCTCGCTGGGACTCTCGATGCCCACGAAGGCATCGCTCAGCCGGGCCGCGCTGCACAGATCCAGCAGATCGGGATGGTCCGCCGCGTCCACGGAGAGCTGGGTGGAGAAATGCACCGGACCGGCCGGCGCCTTGCGGTTCCACTGCGCCAGGGCGGTAAGAATCTCCCCAGCCCGGGACCGGTGGGCGGTGAAATTGTCGTCCGCCAGGAACACGGAGCGAAAGCCGCGCCGGTAGAGATCCTCGAGCTCCCGCAGGATGGCCGCCACCGGCTTGTGGCGCTGCCGCCGGCCGACGTATTCGATGGTGTCGCAAAACTCGCAGCGAAACGGGCAGCCCCGGGAGGTCTGCAGGCAGCCCTGCAGGGCCTGGGCGGTGGGATAGAGATCCCAGCGCGGCATGGGCGAGGTCGCCAGATCCGCCGGCTCGCCGTGATACTCCGCCTTCCAGCGCCCGGCGGCCAGATCGGCGAACAGCGTCTCGGCCACGGTCTCCAGCTCGCCGCGTACCAGAATGTCGCAATAGGGACGCACCTCCTCGGGCACCAGGGAGGCATAGGGACCGCCGATGACGACCAGCTTGCCCCGCCTGCGGTACTCGCGGGCCAGCTCTCGCATGCGCAGGCGCTGGCTGGTCTTGCCGGTGATGCCGATGATCCCGGCCGTATGGTCCAGCGCCGCGGGCGCGATGGCCTCATCGCACAGGGTGACGTCGAATTCCTCTGGTACCGTGGCGGCGACGGTGGCCACGGTCAGGTCGACCATGAAGGCCGCCGGCGGCAGGCCGAGCCGTGCAAACACCTCGGCCCCATAGTAGACGGGGAAGTCGGTGCTTGGATTGATGAGATAGATTGCGCTTGCCACGGTATACGCTCCGGCGGGTGAGGCCGGGGACCCAAGCCTCGACTCAGGCCCCCTGTGCTAGCATTCCACGATGCCTCGGCTCGACGGTGACACCATAACAAAAGCATAGGGAGGGATTCGTGATGCGACGCACAGTTTGCACCTTTTTGGCACTGATATGTCTCGCTGCGACGCCCGCGGTCGACGCCATCAACGGCATCAATCTCATCGGCTACAACGCCCGCTCCTCGGGGATGGGCGGCGCGGACGTGGCGCTGGACGGCGACTGCGCCGGCTGCAACCCCGCCACGATCGGCGGCGAGCAAATCAACACCCTGCACCTGGGCACCGCGCTTCTGCTGCCCCGCGGCGGTATGCGCAATACCCTTCTCGGACCCAACGATGCCAACACCAAGGAGAAGGTATTTCCCGCGCCCTATTTCGAGTATGCCCGGCGCCCGGGCGCCGACTCGCCTTGGACGCTGGGCATCAACATCCAGGCCATCGGCGGCCTGGGGGTGAAGTTCGAGGACATCCGCACGCTGGTCGGCAACACCGACGAGCTCAAGACCGACGTCAAGATCGCCCGTATCAGTCCCACCTTCTCCTACCGCATGAGCGAGCGCCTGCGCCTGGGGGCGGCGCTGCAGATCGGCTACACCAAGCAGTCCTTCCGGCTGTTTCCCAACACCTACTCCCCGGGACCCGACGGCCTGCCCGGCACCCAGGATGATTTCGTCGGCCTGGAGATCTCCGGGCTCTCCGGCACCGGGGTGGCGGGACGCTTCGGCCTGCACTACCGGGCCAGCGACAAGCTGAGCCTGGCCCTGACGCTCACCACCGAGACCTCCCTGGACTTGGAGGACGGCAGCCTGTACCTGAATTTGGGCACCGCACGGGTGGCCTACGACGCCAAGATGAGCGACTTCGCCCTGCCCCAGGAAGTCGAGGCAGGCTTCGCCTATCGCCTCACGCCCAGGCTCCTGCTGGCGGGCGACCTGCGCTGGATCAACTGGTCGGCGACCATGGACGAGCTGGTCGTGCAGGGCTCCAACCCGAGCCTGCCGGTGCCCATCACGGCACCTAGCGTGCCGTTCAAGCTGAAATGGGACGACCAGCTGGTCATCGCCCTGGGGCTGGAATACGCTCTCGCCCCGCACCACATCCTGCGCGCCGGCTACAACTACGGCAAGAGTCCCATCCCCGATGAGTATATCTCGCCGCTGTTCATCGCCCATGTGGAGCGCCACGTGACCATCGGCTACAGCTATGTGCAGAAGCGCTACCGGGTGGACGTGGGCTGGGAGCACTCCATCAAGCACAACCAGTTCAACACCAATCCGAATCCGGTCGAGAACCCCTTCGGCCCGGATCTGCAGGTCCTGGCGAATCACGGCGACGTGCTGCATCTGGGGATGAGCTACCGCTTCTGACGGCGCGGCGGGGGCTCCGATGCAGCGCGCCCTCGGAGTATTCGAGACCACACAGGTCGTCGTCAACGCCCACTTCCCGTTCAACGTTGCCATCGCGGTGCTGCTGCTCGGCGCCCCGCCCCCGGAGCGGGTGAGCCAGGCGCTGGCGGCGCTGCAGCGGCGCCATCCGCTGCTGCGGGCCCGGGTGGAGCGCCACCGGCATCGCTTTTACTATGCCCTACAGGGCGTGTCCGAAATTCCGCTGCGGCTGCTGCCCAGGACCTCGGCCGAGCAGTGGCGAGCGGTAGTGGAGCAGGCGCTCGCCACGCCATTCGACCTGGCGACCGGTCCGCCCATACGTGGCGTCTATCTCTACGGCGGCGCGGAGGCCGCCGCCGAGCTGGTGCTGTGCCTGCAGCACGCAGTGGTCGATGCCGCCTCGGCCGCCAACCTGATGCACGAGCTGCTGAGCCTTTGTGCGGCGGCGGATACGGTGCTGCCAGAGCTATCCCTGGCTCCCGCCACCGAGTCCGGCTTCCCGCCCGAGCTTCGAGGCTGGCGGGGCGTCCTGCGGCGCCTGGGCTTCCTGGGCCGCCAGATTGCCGATGAGATCCGGTACCAGCGCCGTGCCCGGGGCATGCGCCGGGCCCCCATCCACGCGAGCGGTCGTTGCCGGGTACTGCACCGCGACCTCGACCGGGAGGCTACCTCGGCACTGGTGCGGCGCTGCCGTCGGCGGCGGGTGACGCTGAACAGCGCCCTTTGCGCCGCCATGCTGCTGGTGCTGAAGCGCGAGCTCTACGGCCGCGGCAACCTACCCCTGCGCAGCTTCGTGTTCGCCAGCCTGCGGCCCTATCTGCACCCGCCCATCGGCCCGGAGCACCTCGGCAGCCACTTCGCCATGATGCGGATGACCACGCTGGTGCGCGAGGATATGGATCTTTGGCGGCTAGCGGGCGTCCTGAATCGACAGACTCATGCCGCCGCGCGGCGTGGCGACAAGGCCCTCAGCCTGTTGCTCACCCGTAGCGTGATGCGCATGATTCTGGGCCTGAGGCGCATGCGCATGGCCCACGCTGCCCTGAGCTACACCGGGGTGGCGGGCGTGGCGGAGCAATATGGCGAGATTCGTCTCGCCGGGCTGCACGCCTGGGTGAGCAATTTCACGCTCGGCCCCGAGTACACCGCCCAGGCACGGATCTACGCCGACCGCCTGGTCTGGGATACCCTCTACCTGGACTCCGATATGGACGCCGCCACCGCAGCCCGGCTCACCGAGCAGATGCTGGATCTGCTGCAGACGGATGTGTGATTGCGCAATACCAAGCTTTGAAGAACCAAGGAGCAAACTTTATGGCCGACCCAAGCATCCAGGCAGCCGTGGTCGAGGTGCTGCGTAATCAGCTCGGGCTAGACGTGGTCGACCCGCAGGCCCTGATCGTCGAAGAGCTGGGGGCCGAGTCCTCGGACATCGTCAATATCATCGCCTCCGTGGAGGAGCGCTTCGCCATCGAGATTGCGGAGAGCGAGCTGCCGGACATACGAAACGTGGCGGACTTGGTGGCGGTCGTGGAGCACTACTCGAGCGCCGCCTGAGCATGAGGCCGGTCGCCACGCTGGTGGAGGCGCTGGCGCTGCGCGCCCAAGAGGCGCCCAAAGCCAGCGCGCTGCGCTACGGCGAGCACGAGACCGGCTACGGCGAGCTATGGAAGCAGGCCGGACGGTTCGGGGCCGGCCTGCTCGGGTGTGGCTTCCAGCCTGGCGAGCCACTGGTGCTGGCCCTGCCCAACGGACCGGAGTTCTTCGTGGCCTTCTACGGGGCGCTGCGCGCCGGCCTGGTGCCGGCTCCCCTGTGGCCGGGCTCCAGTGCGGAGCGGCTGGAGGCCGTCCGCCGTCATTGCGGCGCCCGGGCGGTCATCGTCGAGCAGAGCGGGCTGACCGTTGCCGAGGTCCTGGAAGGGGCCGGTACGGCCGACATGCCGGCGGCGCAGCCGGAGGATCTGTGCTTCATCCAGTACACCTCCGGCAGCACCGGGGACCCCAAGGGCGTGCAGCTCTCCCACGCCAACGTGCTGGCGAACCTGCAGCAGCTCATCGCCGGCATGCGCATCACCCGGGAGGACGTGTTCGTGAGCTGGCTGCCTCTCTATCACGACATGGGCCTGGTGCTGATGTCCATGGTCCCGTTCTGCCTGGGCGCCCGGCTCATCCTGCTGCCCACCCGGCTCACCAATGTCCACGCCTGGCTGCAGGCCATCCAGGACCATCACGGCACCCTCACCGCGGCGCCGGATTTCGCCTACCGCTACGTGCTGTACCGGCTGCGGGATCCGGCCCGCTACGACCTCTCCAGCCTGCGGGTGGCCCTGGACGCCGCCGAGCCGGTGCGCGCCGCCACCATCGAGAGCTTCGAGCGGGCCTTCGGCCTGGGCCACGTCATGGTGCCCGGCTACGGGCTGGCGGAGGCCACCGTCGGGGTCAGCACCTGGACCCCCGGCGCAGAGATCGCCGTTGACGCCCGCGGAGTGGTGTGCGTTGGCCCGCCCTTTCCCGGCATCCGGGTGCGCATCGCCGGAGCCGCCGCCCCGGGCGAGGTGGGCGAGATCCTGGTGCACGGCGCCGCGACGACCCGGGGCTATCTGCGCAATCCGGCGGCCAACGCCGCCCTGTACACCGAGGACGGTCATCTCTGCACCGGCGACCTGGGCTACCTCGACGCCCGGGGCCGCCTCTACGTCGTCGGACGCAGCAAGGACATCATCCTCCATGCCGGCCAGAACCTTGCTCCCCAGGAGGCGGAAGAGGCCGCCGAGGCCGTCCCGGCGGTGCGCCATGCCGCGGCGCTCGGCATCGACCGCGGCGGCGTCGAGGGCGAGCAGCTCCACCTATGCGCCGAGCTGCGCGGCACTCATGGTGCCCGGGAGGCACTGGCATCCACCGCGGCGGCGATCGTGCGCCGCTGCCACCGGCTGCTCGGCTTCAGGCCCGCTCGGGTGCTGCTGCTCGCCCCCCACAGCATCCCCCGCACCCCCAACGGCAAGCTCCAGCGGAGCCTGCTCAAGGCACGCTACCTGGACGGCAGCCTCAAGGCGGAGGGCGCCATCCTCTATCCGGACTACTAAAGCGCATGGCCCGCCTCATCAAGCTGCGCCGCATGCTCCGAGTGGGATCCGTGCTCGCCCGGCACGGAGTAGCCCTCGCCTGGGCCCGCCTGCGGCGCGGGCGGGCCTTGCTCGATGGTCCGGCGCGGCTGCGCCAGCTGCTGGAGGATCTGGGCGGCAGCTACATCAAGCTCGGCCAGGTGCTGTCCCTGCAGCCCGATGCCCTGCCGGTGGCTTACTGCGATGCCCTGTTCGACCTGCTGGACAAGGTGCCGCCGTTTCACTACGGGGAGGTGGAGCGCACATTCGTGGAGGATCTGGGCCGCGGCCCGCGGGAGATCTTCCAGCGCTTCGAGCCCCTGCCCATCGCCTCCGCGTCCATCGGGCAGGTGCACGTGGCGTACCTAAACGGGCGCAAGCTCGCGGTGAAGGTGCGCAGGCCCACCGTGGAGCTGGACTTCGCCGCCGACGTGCTGGTGCTGCGCCTGGCGGCCTCGACCGTGGAGACCCTGCGGCTCTCGCGCTGGCGCTGGCTGGTGCAAATGCTGCGGGAGTTCTGTGCCTGGACCCACGAGGAGCTGGACTATCGCTACGAGGCGCGATTCATGGCCGCCCTGGCCCGCAACGCTCGGGACAACCCCCGCTCCGCCGTGCCCGAGGTGCTGTCCGACTACAGCACGCCGCGCATCCTGGTGGCGGACTTCCTGGAAGGCCCCATGGTGCTGGATTACATACGCAGCCTGCGGCAGCCGGACCCAGCCCTGCGGCGGCGGCTGGCCGAGCAGGGCTTCGACGGCGAGCGGGTAGCGCGCAACATCGTGCGCAACTTCGTCAGCGATGCCTTCCACCATGGGTTGTTCCATGCCGATCTGCACCCGGGAAACCTGCTCATCCTGGCCGACAATGTAGTCGGCTACGTGGACTTCGGCATCACCGGCTCGCTCTCGGTGCACTCGCGCCGCACCATGGTCTCCCTGACCCTGGCCCTGACCCGGGCCGACCTGGACGCCATGATGACCTACTTCCTGCGCATCGCCGTGGTGGAGCGGAGCTCGGACGTGGAAGGCTTCCGCCGGGCGCTGGACGGGTTGCTGGACAAGTGGTTCGACCGCGGCGGCACCCATCCGCGGCTGCGGGTGAGCTTCAGCGTGATCATGGTGGACATGCTGCGCCTGTCCCGGCTGACCGGCCTCTGGCCCACCCCGGACGTCATCCGCTACCTGCGCTCGGTGATCACCGCCGACGGGCTGGTGAAGCGCTTCGCCCCGGGTCTGCGCGTCAACGACTATCTGGAGCGGGTCTGCCTGGAATACCTGCAGGAGAACGTCTGGCGACACTGGGGGTCCACAGAGCACATGGCGGATCTGGCGGGCGAGCTGATGCTCTGCCTGCAGCCGGCCCCGGCGGACGTGGACCGCGGACTGTCAGAGAGTGAGGCCGAGCCCCAGTGGGAGGCGCGACCCCCGGCAGTCTCCTCGGCCTGGCGCCGGCTCGCCCTGGGTGGCCTCGCCTTCGGCTCCGCCCTGCTCGCGCAGGTCTGCCCGCCCCAATGGGGCCTCAACCTGTTCACCGCGGCGGTGGCGGTCGGCGCGGCCGCGGCCGGCGCTCTGCTGTGGCGCCTGCGCGGGACTTGACCAGCCCGCGGATTGCCGCCAACTTAGGGGCATCGGTTCCCTGGTAGATCTACACACCCATGCACCCGGCCGACGGCGTCGAGGTGCGCAAATTAAATAGGAGTTCTACGATGCGCGAGCTGACGAAATCCCTGTTCGGCTTTTCTCTCGCAATGACCTTACTCGGCCTCGAGCAGCTGCGGCACCTGCTGGAGCACGAGGCCGAAGGCGACCATCGGGAAGACCGGATCCGAGGCGATCTGGACAACGTGCGCTCCGCGGCGGAGCAGCACTTCGGTGAGCGCGCCCAGCGTCTATACGAGTCCGGCGAGCGCTTCCAGCGGGAGCTGCTCGATCTGCTGTTCGACATCGCAAAGTCCGAGCGCATCAAACCCGACAAAGTGGTGAATCTAGCGGCAGACATGGCCGAGAAATCTGCCGAGAGCCTACGCAAGATTGCCAAGGGCAAGGGCTCCGGCGAGGAGCCGGCCGAAGACTACGTGGCGGAGGTCTCCGACCTGGCGGACGGCGGCTGATTGGCCGCCCTCCGCCCAGACCCGGCGGAGCCCACCAGTCGTGGCTGGCGACACGGGCGCGCACGCGAGATTCGCGAGCGCCTGCGGGTCGCAGGACTGCTCGCCCCGCGCGGCTGGGCCGCTCGCCGGGAAGGCCTGCTGGGCGGCGTGCACTCTCCCGCCACCCGCCTGCGGGCGGTCCTGGACGACCTGGGTCCCCTGTACGCCGCCTTTGCCGGCTACCTTTCCTTGCGCTGCGACCTGCTCCCGCGAGCGGACACCGACGCCCTGGCGCAGCCCAGCCGCCGGCCGCATCCGTTCCCGCAGGAGCAAGCCGAGCGGATCATCCGACTCGAGCTGGGCCGGCGCGGCGGCGAGCTCGCCAGCCTTGGCGGCGCGGCGCACTGGAGTCCACTGTTCCAATGGCACAGCGCGCGTCTCCCCGACGGCGCCGAGGTCCGGCTCAAGCTGGTGCGCCCGGATCTGGAGGCCCAGTGGGCCCGCGAGGCGGACCTGCTACAGACCCTGGGCCCGGCGCGGGTCGGCACCTTGGATGGCGGCCTACTGGACATGCCGGCGGCCTTGGACGATTTCCCCGAATTCCTGCAGCACCGCCTGGACCTGCGGGCCACCGCCAACGGGTTGGTCGAGCTGAGTCAAGGCGGAGGCGCCCCCGACGGACTGGTGGCGGCCGAGGTGCTGCGGCCCTGGTGCAGCCGGCAACTGCTCGCCGTGCGCGTCCTCCCGGATAGCCGGCCGCTGGAGCCGGGCGACTCGGACGTGGCCCGGCGCGTCAGCCTGAGCTGGCTCCAGCAGGCCCTGCTCGCCCCGGTTTGTCCGGAGCACTTGGAGGCCGGGGAGCTGTTGCAGCTGGCGGACGGGCGCATCGGCATCTGCGGAGGCACATTCGGGCGCATCGACCCGGAGCTTCGCGTCGACCTGCTGCGTTTTCTGGTGGCCGCCGCGACCAGCCGCCCTGACCGGGTCTGTGCCCTGCTGCCGGCCATCAGCACCCGTAGCCGCGGTGCACTGAGCTATCGGAAGCTCTACCACCAGCTGCGTCAGGCCGAGCCCTTCCGCACCGGGGGCTGGAGCGACAGCCACCCGGGCGAGCGCTGTGCGGATACCGTGCTCATATACTCGCGCCTGGCTCGCCAGGCCGGTCACCCGCTGCTGCCCCAGGCCGCAACCTTCGCTCGGGCGCTGCTGTGCCTGGAGCGCCATGCCGAAGCGCTGGCGCCGAGCCGGGACGGCCTGCGCCAGGGCCTGGATGACCTGCGGGTCATCGCCGCAGCGGTGCGCCTGCGGGAGCAGCTGGGACCCGGCGCGTTCCCGGAGACCGTCTACCGGCTGGTGGAGACCGGCACCGCGGTCCTCGAGCGAGTCGCCGATTCCGCCCGCCCCGCCGCACACCAGGCGCAGGAGCCCCGCGAGCCGAAGCACGACATGCCGGCCTCGGCCCTGGCGGCCGGGCTGCTGATGGCCTCCCTGGTGCTGCTAGTCCATGCGGCGCTGGGCGCGCTGGACCTCGCCCCGCCGGGCGAGGCGCTCGCCGCCGGGACCTATCTGGGGGCCGGCCTGGTGGGGGTGTGGATACTCTCCCGGCGAGGAGCCCATGAGCGCCGACGCTGAGGCGCTGCTGACCCGCGTGCCCATCTTCGCCGAGCTGGGACGCCAGGACATCCGGCGGCTCGCGGCCCTGTGCCTGGCCAAGGAGTTCCCGGCGGACACCAAGATCCTCGAGGAGGGCGCCGCAGGGCTGGGCATGTATGTGATCACCCGCGGACGCGTGGAGATCTACACCGGAGAGGGGTCGAGCCGCCGGAACAACGCGGCGCTGGGTCCCGGCGACATCTTTGGGGAGATGGCCCTGGTGG